>NZ_JAERIS010000023.1 GCF_017979425.1 Helicobacter salomonis | reverse complement strand
CAGCAAAGCCTTTCGAGCTCAGAAACGCTGGTTTCTGTTAGTTAGGAAGCTCCTCCCTTTAGGGAGGAGCGGTTCACGGATATGTAGCAACGGCAATAAGCCAAGACTTCTATCGCTCTTTGAAAACAAAGTGGTGGAGTCTGTTAGCGAAGATGGCACGCGTCACTAGAAAGATCCCTTAAACTTTCATGGTCTTGGCGTACCCTATCCGCCAGGCTCACAGGGTCGATTCCTAGACTTTGTTCAATCAAAGTTGTGTTGCCATGAGAAACGAAGAAATCGGGCACTTCAAAACTTTTAAAGAGAGTGGGAAGGTATCCTATCTGAGCCATAAATTCTAGCAGCGCACTTCCCACACCGCTTATGCAGTATGAATCGCTAAAAACATAGATTCGAGAATAAGAAGTTAAGATTTCCTTAAGGCTTGTGTCCAAAGGTTTTAAGAAACATAGGTCCAGTAACGCAATATCTAGGTTTTCTTTGGCTAGAATTTTAAGAGTTTGGTATGCGCGCCCCACCCCATTACCATAGCCCACGAATAAAATATCCTTCCCTCCCTTTAGCAGCACACTCTTAGCGTAGGCATAGGGAGTTGCTTCAAACATTCCCTCCGGGAGCAGCCAGCCTCCTCGTGGATAACGAAACGCACACGGACCCACATGGTATTCTTTGGCAAAGGCAATGGCGTGTTTTAATGAGGCGTTATCACGGGGGGCGAGCAAGACCATGTTGGGAATGGGACGCAAATAGGCAATATCTAGCAGGCCTTGATGAGTCTCGCCATCCTCACCCACAATTCCTGCCCGATCGATAGCAAATTTCACAGGTAAGGACATAATAGCCACATCGTGCACAATTTGATCAAAAGCTCTTTGTAAAAAGGTCGAATAAACGCTCACAAAAGGCTTAAAACCCTCTTTAGCCAATGCGGCCATAGAGGTTACGGCATGCTGTTCGGCAATGCCTACATCCCAAAAGCGATCAGGATAGGCATCTATGAGCTTGCCCAGCCCTGTACCCCCTGGCATCGCCGCTGTAACCCCAACAATTTTTTCATCTTCAGAGGCAGAGGCAAGTAAGGCATTCGAATAAATCTCTGTAGGACTTAGGGGCTTAGAAGTATCTTTAGCGCTCTTGGGTAATCCCGTAGCTAAATCAAAGGGACCTACTCCATGCCATTTTTCATAGGGTCCTTCAGCGATCTTATAGCCCTTGCCCTTTGTAGTTTGGGCGTGGATTAACAAAGGCACTTTGGTTTCTTTGGCCAGTTTGAGCGCTTGCACAACGGCTTCTAAGTCATGCCCGTCTATAGGACCCATGTAGCTAATCCCCAATTCTTCAAAGAGGATCCCCGGTGTGATGAGTTTAAAGGACTCTTCAAAGCGATTAGCCAAGTAATTTACCCCTTCTGGCATGGATTTTAGCACAGCCTTTATCTTATCGCGGAAAGACTGGTAAAGCGGGCGAGCCATGAGCTGGGAAAGGGCATTGCTAATTGCTCCAATGGGTTTAGAAATGCTCATCTCATTATCGTTTAAGAGAATCACCAGAGGGTATTTGCGATCACCTAGCTCATTGAGTGCCTCATAAGCCAGCCCTGCGCTCAAGCTCCCATCCCCCACGATTGCAATGGGAACATGTGTCTCGCCCTTAAGCGCATACGCTTTAGCTACTCCCACACCCACAGAGATTGCCGTAGAGCTGTGTCCAGCGATAAAATAATCATAGATCGACTCGCCAGGGTGACAAAACCCGCTTAAGCCGTGTATCTGGCGTAAGGTGTCGAAACTCTCAAAACGCCCAGTTAAGAGTTTATGTGCATAAGCTTGATGGCTGGTGTCAAAAATAAAAGGGTGCTTGTCTTTATCAAAGACACTATGCAAGCCTACAATCAGTTCGGTCGCCCCTAATGATGAGCTTAGATGCCCTCCTTTAGAACTCACCACTTCTAAAATGCGCTTACGCAACAATGTGCACAGCTTCTCAAGTGCTGCACCCTCTTGTTCGAATACTTCAAATTCTCTCACCGGCACCGCTTCCATCTCATACCTTTAGATTATCTAGCACGCTTTCCTTGAGATTTTTATAGCGAGTCATTAAATTGCCATCGATATTCCCTTGAGAGCTACTGATAAGCACGCCTCCCTTGGCAATGGCATCATTGGGCTCTAACTTGATTTTTGGCATCTCTTTGAGATGCTGGGAAAGATAGGGGTAATCCAGAGTGTTGACTTTCAAGCAAATATCCGTCGCATCCATGATATTTTGTAAAAGTTGCTTGGCTAGAGCTAGCGCAACTTCTTGACTCTTTTCTTCCACTTCTTTGACAATAACCTCTTTGGCGATTTCCACAGCAATCGCGCTCAACTCCTTTTCTAATGTCTCTAGGTGGGTTTGAGATTGTTGCATCTGTTGATCGATCGCGCTCAAGGATTGCAGGAGATGCTTTTTCTCTTCGTCGATGCCCGCACTTAGATCATCCTTAGCCTTTTGCTCTCCCTCTTTAAAGCCCAGCTTGTAGCTATCTTCTCTAGCTTGCTGTAAAAGGGTTTGGTTTTCCTCTTGGCTCTTTTCAAATTGCATTTGCAGCTTGGCTAGATGGCTGGAGAGCTCATCGGTTTTTTTGAGCAAACACTCCACGAGCTCATTCTCCAGTTGAATGGAACGCGTGAGAGGCTCTAGGGGAGGTTCTGGAGGTGGTTGGGGCGCAACACGGGGCGTATCTTTATCAGGCTCTGGCTCGGAGGGAAAATCGGTAATGGATTTAAATTCGTAACGCGCAATAGTATGCTTAGAGAGATCGTCCTTAGCGATCAAATTCTCTTCACTGAAATTATTCAACAATGTCTTCTTCTCCACCCATTTGGATAATGCCTTTTTCAGCAAGCGATTGGACTATCTCGATGATCTTGCGTTGAGCGGACTCCACATCTTTAATTTTTACTGCCCCTAAGTAGGCCATTTCTTCAATGAACTGCTCGCTGGCACGGCTACTCATGTTGCTCAAAAATTTAGCCTTGAGCTCCTCTGTAGAGGTTTTGAGCGCCAAGGTGAGGTCTTTTTTATCAGCTACTTTGAGGATTTCGCGGATGGCGAAGTTATCCAAGCCAGAGATGTCTTCAAAGGTGAACATCATCTCTTTAATATCATTGGCCAATTTGGCATCGATGTTTTCAATGCGCGCCAAGGTTGTCTTGGCCGCCTTTTGACCTAAACGGTTAAAGATTTCGGCCACTGCTCTAAGACCGCCCACTTCGACCTTATAGCTCGTGAGAGCTTCTAGTTTATTCTCTAAGACAGTAGAAACCCGCTTGACAACCTGAGGGGAAATATCCCCCAAACTCGCCATTCTGATACTCACTTCTGCCTTCATATCGTCGGGGAAAAAGCTGAGCGTTTCAGCGGCATTGGGAGACTCCATGTGAGCTAAAATGAGCGCGATGGTCTGAGGGTGTTCGTTGATGATAAAGTCGGCAAGCTGCTGGGGTTTGATACGCCCTAGATAGGCGAAGTTTTTCTGAGTCTGTAAGCTACGACTGAGCTTCTCCAAAATCACCTTAGCCTGCTCTGGTCCGAGTGCTTTAATCAAGAGTTCACGCGCGTACTCCAAACCTCCGCTATTAATGTATTGGTTAGATTGTAAAATTGCAAAGAATTCTTCTAAAACCGCTGCCCCCACAGCCTTATCCGTGCCATCTAGCTGGACAATTTGCTTACTAATCTCGGTAATAGAATCTACATCCAGATGGCGCAAAATCCCTGCTGTGGCCTCTTCGCCCACTTGAATGAGCAAAATTGCAAGCTTTTCAGACATTGTAAATTCATCTAATTGGGTTTTTTGTCTGGGAGTTAGCTTTGCCATCTAGTTTCCTTTTGTACTGGTAATCGCCACCTCATCTTTGATGAGTAATTTGAATAGAGAAGCCACTTCCTCAGGCTTTTCCTTAAGAGCTCCTTTAACGCGCTCTAGCATAATATCATACTTCACATCTTCTTCATCAAAACTCGCGCTCAAGCCCAATTGATCCTCCACTTTTTTGCGCATCTCTCCAAAGCGATCAACTTCTTCATCATCATCTTCATCTGCTGCAAAAAGGGATTGCACCTGTTCCTCCTCATCAGGGTGGATTTCTAACATGCGTTGGCTGAAAGGCGTGATGACTTTTTTATAGAAGACATAGAGAATCAATCCAATAATGAGATATTTAAAGAGAGATGTAAAGGGTCCTACATACTTCTCCGCAGTATTGACAAATTTCTCATAGGCAGTCATGGGCACATACTTGGTGGCTTTGGCATTAAACTCGAAATTGCTTACCGCCACCGCATCCCCTCGATTTTGGTTATAGCCAATTGCCTGTTTAACAAGCGCATTGATCTTATCCATCTCCTCAGCACTTAAAGGAATATACTCGATCGTCTCTGTTCCGTTTTTGTCCACTTTTTTGTAACGCCCATCAACTACAACGGCCGCATTTAAACGGGTAAGCACCCCAAATTCCCCCTTGATTTCACTTACTGTCTTGCCCACCTCATAGTTGGTAGTGTTTTGGGATTTTTCGTATTTTTCTCTGAGTTGATCGTTAGCGACACCTTGCACAGGTCCGATATTGCTCACCACCCCGGGCACACCCCCTACTTCCTTTTTAGGGAAGCCTTCCTTTTTCTCCTCCATGGTCTGTTCGCTGCGCACCACATTATTGGGATCAAAGGTTTCTTTAGTGCTTTTCCTTTGACTGAAGTCAAATTCGGCGCTCACCTTGGCCACGACCTTATCCCGCCCCCCTACAATAGGGCTGAGGATGTTAGAGATTTTACTTTCGAGTAAATTCTCAAAATTCTGCTTGTAGTGGAGCTGGGCTTGAGCCAACTCTTTTGTGCTATCTAATTCATTGTCCTCTCCCAAGGGTTCGCCATTCTCATTGACTAACTTCACATTCTCTACAACAAGTTTGGGCACAGAAGCGGCGATCAAATTCTTGATACCAATGATCTGTTTGGGCAGTAGGCGCATGTTGGGTTTGATCTTGAGCATTACTGATGCAGTGGGCGGGATTTCCCGACTCACAAACACGCTATCTTTAGGAATAGCGATGTGCACACTGGCCTTATCTATAGGCGTGAGACTCTCAATGGTGCGGCTGAGTTCCCCTTCAATGGCACGGATATACTTGATATTTTGATCAAAATCTGTCGCGCCAAAATCCTTCGTATCAAAGATTTCATAGCCTACTTTACTGGTTTTAGGAATCCCTTGAGACGCTAAAGAAATACGCTCTTCATAAATGCGATCCTTGGGGATCAGAATAGTGTCGTCTTTGGGAATTTTATAAGGAATTTGTTTTTGTTGCAGGTACTGCAACACTAGGGCATTATCGCTATTGTCCATTCCTTCAAAAAGCACGCCGTAATTAGAAAAATCATCCTTACCCCGAGTGGGGTAAACAAGCAAAAAGATGAGGAAGGCTACCACCAGCACAAAAGCTGTAACAATAGTGATTTTTTGTGCTTTATTGAGCCTAGAAAACAGATCGATAATCTGTTGAAATAAACTCTTAAGATCCACGCGCTACCCTATACTCTTCTAGCGTTTTTTGGCCATCCCACATACAAGCCCATCGAACAACACACCCAGGTTACACCCATCAAAAACCCTCCTAACACATCGGTGGGATAATGCACCCCTAAATACACTCTTGTATACATCATTAGGTAAATCCACAGTAATAAGATGAGGCTTAGAGCCCATTTGGTGCGTGTTTCCATAGAACTCACGCACACCAAAACCAATAACGATCCATAAAACAAACTGGCAGCTAAGGCATGTCCGCTAGGATAGCTAAAACCATGCGCCAAATGTATTTCTCCATTTGTACTAGGCCTAGGACGCGCGATCCAGAGTTTCAAAACTTTGAGTGTTGTCTCGCCTAGAACAATGCTCAAGAAAAAAAATAGCCCAAATACTTTATCTCTTTGGACAAAAATGTAAAACAAACCTACTAGCGCCGCCAAAGTTAATGTGAACTTAGACCATGCAAAAAAGGTTGCCACGCTGATGAACTGCACATAGCCACTCCCAGGAACGGGAATGGGGTGAGTGCGCACCCAAGAAATCACGGTGTGATCCAAATGCTGCACCCATTCTTGGTGGGTTTTGACAGCAAATGTTTCCACACAAAACAACACCCCGCACACACCCCCCAATAGCCATACAAAACCAATCCACCGGTACACAGAAAGTGGTAACCTGCGCGCCCTGTGCGTCAGATGTTTGTAGGGACTCCCCATTTCGTATCTCTCCATTGTATTGTAAGCCCGCAATGTACGCGATCATAGCCAAAAAATGATAAAAATTAACTATAAACACCCCTAATCGCTCATCTTAAACGAATTTTAGAATATAATAGCTCCCTATCATTATAAGGAGTGTTGCATGACGGGTCCACGCGAAATACAAGATAATTCCAGACGCGAGTTTTTAAAATCTGCGGCCATCACTTCAGCTTTAGGTAGCGCAGGGCTACTCACTCCCCCAAGTCTAGCCGCTAAAGCGCAGCAAGCGCAGGCAGGTTGGAAATGGGATAAAGCAGTATGCCGTTTCTGTGGCACGGGCTGTGGAATCATGGTCGCCACCAAAGGCGATAAGATCGTCGCTACCAAAGGCGATCCGCTTGCTCCCGTCAATAGGGGTTTAAACTGCATCAAGGGTTATTTTAACGCTAAGATCATGTATGGGGCTGATCGTTTGGTGCAACCTCTTTTGAGAGTGAATGAGCAAGGTGAATTTGATAAAAAAGGCAAATTTAAACCCATCTCTTGGCAACGCGCCTTTGATGAAATGGAAAAACAATTTAAAAGGTATTATCGGGAATTAGGCGTTACGGGGGTAGGGGTTTTTGGAAGCGGGCAATACACAATTCAGGAAGGCTACGCAGCCAGTAAATTAGTCAAAGCGGGTTTTAGAAGCAATAATATCGATCCCAATGCACGCCACTGCATGGCCAGCGCGGTGGTGGGTTTTATGCAGACTTTTGGGATTGATGAGCCCAGCGGGTGTTATGATGACATTGAGGCCACGGACACCATCATCACCTGGGGGGCCAATATGGCAGAAATGCACCCTATTTTGTGGTCTAGGGTGAGCGATCACAAATTGAGCAATGCCGATAAGGTTAAAGTGGTTAACTTGACCACCTTCACCAACCGCACTTCTAGCATGGCGGATATGGAAATCATCTTCACCCCTAACACGGATCTAGCCATTTGGAACTACATCGCTAGAGAAATCGTCTATAATCACCCTGAGGCAATCGATCAAGATTTCATCGACAAGCACATTGTCTTCACCACCGGTTATGCAGATATTGGCTATGGCATGCGATCCGATCCCAATCATCATGGCTTTAGAGCAAGTGAAAAGGACACTTTAGAAAAGCAAAATGCTATTACTTTGGACGCAGAGGAGGCGATTGCTCTCAAACACTTAGGGGTTAAGGCAGGCGATGTGCTGCACATGCAACATCAAAACGAAGCGGGCAAACACTGGGAGATCACCTTTGCCCAATTCAAAGAAGCCCTAGAACCTTATACCCTGGATTATGTGGCCCAAGTGGCTAAGGGAGATGCCAACGAATCACTAGAGAGCTTTAAGCACAAATTGCAAAATCTTCTCAAACTCTACATCGAAAAAGATCGTAAAGTAGTGAGTTTTTGGACAATGGGTTTCAACCAACACACACGGGGTTCTTGGGTGAATGAACAGGCTTACATGGTGCATTTTTTGCTGGGCAAGCAAGCTAAACCGGGTTGTGGGGCGTTTTCTCTTACAGGTCAGCCCAGTGCTTGTGGCACAGCTAGAGAAGTGGGTACTTTTGCCCATCGCCTGCCTGCAGATATGGTCGTAACTAACCCCGAACATGTCAAAACTGCCGAGAAACTTTGGCATGTACCCCATGGCACCATCAATCCCAAACCCGGCTATGACTTTTTGGCCATGATGCGTGCCCTAGAAGATGGGAAAGTCAAATTTATTTGGGTGCAGGTCAATAATCCTTGGCAGAATACCGCCAATGCCAATCACTGGATCAAATCTGCTAGAGAGATGGACAACTTTATTGTGGTGAGCGATTGCTACCCGGGGATTAGTGCCAAAGTGGCGGATTTGATTCTGCCCAGCGCGATGATTTATGAGAAATGGGGGGCTTATGGGAATGCGGAACGGCGATCCCAACACTGGAAACAGCAAGTAACCCCAGTAGGACACGCCATGAGCGATACGTGGCAGATTTTGGAATTTGCCAAGCGCTTTAAACTCAAGGAGGTTTGGGGAGAACAAAAGGTTAATGACAAACTCACTTTGCCCAATGTGTTAGCCCAAGCACACAAAATGGGTTATAAAGACAGCGATACGCTCTATGATGTGCTCTTTGCTAATAAGTATGCCAAACGCTATAAAAGTAATGACCCTATCGCCAAAGGTGCACCTAATTCTGAAGTGCATGGGGATAAGCGCCATGTCGTGGGCAGTGATGGCAAGCCTTTTAAGGGCTATGGCTTCTTCATCCAAAAATACCTTTGGGAGGAGTATCGCAAGTTCGGGGAGGGGCATGGGCATGATTTAGCGTATTTTGATGCCTACCACCATGTTAGAGGTTTGCGCTGGCCCGTAGTCAATGGCAAAGAAACTCTTTGGCGTTTTAACACGCAATACGACTACTACGCCAAAAAGGCTGCCCCGGGTAGTGATTTTGCTTTCTATGGCAAGGCGGGCAAAAAACTCGTCAGTGGGGATCTCAAAGCTCCTACTACCACCACGCCCAAAAGCCTAGAAAACAAGGCTAAGATTTTCTTTAGGCCCTTCATGAAAGCCCCTGAACGCCCCAATAAAGAATATCCTTTCTGGCTGGCAACAGGACGGGTTTTAGAGCATTGGCATAGCGGCACGATGACGATGCGCGTGCCTGAACTCTTTAGAGCTGTGCCTGAAGCCTTGTGCTACATGCATGAAGAAGATGGCAGAAAACTGGGGGTTAATCAGGGCGATGCGGTGTGGATCGAATCGCGACGGGGCAAAGTCAAGGCGCGGGTAGATATGCGTGGGCGTAACACCCCCCCGATTGGTTTGGTTTATGTGCCATGGTTTGATGAGAATGTCTTCATCAATAAGGTGTGCTTAGATGCCACTTGTCCACTCTCCAAACAAACCGACTACAAGAAGTGCGCCGTGAAAATCACTAAGGTCTGATCTCATGCAACGGCGCGCCTTCCTGCAAAAGGCGATTGGGGGGGCGTGTTTGTGCGCTGGGGGTGCGCTGTTTCTAGGGACCTTGCTCAAAGCAAAGCGCACCTACGCGCTCAGACCTCCGGGGGCTGAAAATGAAGCCCGTTTCTTGAGCGCGTGTGTGCGTTGTGGGCTATGTGTCAAGGCCTGCCCCTATGATACGCTTAAACTAGCTAGTTTGCTAGACACTCCCAAGATAGGCACCCCCTTTTTTAACGCACGCCAGGTGCCCTGCTACCTTTGCTCTGATATTCCCTGCATTAAAGCCTGTCCCACAGACGCACTCGATCACCAGCACTTAGAGCCTAGTCAGGGGATCGCCTCGCTGAAGATGGGAATTGCGGTGGTGGATTCGCACTCTTGCGTGGCGTTTTGGGGAGTGCGCTGCGATGTGTGTTATCGCGTATGCCCCTTGATTGATAAGGCGATCAAGCTAGAGCTCAAACACGATGACCACACCAAACACGCCTACATGTTGCCCGTAGTAGAACCTAGCGTGTGTGTGGGTTGTGGGCTGTGCGAGCGCGCGTGTATCACTAAAGAGCCCGCTATTCGGGTTCTGCCTAGTGAGTTTGTGAGCGGGCAAGCCGATACGCACTACATTAAAATGGGGGCGCCCACCCCTTCCACCACACCACCCCCTAAAACCCCCCATAAGGACGACCCCATGGATTATCTCAATCAAGGCGATCTGTAGTGCGCTACCTCGTGGCTAGGCGCGTGGTGCAGGCAGGAATCTTAGCCCTCTTTGCGTGGGGCGGGGCGCATGCAATTTTGACAGGCAATTTGAGTGCGTCTGTGCTCTTTAATCGCGTGCCCTTGAGCGACCCTTTTGCCGTGCTACAAGTCTATTTGGCTAGTTTGCAGATGAGTTTAGGGGCACTGCTAGGTGCACTCATCATTTTAGGAGTCTATGGCTTGATTTTAGGGCGCGCTTTTTGTGCATGGGTCTGCCCAATCAACCCCATTGTAGATAGTGCATCTTGGGTGCGGCGCAAACTAGGGTTTGTGCGGGCGTATATGTCTATTCCCAAAGCCACGCGCTATGTACTCTTAGCCTTAAGCCTTATTCTCTCCTTTGTGCTATCCTTACCTGCTTTTGAGAGTGTGTCTTATATTGGCATTGTGCAAAGGGGGATTATCTTTGGTACGGGCGCATGGGTGGGGGTTGGGCTTTTACTCTTCTGTATTGATACCTTTATAGGTGATAAACTCATTTGCTCACATCTATGCCCCTTAGGGGCGTTTTATGCGCTCAGTGGGCGTTATGCGCTCTTGAAAGTACAGCACCACGCCATGCGTTGCACCAAGTGCGATCTGTGTTTGGAAGTGTGCCCAGAGGCGCAGGTGTTGTGGATGGTGGGCTTGAAAAGCGCGGCGGTAAATTCAGGGGAGTGCACGCGCTGTGGGCGTTGCATTGAAGTGTGCGAGGACGACGCGCTAAATTTCTCTCTGTTAGACTTTAAGGGGAGTTTTAAAAAGAAATCCAAAGAATCGCTAACCAGTACCTCATCGCTACCCAAAACCCTTTGAAGTCTATATGAACGCGTACCTGGTTCTAAAACAGGTAAGCATAGCCCACATAAAATTGCCCATGGGGCACAAGGCTTAGAGATTGCTTGAGAGTTTGCTGTGTGCCCACATTACTGTTGCCATAGTTATACCAATTCTGTGCGCTGAGTTTGTAGTAGGGAATCTTCCATCCTACAATGATGCGGTTGTGTTGTCCCATGTAAACTTGTGTGCCCACATTCACAAAAAAACCACTACCTGCGGCCAAAAAGCGGGTCTTTTTGCCCAGTGCCTGGTTGAAAAAACGATCGCTCCAGAACATGGTGTATTCCACACCTCCCCCCACAAACATGCCCACTTTGAAAAAAAACATTTTGGAGTAGATTTTCTTAATCCAAATATCCAAGGGAATATTTAAAAAAACATCCACATTCAATCCAAAACTCAGCACATGGGCCCCCTGTTGCAGCAGACGCTTTTGTGGATTGGGAGTAGGACAGATTCCTAGAGGATTTTGCGCGCTTAAGGGAGCGCAGGGGGAGCTATACCCACTGGGTACAGCTAAATCCCCTCCAACATTTTTAAAACCATCGGGTAACTTGCCATTGACAATCGTTTGGGGAATCACATCTCCAGTTGCAGGATCAATGGCCTTAAGATACTGGGGGCTGTAATTCTTGCCTCCCTGATTGATGGTTTTATTCAGAGCACCTAAGTAGGCATTGATGTATTCCAGCGTGCCATAAACACGCATGCCGCTTACAGCGAATTTATCAAAAAAAATCTCATCACCCACAGTGTAGGTAAATGCAAAATTAGCTTGCTTATCCACATTGTAGTAGCCTGTAATCAGATTGCCCTTGCACAGATTTTGAGGACAAACAGGCTTGCCATTGGGATTTACACTGGGATTACTCATGCTTGTCTGTTCGCTAAAACTGCTGGAAAACCCTTTGGCAGAACCCAGTCGCGCACCCGTAAAGATGTGATTCTTCACAGCCCACAACCCCTGCACCAAGCCCAATAAAACAATGATTTGAAAGCGCATCAACAACTCTGGTTATTTAAAGAAATAATTTGAGGGAAGTCGTGCAAATCCTGCGCATGGCTAAAAAACTCCTCCACCTGCACGCGCGCCGTTCGCGGATCGCTCATGCTATTGACAACCCCCTTAAACGCGCTCGCCCCCGCATGCCCCTTAGCATAGGCGTGCAAATTCTTGCGAAACATTACAACCCCCCTCTCCCCATAAAATTCTACCATCTTATCAAAATGTTCTAAAACCAAATCTTTTTTAAGCACAGGGGGAAGTTCTTGGGTGTTGTGCTTGATTTGCCAAAAAATCCAGGGCTTAATCAAGCTTGCCCGCCCAATCATCACCCCCTGTGCCCCCGTGTAGGCACGCACCTCTTGAGCTTTTTGCACGCTATCAATCTCGCCATTAACAATCAAAGGCTTGTTTAGAATTTGGCGCATCAAGCGCACACTCTCATAGTCGATCTTTTCCTTCTTGTAGCGATCCGCACGCGTACGCGCATGCACCACCACAAAATCCACCGGAGCATCATTAAGCGCGTGGGCAATCTCTTCTGGAATTTTGCGTTCAAATCCCAAGCGCACTTTCACACTGGTGTAGGGCTTCTTAGTGTGATCGCGCACCACTCTTAAGAGATGGACCAAATGGTTTAAATCCTTGAGTAACCCACTCCCATTGCCATGATTGGCCACTTTGGGGGCTGGGCAACCACAATTAAAATCCACAATATCGATCCCCTCCACCTGGTTGAGCAATTCTGTAGCCCTCTGTACAATCTCCACCTTAGAGCCGGCAATTTGCACGCTAAAGGGGTTTTCATGGGGAGATTTTTCCAACATTTTGGCAGTCTTCTCAAAGGCATGCACGAGCGCGTGGCTGCTTACCATTTCACTAACGGTGATATCCACCCCAAAGCGTTTCACCACACTTCTAAAAGGCAAGTCTGTATAGCCCGCTAAAGGCGCTAAAAACAATAGATTATCAAATTGGAGTTTAGACATAGGGGGCATTCTAACTAATTTTCTCTTAACCAGCGGTATTCTTGGATGTATTGCAACAACGCCCCCTTGTCATTACACACAGCCTCACACATTACCCCCTCTAAGCATGCCTTCAAAAGCGTGCCAATTTGTGCGCCTTGAAAACCTAATCCCAGTAAGTCTAGGCCATTAATCGCTAAATAACGCAGAGAATAGACTTCGCGGTTTTTTAAAATCTCCTTGAGTTCGCTTTTTAAGCATGCGCTCAAAAGGGGGTCTTGGGTTTGATAAAAGCCTAAAAGCGCGCGCAGCTCGCCTAAATTGAGGCTTTGTAATTGTGTTTTGAGCCATAGACGAGAGTTTTCTACAGACCCTAGGGGGAGATGGGCATGCAGTTGGCACAGGGATTGAGTGAGTTTCTTAGAAAATCTTAAACGCGTGCAAAAATCTAGCAAGGTTTGTCTATCCCATGATTGACAGATCAACAAGAGACGGGCACGTAAGTTAGGCGGGGTTGTGTCTAAATAATCTAAATGGGTAAAGTGCGCTTGTAGGGCATTCTTTAAGATAGCTTGAAATTGCGCGCAGATAGTGCTAGCAAACTTCCCCAATAAGAGTTTAAAAAATTCTATGCGGATACGCTCTTTGCTAATGCTCTCTAAAAGGGAGGAGCGATCCCAAAGGGCTTTTTGGGTAGCAGACTCAAGGGAAAAACCCAAAACACTAGCAAAGCGTAGAGCTCTTAAAATCCTCAACGCATCTTCTTGTAGACGCATAGCAGGATCGCCCACTAATCTTAATTGCTGGTTGGCTAGATCGTCTAACCCGCCATGCAAATCGAGCAAACCCTTTTGAGGATGAAAGGCTAGGGCGTTAATGGTGAAATCGCGCCGCGCTAAATCGCTCTCCATGGACTTTACAAATTTTAACGCGCTGGGGTGGCGGTGATCGCGATAGAACCCCTCTTCTCTAAAGGTAGTGATCTCAAAAAGGCGATCTTGATAGAGCACGCCCAGCGTGCCATAAGCAGACCCCAATTCTATTAAACTCACTCCCTCCATGCCCTCGAAAATCATCTTAAGCTGCTCAGGGGTTGCACTACTGGCTAGATCATAATCCTTGGGTTTTTTGCCCAAGAGTAGATCGCGCACACTTCCCCCCACGATATAGATTTCAAAACCACTCTGTTCGATCATTGTATGCAGAGTTAGCAAGTTTGGAGGTAGAGCGTGGCTCAAATGCAAAAAAGCGGTGTCCCAATCTGCCATGTTATAATGATGCTAAAAGACTAAACATGTTTAATCCCTTTGACCTAGAAAAAATGCTTGCGATTCGAGATTTCAAAACAGATACCTGCGTGCTCTGTTTTAGCGGGGGGCAGGATAGCACCACTCTAGCCATTTGGGCTCAACGCACTTTTAAACAAACCTATTTGCTGGGCTTCAATTACGATCAAAAACACGCCATTGAGCTCGCCCAAGCGCGCAAAATCGCATGCATGCTAGAGCTACCTTATAAGGTGCTAAGTTTACCTTGTTTGCAGGAAATCAGCACCTCTGCCCTTTTTGCACACACTCCCCACGCGCTCAACACCCCTCATCCCCAAGCCCAAAACCTGCCTAGCTCCTTTGTACCCGATCGCAACGCGCTCTTTATCACTCTCGCACACGCTTACGCCTTTAATTTAGGCGCGCAGGCGGTGTTGCTAGGGGTGTCTATGCAGGATTATAGCGGGTATTTTGATTGTCGGCAAAATTTTATAGAAAGCCTGCAAACTAGCTTAAATCTAGGGGCTTTTGGCACACAGGAGGGAATCAACTTGCTAGCTCCCTTGATGTTTGCCAGTAAAGCCCAAGAGTTTCAGCTCGCCCACGCTTTGGAGGGGCTAGAGTTGATCTTAGAGCACACTCATACCTGTTATGAGGGAGTGCGAGAAAAACGCCATGGGTTTGGCTATGGGTGTGGGATTTGTCCTGCATGCCAACTGCGCCAACAGGGCTATGTAGAGTTTTTAGACACTAAATAAAATTGATACTACAAGACTAAAGTTTTATGCTATAATATTTCTAATTTTTATAAAAGGACAACAATGGGAAAGAGTTTATACCAAACTTTAGAGGTGAGCGAGAATGCCAGTCCGGAGGAAATCAAACGATCTTATCGCAGATTGGCGCGCAAATACCACCCCGATCTTAACAAGGGCAAGGAAGCCGAAGAAAAGTTTAAAGAGGTCAATGCCGCCTATGAAATCTTAAGCGATAATCAAAAGCGTGCTCAGTATGATCAATTTGGAGACAACATGTTTGGAGGGCAGAATTTTAGCGACTTTGCCCGCACGCAGGGGAGGAATGCGAATTTTGATGACATCTTATCCCAAATCTTTGGAGGGGGTGGTTTTGGGGGTTTTAATACGGGTTTTAGGAATACGGGCTTTGGCTTTAATCGGGAGATTTTGGATATTCAAGTTGATTTGCAGATCAGTTTGAAAGAGGCGGTGCTAGGCACGCAGCGCAAGATACAGCTCTCTGCTAATGAGAGCTTTGAGATCAAGATTCCTGCGGGTGTGAAAGAGGGTGAGGTGTTGCGCGCGCGGGGCAAGGGACACCAACAAGCGGGCATGCGTGGGGATGCACTTTTAAAAGTGCATGTGTTGGAGGATGGGGAATATACTAGAAAAGGGGATGATCTCATTAAAAACTTTGATGTGCCTTTAAAAACAGCGTTGTTTGGGGGCAAAGTAGATATTCAAACCCTCTATAAAGATGTGTCTTTGAAGATTCCCCCTAATACTAAAAATGCCCAAAAATTCCGTCTGAAGGAACTCGGGGTTAAAAATCGCAAGAGTGGACACATGGGCGATTTATATTTGAACGCCAATGTGGTCTTGCCCCATACCGATCACATGAGCACAGAGGTTAAACAGGCTCTACAGCAGTTGCCCTAAAGGATCGCCCATGCTAGATTACGACGCACCGCTGTACCTGATTAGTGTGGTGGCTAAGATTTTAGGGGTGCATCCCCAAACTCTGCGCCAATACGAGAAAGAAGGTCTAGTAGAGCCCAAACGTACAGATGGCAAGATGCGCCTCTACTCCCAAAGAGATGTGGATAAAATCAAGACAATTCTACGCCTCACGCGCGAATTGGGCGTAAATTTGGCTGGGGTGGATATTATCTTGCGCCTTAAAGATCGCCTAGATGAGCTCGATCGCCTCAATGAAGAATTACAAGCCCATTTACAAAAAAACGCCCCAGCGCAACCAGAGACTAAACGCCTTGAAAAGACTTCCTACGAATTAATCTTATTTAAAAAGACTTAGAAATATGGGCATCGTAAGTCATGGACTTTAAAGCCATGCGTTTGTGATTGGTAGTGAGAATTTTTCGCAGGAAGTGGATTCAGCAAAATTGAGCATAATACGAGCTTGATCTTAGTTTCAAAGACGCACAATGCTCTACTATCTCTACACATACTTTGGTGTAAACATCTTTCAATACCTGACCTTTCGGGCAGGGTTGGCGTTTTTTATCAGTTTTTTTGCTTGTGTTTACTTAATGCCTCTTTTCATTAGATGGGCTAAAGCCACGAAAGCCAGCCAGCCCATCTCAGATTTCATTCCCCATCAGAATAAAAAGGATACACCCACGATGGGCGGGGTGGTTTTTTTAGGCACTACTATTATCTCCTCCTTACTCAGCGCGAGATTGGACAATCCCTTCGTGCTTTTAGCTCTTTGGAGCTTACTCGCCTTTGGGGCTATTGGCATGCAAGATGACTACACCAAGATTCGCCAAAAGAAGAATGCAGGCATCTCCTCCAGACTCAAAATGGCCCTGCTTTTTGGGGTTTCCTTAAGCATTGTGGGCGTGCTTTACACGCTCATTTCAGAAAAGAACCTCTATGTCCCCTTTTTGAAAACGCCCCTCTTTTCCTTTCAAGACCATCCCATATTGTTACTGGGGTTTTGGGTGCTCGTCTTTCTCTCGACCACGAATGCGGTTAATCTCACCGATGGTCTTGATGGTTTGGCGACTGTGCCTAGTATTTGCGTCTTGTTGAGTTTAAGCGTTTTTATCTATGTTGTAGGCAATGCCGAATTTAGCAAGTATCTTCTCTACCCCAAAGTGCTCCATAGTGGCGAGGTGGTGGTGGTGTCTTCCGCATTGATGGGAGCACTATTGGGTTTTCTGTGGTTCAATGCCTTTCCAGCTGAGGTGTTTATGGGAGATAGTGGGAGTTTGGGGATTGGGGGATTCATCGCCTACATGGCTATCATTACAAATAATGAAATTTTGCTCATTTTAATGGGGTCGATCTTTGTCCTAGAAGCGATGTCGGTGATCCTGCAAATTGGAAGTTACAAGGTGCGCAAGAAGCGCATTTTTCACATGGCTCCCCTGCACCATCACTTTGAATCCAAGGGTTGGCCAGAGAACAAGATTATTTTGCGTTTCTGGATTGTAGCAATTTTGAGCAATCTTGTGGCCTTGCTCAGCCTTAAAGTGCGCTAGGTCTAAACCATATTTTGTAGTTTTTGTGTTAAACTTAAAAAGTATAATCATAATTAAGTGGTGGATGCAATGATCTCTTTGCTTGGGTATGGACGCACTAACAAGGCTTTTGCCGCCTATTTTCATCGGCATGGCATGTCTTGCACGATCTATGATGACAATGTCCACACTCCTGCAACCACCCCTCATAATCAGCCCTTGCTCCCCTCTGCCACCTTTGACCCCGCGCGCTCTAGCGTGGAAATTGTCAGCCCGGGTATACCCCCCCATCACCCTCTAGTTTTAGCGAGTCAGCACTTGGTGAGTGAATACGATTATGTCGCACAGATCAGACGCCCCGCATGCACCCTTTTTGTGAGTGGTACAAATGGCAAAACCACCACGACCGAAATGCTGGGCTTGCTCTGTGAGCCCTTTGAAGCTCAGGTGGGTGGAAATATTGGAGTGCCTCTGATCAATTTAGATGCACCAATTTGGATTTTAGAGAGCAGTTCCTTTAGTTTGCACTATACGCAACACTACGCCCCTGATTTCTACATTCTGCTCCCCTTGGCCCAAGATCACCTCAACTGGCATGGCACTTACGAGCACTATGTGCGCGCAAAACTCAAGCCATTGGGCTTGATGCGTGGAGGCAGTCCTGCGTTTTTACAAGCGTGCTTGCAAACCCATCCCCTCGTGCGAATGGCCTTGAAGAGATCAGATGCACCCACACTCATTTTTTATGAAAACTCTACCCACTTGGCCCAGCAGATGGGCTTGGAGCTTGCCAAAGTGCGCTTTGAAGAACCCTTTCTATTAGATGCACTCTTGGCTTTAAGCGCGACTAAATTAGCCTTTAACACCATTGATTATGATCGCCTCAATAGCTACGCTCTCCAACCCCACCGCCTAGAAGTCTTCCAAGATGCGCAGGCGCGCACATGGGTCAATGATAGCAAGGCGACCAATGTAGACGCTACACTCAAGGCTCTGGCGCGTTTTGCCCATCGTTATGTACACTTGATTGTGGGAGGGGATAGCAAGCAGATGGATTTAACCCCCTTGTTTGAAACATTGGCGCATATGCAGGTGCAAATCTACACCATTGGCACTAGCGCAGCTTTGATGTCTGAGATGGCGAAGAAATACGGCGTGAATGCGCTGCATTGTGGAGATTTAGCCAGCGCCGTGCATGCGATCAAAGCCTCTTTAAAGCGCGACCAGATCGCATTGCTCTCACCCAGCGCAGCCAGCTTGGACCAATTTAGTTCTTACCAGGAGCGCGGCGATCTCTTCAAGAAATGGGTCTTAGCACCATGATAGGGTGGGTGCGCGCATTCTTACTGAGCCTCTTATGTGTGTGTGGTTTGGTGCGCGCAGACAGCGATCCAGATGCGATCGATCTCTATATCCTCTTAAAACAAATCAAACAACTCAATCAGGTGATTGCGCACTATGAGCAAGACCCCGCTAGACGCTCTGAGGTTCCCCTTTTTAGCGATCAAAAGAACGATTTGATTCACACTTTTGCGTTGCGTTTATTGCGTAATCAAGAGCATATAGGGATCGATATCCAGAAAAACTTACAAAAACAAGCGCAGCTCAAGCAAACTTTGCTCAAGAGCAGTAAGGGTAATGATATTTACGCCTACATGCTCAGCACTTTGGAGCTCAGGAATTTAGAAGCCGACCAGCAAATGTATGACTTCTTAGAGAAATTGCGCACTTCGTTGGATTTCTTTAGCCAAGAAAAAGATGTCAAAACCTTGAGCATGGCTGTCTTGCTAAAATTTGAGGGAGCCATGGCTAAAACCTATGTCCTTCCTACTGATTTGAACACGCTCAACTTGCACCACCTTCAAGATACGCTAGATGACTATAAGCTCAAACTCAAGACCTACTTAGAAGTGCTCCACTACATCCAACAGCATCCCGACCAAGTGCTCTCCAAAAATATTCTTCTTAGTATCGATATGCAATGGATTTTAGAGCGCATCGCTGCCATACTAAACAAGCTCTTTCCCAGCTCGCATGGGCTTCAGAGTGCTAAAATTTTGCTCTCTCTTGCCTTGCTACTAGTCCTACTCACCTTGAGAAAACTCGCCACCACCCTTTTTATGAAATTCCTCGATCTCTTTGTGCGCTTTAGCCGTAAAAACGAACAAGTGCAACAGAGAATCCGCAACAGCATCATCACCCCCATTTCTACTTTCTTGCTCATCTATAGCTTTGATATCTCTATAGATATTTTGCACTACCCTCACCCTACGCCCATCAAATTTAACATGTATTTGGGGGTGATCTACATTTCTTTGCTAGGTTGGCTGGGTATCGCTTTGTTTAAGGCTTATGGTGCGGCTCTACTTGCGACTCTAGCTTCCAAGCGCAATGGCTTTAGACGCGAGGTGGTCAACCTTATCCTCAAGGTAGCCTATTTTTTCATTGTAACGATCACAATTTTAGCAGTGCTCAAACAGTTAGGATTCAATATCTCGGCTATCATCGCCTCGCTAGGGATTGGAGGTTTGGCCGTGGCATTGGCAGTCAAGGATTTGCTGGCTAATTTCTTTGCCTCAGTCATTCTGCTCCTAGACAACTCCTTTGGGCAGGGAGATTGGATTGTATGTGGCGATGTGGAAGGCACGGTGGTGGAAATGGGTCTTAGGCGCACGACGGTGAGAGGTTTTGACAACGCGCTCTTATTCGTGCCCAATTCTGAGCTAGCGGGGAAATCCATCCGCAACTGGAATCGCCGCAAAGTGGGGCGCAGGATCAGAATGAGTATTGGGCTGACCTATGGCTCTCCTAGAGATAAGCTCGTCCAATGTGTCCATGCCATCCGCACCATGCTTGAGCAACACCCCAAGATTGCTAAATTCTCCGATTTAGATGCGTCTACCAAGCAGGAGTTGAATGCCCAGCAGGATTACATGATGGATCGCGAACACATCGTGTCCATGGACGATCTGATGGGCTATAAATCCAACCTATTTGTCTTTGTGGACAATTTTGGGGATAGTTCGATCAACATTTTAGTGTATTGCTTTTCTAGGACGGTGATTTGGGGAGAGTGGTTGGCGGTTAAAGAGGATGTCATGCTCAAGATCATGCAGATTGTCGAAGAACTGGGCTTGAGTTTTGCCTTCCCCTCCCAGAGTGTTTATCTGGAAAGTGTACCTAAGTCTTTAGGCGCTCGCGAAGTACCCAAATGTTAGAGGTATTTGGGTTTACCACCACTACCCATGGGCGCAACTTTGGGCACTCTCTGTCATAGATACTTAAGCATATGTTGGTGTTGTGCAGGGATTTAATCGTATTTTTTGCAAGAAATGATTAAATAAAAAATGGATATCCATTTGAACAAGAAAGGAAGAATGTCATGCTAACAAATCTCAAACTCGGAACCAAGAGTGTTTTGATGATTGCTATCATTCTGATCGTTTCTTTTGTGCTGGTAGGAAGCTATTTTACACATGAGGCAACAGAAATGTTGATTCATGATGCCAATCGGTCAGTCAAAAACCAAGCATTTAACCGAGCTAAGACAATTACCTTAGTGCTCAATAACCTGGCGCAATCTTTGACTCACTACACTGCCTATTTTTCGGATGATGGATTTGCTTTCCTAAGAGACGCAGAAGACAAAACACTTCAGGATAATGTTGAAAAACTGGTGCTCAACAAGCATTTTATACGCCAAGCATGGCTGGTATTCTTGCACGATAAACAGCCTTACAGCAGTTACGCGTCCATAGAAGAACCAGATAACACTGTGCGCTCCTATCGCAACTCCCCCTCTATTTTGCAATCCCCCTTGATTACAAAAGTGCTGGAGAGTCAAAAGCCTACGCGTTCCTCTACTGATTTTACTGCTTTGCTTGATGGGACCAAGCGTTTTGGCACTACCATTGCCATGCCTATTATTGACGAGCACGGTGCACTTGTCGCAGTAGCGGGTGTTTTCATCAATATGGAGCTCTTGCAGAAACAGTATTTCCCCACAGAAGTAGCAGAAAATGGCTTCTTTATGGGGGGAGGTAATCGTATTTTTGCCATCAATCGCAATCATAATCTGCAAGGCAAGGCATTTAGCGAGGTCATGTCCGGCCAAGAAGTCCAAGAAATTGAAAACTTCAGGGAAAATGCTAAAGAAGGATCGAGTATGTTGGGCACTTTCTATTCTGATGTGCTCCACTCAGAATCAATCCTTGCACTCTACACTTTTCGCCCTTTTCAGAATATTTACCAAGGGCATAACTGGATGATTGGAGCTGTCATCTCCAAAAAAGATCTGTATCAACACATCTCGCGTGTGCGTCAGGGTGTTACTATCATTGTGGCGATTTTGCTCGTCATCACAATGGTAGTGGTATTCTTATACATCCATTACAGCGTCGTGAAACGCGTTAAGCATGTCTCTATAACCCTGGATAAGTTCTTTAAACTACTCAATCACGAACAGGTGCAGATCACGATCTGTCATTCCAAGCAAAATGACGAGATAGGCGAGATGTTTAAGGCAATCAATGAAAATGTGCTCAAGATTCAGGAGAATTTCCAAAACGATAACGCGATCATGGCAGATGTGATCTCTGTGGCCTCTGCTGTGGAACAAGGCGATGTTACCCAGCGAATCCAAGCGAAGGCCAGCACACCCCATCTCTCTAAGTTGATTCAGACCATCAATACCATGATTGACTTTTTAGAACAGCGGGTTGGAGCGGACTTAAACCGCATTTTAAATGTGGTGCGTGCCTATCAAAATTTGGATTTTACGGCGAAAATTGAGAATGCTAAAGGGGATTTTGAAGTTGCTACTAACCAGCTAGATTCTGAAATTGTGAAAATGCTGATCACCTCTTCGGGGTATGCCAACACACTCAATGACAGATGTCAGGGACTTAAATCCAGCATGGATGAGCTGGCTACCAAATCCGCCCAACAATCCCAAGAGATCAGACAGACTACGCAGAACATCGAGGTAATTACCCAAAATATCAGCTCTGTGAGCTCTAAGAGTGATGATATGATCGCCCAAAGCCATGAGATCAAAAATGTAGTGGAGATGATTTCAGAAATCGCCGATCAGACCAACTTGCTCGCTCTGAATGCCTCTATTGAGGCCGCGCGCGCGGGTGAACATGGGCGCGGCTTTGCGGTGGTGGCCGATGAAGTGCGTAAACTTGCTGAGCGCACCCAAAAATCTTTAGGTGAGATTGAGAGTAATATCAATGTCTTGGTGCAATCTATTGTAGATAATTCCAGTGCCATTAAAGAGCAGGCAGATGCTGTGCTGGATAT
>NZ_JAERIS010000022.1 GCF_017979425.1 Helicobacter salomonis | reverse complement strand
GGGGGGGGGGGGGGGGGGGGGGGGGGGGGGGGGGGGGGGGGGGGGGGGGGGGGGGGGGGAGGGGGGGGGGGGGTCGGGGGGGGGTAAGTATCGGTATTCCTTCCACAGACAAGTTTTCTTGTTACAAACTTTATAGGATTTCTTAACATGGATTCTCCTATGAAGTTGCCTAGATTTTTTGCTAGTAGTCACGCACCCATCGCCTTTCATTTCCACAAATGTCCCCGGGATTTTGTGGTGCAGGAGGAGCCTCTGTATGCTTTCTACGGACATGGAGATCATCTTGTCGTGCAAGTGCGCAAGAAAAATAAAAGCACTTGGGAGATGCTTTCGCTATTATCACAGGTATTAGGCTGTAATATATCGATGTTTGGCTATGCTGGGCTCAAGGATAAGCATGCCATGACATTGCAATACATTTCCATGCCTAGAAGTTGTGAAGCCCTATTGGACAAACATGTTCCCATGCTTGCCGAGCAGGGGATCACAATTTTAAGAAGCACTGCCCACCCTCATAAACTACGCTTAGGGCATCTCAAGGGCAATCATTTTTCGGTGCGCCTTAAGAAACTTGATCCAGTCAGTGCCCAAAAAATTAGCAAGGTGTTACTTTTTTTACAGGCTTATGGCTTCCCTAATTACTTTGGAACACAACGCCTTGACAATTTTGGAAATAGCTTCAAACGAGATAGAACTGGTAATAAGAAGATCGATCAAGTCTTGCTTTCTAACCAGCAGAGTTATTTATTTAATCAGTGGTTAAGCGCACGCATGCGTTTAAATGTCCTTGTGCAGATACTTAGTCCCAAAGAGATCACGCGCCAGTGCAAAGGTCTTGATATCAAGCAAGCCCAAATCTTAAAGGCCCAGCAACACTATTTCAAGCTCTTAAATGGCGATGTGCTGTGCCATTATCCCTTTGGGCGGTGCTTTTACCACTACGATCAGGATTCAGGGCAGGATGTAGAGCGACTGTACACCCACAGACTAGCCCCTACAGGGTTGTTACCAGGACATAAGGTGTTACTTGCCAAAGATGTCGCTGGCTCGTTTGAAGAGCTCTACAGCGGTCTGGTCGATATCCAGGGCGATCGCCGCTACGCCTTAGTTTTCCCTACGGACATTGCTTTCAACTATAATATCCAAGAATCCCAAGGTGAATTGCGTTTTTTCTTGCCCAAAGGTGCTCATGCTACGATCTTTTTAGAAGAACTTGCGGGAAAGGAGCTTTTTAATCCCAAGACTTCCGAATCACTGCTTTCACCCCTTCTTACGTGAACCGCCCCTCCCTAAAGGGAGGAGCTTCCTAACTAACAGAAACCAGCGTTTCTGAGCTGACAAAGGCTTTGCTGTTTATAGTCCGCAAGGCTAGTCCCTAACCCAAAAGACTTACAGACCCACTGATATGGGCGGAGATTAGTTGCCAACCTGTCATCGTGCTAGTTTTTAGTGGCTAGAATGAGCGCATCCAACTCTGCCACATCAGGTTTTCACTAACCTCACTTACCTATTGCAGGGTTAGCCTTTCTTTTCTTAGAGTGCGCTTACATCTTAAGCCCTTTAGGGCGGAGTTTTACGCGCAATTTGGATAAATTTCACTCCAAGCTGACGCTCACAAACTACTCGCGTCTGCTAGAGGTCAAGAGTGCTATCCCCAGAAGTTTATCAGATTAAATAGAAATATGAGATTTGCCTTGTTTTAGGCTTCCGGATTTAGGTGCGCGAGTACTTAAGTAATTTTTAGTTATACTCGGCGCTCAAATCACCCAAGGATTTTCTAAATGCAAGAGATTCGAAACATCGCCGTTATTGCGCATGTTGACCATGGAAAAACTACTTTAGTAGATGGTTTGCTCACTCAGTCGGGCACTTTTAGCGATCACGATAAGCTCGATGAGCGCATGATGGATAGTAACGCGCTAGAGAGAGAGCGCGGGATCACCATTCTTTCTAAAAACACCGCTATTCACTACAAGGGTGTAAAAATCAATATCATAGACACTCCCGGACACGCCGACTTTGGGGGCGAAGTGGAGCGGGTGTTGAAAATGGTCGATGGGGTATTATTACTCGTAGATGCCCAAGAGGGTGTAATGCCCCAGACAAAATTTGTCGTCAAAAAAGCCTTAAGTTTTGGACTATGTCCGATCGTGGTGGTTAACAAGATCGACAAGCCTGCTGCAGAGCCAGATAGGGTCGTCGATGAAGTCTTTGATCTCTTTGTAGCGATGGGAGCTAGCGATGCGCAACTAGACTTCCCCGTGGTTTATGCTGCTGCGCGTGAGGGCTATGCGATCAGGGATTTGAACGAAGAAAAGAAAAACTTAGAACCCTTATTTGAAACCATCTTATCTCATGTGCGTGCCCCCAGTGGAGCCCTAGAAGACCCCTTGCAAATGCAGATTTTTACCCTAGATTATGATAATTATGTGGGCAAGATTGGCATTGTGCGCGTGTTCAATGGACGGGTGCACAAGGGGGAAAGCGTGTTATTGGTTAAAAGCGATGGGTCTAAAGAGATGGGCAAGATCACCAAGCTCATCGGCTTTTTAGGCTTGGCGCGCATGGAAATTGAAGAAGCGCGTGTGGGGGATATTGTTGCGGTGGCGGGCTTTAACGCGGTGGATGTGGGCGATAGCATTGTTGATCCCAATAACCCCCAGCCCTTGGACCCCATGCACCTAGAAGAACCCACCATGAGTGTGTATTTTAGCATTAACGATTCGCCCCTAGCCGGACTGGAAGGCAAGCATGTAACCGCTAATAAGCTCAAAGATCGCCTACTTAAGGAGATGCAAACCAATATCGCCATGAAATGCGAGGAAATGGGAGAAGGGAAATTTAAGGTCAGTGGGCGCGGGGAATTGCAAATCACTATTTTAGCCGAGAATCTGCGCCGTGAGGGCTTTGAGTTTAGTATATCCCGCCCAGAGGTCATTGTAAAAGTGGAAGAGGGAACAAGGTTAGAGCCTTTTGAACATTTGGTAATCGACACACCCCAAGATTTTGGGGGCGTGGTGATTGAACGCTTGGGTAAACGCAAAGCAGAGATGAAGGCGATGAATCCCATTGGAGATGGTTATACTCGCTTGGAGTTTGAAATCCCTGCGCGCGGATTGATCGGGTATCGTAGCGAATTTTTGACTGATACGAAGGGCGAGGGAGTAATGAATCATTCTTTCCTAGAGTTTCGCCCCTTTAGCGGGAGTGTGGAGGCGCGCAAAAACGGTGCGTTGGTGAGCATGGAAAATGGGGAAGCGACCGCATTTTCTCTCTTTAACATCCAAGAGCGGGGCGCGCTCTTCATTGCCCCTCAGACGAAGGTTTATGTGGGTATGGTAATCGGAGAGCATAGCCGTGATAATGACTTGGAGGTTAACCCCATTAAATCTAAACACCTAACCAATATGCGCGCTAGTGGAAGCGACGATGCAATCAAGCTTACCCCACCTAGAAGTATGGCTTTAGAGCGCGCACTGGAGTGGATTGAGGAAGATGAGATTTTGGAGGTAACGCCTTTGAGTTTGAGAATCCGCAAAAAGGTGCTAGACCCTACTGCGCGCCGCCGTGCTAAAAAATAAGGAACACACATGAAAATCAAGATGGTTACCAAGCGCGATGGGCGCGTTGAGCCTTTGGACACGCGCAAAATCCACAAATATATTCAGAGTGCGACTCAAGACTTAGAGGGGATCGATCGCGCGCAGTTGGAATTAGAAGCACATCTTTTTATTGACAAGATGAAGACACGAGATATCGTGCAAGCCTTGATTCACAAAGCCCTGGATAGGATCGACACCCATGCACCTAATTGGAGCTTTGTCGCAGCGCGCTTGTTTCTCTATGACCTATATCACCGCGTCAATGGGTGCATGCAATACCAAAGCTTGCAAAGCTACTTAGAAAAGGGGGAACAGGTAGGGCGCATTGCGGCGGGTTTTAAAGAAAAATTTGATCTACATTTGCTTAATAGCGCCATTGTGCCCGTGCGCGATCTGCAATTCAATTATCTGGGCATTAAAACGCTCTACGATCGCTACTTGCTCAAAGACCAACAAGGGCATCCCATTGAACTACCCCAGCACATGTTCATGGCTATTGCAATGTTTTTAGCCCAAAATGAGAGCGATCCTAACACACGCGCCCTAGAATTTTACGAGGTATTAAGCAAATTTGAAATGATGTGCGCCACGCCCACCCTAGCCAATGCGCGCACCCCAAACCATCAACTGAGCTCTTGTTATGTGGGTAGCACCCCTGATAATATTGAGGGCATTTTTGAGAGCTATAAGGACATGGCTCTGCTCTCCAAATACGGGGGGGGGATTGGCTGGGATTTTAGCCAGGTGCGTTGCTTGGGGAGCTATATTGATGGGCACAAGAGCGCGAGCGCGGGGGTGATCCCCTTTTTAAAGATTGTTAACGATGTGGCAATTGCCGTCGATCAACTGGGCACGCGCAAGGGGGCGATCGCAGTCTATTTGGAGATTTGGCATAAAGATGTGCTCGAATTCATCGATTTGCGTAAGAATAGTGGGGATGAACGCCGTCGTGCCCATGATCTCTTCCCCGCACTCTGGATTTGCGATCTCTTCATGGAACGCTTGGAGCAAGATGACATGTGGACGCTATTTGACCCCTATGTGTGTGCGGACCTTACACAATGCTATGGCGAAGAATTTAGTCAGAAATATCTAGCCTATGAAGCGAACCCAGAAATTCCCCACGAGAAAATTAGAGCCAAAGAGCTTTGGCGCAAGATTTTAACTAATTACTTTGAAAGCGGACTGCCTTTCTTGGGCTTTAAAGACAATGCCAACCGCGCTAACCCCAATGCCCATGCAGGGATCATTCGCTCCTCTAACCTCTGCACGGAGATTTATCAAAACACCGCTAGTAGCCATTATCGCGTGGAAGTGCGTTTTGAAGATGGTAGTGTGGCGTTTTTTGAAGAGCATGATTATGTGCGCACCGATGCAGGCATTAGCAAAAAAGCCAATAAGCTTGGGAGCAACGACTCTTTGGGAGGCAAAAAGATTTTTATGACTCATAAGAGCGCACTGGGAGGGGATGTGGCGGTGTGTAATTTGGCTAGCATTAATCTTAGTAAAGTGTATAACGATACTGATATTGCGCGCGTAGTGCCCATTGCGATGCGCATGCTTGATAATATTATTGATTTGAACTTCTACCCAATCGCTAAGGCTAAACACGCCAATTTGAAGAGTCGCGCGGTGGGCTTGGGCGTAATGGGGGAAGCGCAGATGCTGGCTTGTGCACACATCGCATGGGGCAGTGATGCGCATGTGCAAAAAATTAACCATGTGATGGAAAAAATCAGCTATGAGGCCATCAATGCAAGTTGTGCTTTAGCCCAAGAGCGTGGAGCTTATGGTTTGTTTGAGGGCTCGGCGTGGAGTAGGGGGGTTTTTCCTATGGATCATGCACGCGGGGATTTCCCAGCGCCTAGTTGTGATTGGGAGGGTTTAAAGGCGCGCGTAAAAGAGCATGGTTTGCGCAATGGGTACTTGATGGCAATTGCGCCCACCAGTTCGATTTCTATTTTAGTAGGCACCACCCAGACTATCGAGCCTATTTATCAAAAGAAATGGGTGGAGGAAAATTTGAGCGGGTTTATCCCTGTGGTTGTGCCTCATTTGAGTTTAGACACTTGGAAATACTACACTTCGGCCTATGACATCGACCCTAAAAAGGTGGTAGAACTGGCTGCTGTGCGCCAACGCTGGATCGATCAAGGGCAGAGTTTAAATCTTTTTTTACGCATCGAACAAGCTCATGGGAAGCTCTTACATGAAATTTACCATTTAGCTTGGAAATTAGGACTCAAATCTACCTATTATTTGCGCACCCAAAGCCCTAGTTTAGAAGATAAAAATGTGCTGGATCGATCTTTAGAATGCCACCAATGTCAGTAAACTGCAGATTTTAGGAGCAGAATCAGGAAAGTTTTAGCTTGGTATCTTTATACTCCCACTTACAATACTATTTTAAGAAGGAGTGAGTATGAAAAAAGTGCTAATGGGTCTTTTGGTGGCCGGCTTGGGATCGCTGTATGCGTCTGATTTCAAAGGAATCATTGAAGAAGTTAACGACGCGCAAAAGACCATTGCTGTCAATGGCATGGTGATTGGGGTGATGCCCTACACGAAAATCGAGCAGGATTCCTGTGGCATGGGTTGGGATAGTGCGAAAAAATTTGCCGATCTCAAGAAGGGCGATTTGGTGAAAGTGGATCTCATCCATCACCAAGCTACTCCAGTTGCTGAGGAAATCGAAATCAAGTGCATGCAACACCGCGCTTACTAGTTTACAGGTACTCAAAACACAAGGCTTTTTGCATTGGTATCCGTTGGGACTTTTGCGCGCTTTAGTTAGAGAGTTATCCCTTGGAAGGGCGCATTAGAGTCTCTTGTTCTTGAGAGCTGAGTTTGTTAGCGTGCTCCCCATGGTTTAGTCGCTTATGGGGTTGGGGGATCATCAAGGCTTGCCCACCAGGTGGGTCTTAGCGCCTCTATGCTAAGGGTTAAAGCCTGCTTTCTATAAATATTAATCTCTATTCAAAGAAAGAACCACAAGCTTTTTGGCTGGTCTAATTTTAGCTGTCAAGCGGTGATTCAACACCACTTTAGGACATGTTCTTCAAAAGATTTGGAAGCCGTAGGTGAGCGTGAACATCAGATGGCTGCGATCGGAATTGACATTGCGCGGCAGAGGAAACGTCCCCCAGGAGCTGCAGTAACCAATGCAATAGCCCTTTTTAGTTACATTGTTATAGTATTCGAGCTTGAGATCGAATTCCAGATTATACTTGCTCCAAAAGTAATTCAAAAATAATGCGACACTCTGTTCATTGGCGCGAGGCGATCCCGTGAGTCGCCCTAGAACTTTCCATGTAAATCCGCGGTAATGCGATCCAAAATACACAAAGCCATTGAGCGCGTCCTTACCGACAATGTTGTTAATCTCGGCATCGTAAATGCTATTGGTCCAGATATTGTAACCTAAAGGGTCGCCATAAATCCCAATATCCCCATTTGCGTTACCGATGTTTTTATAAATACTGCCTCCAAAACTCCATTTGTTGTAATAAAAACGGGAACGGAAAAAGAGAGTTTGGCCGTATTTGCCCATGTTTTCTTGCTGAAAGAGAATAATATCCGGGCCGCGTCCTGTGGGGGGAAAAAAGGGAAAAAGCCCTACGAAAGTCCCCACCCAACGAAAACCCTTATCGTGGAAATTAGGATTAGTGTCGTAGGTGATGTTGATCCCAGGGGCATTCATGCGCCCAAAAATCGAGTAAAAATACGGGTTGACTTTCCAACCTTTTTTTTTATAGAGCACTTCTGCGATCATCAAGGGTTTGCCACTGGTGTAGTAACGCCCAAAGGGCCAAAACCAGTCGCTTGAAGCAGAAGCGCGCGCATCTGAATAGAGCACGCGCAATTTCGTATCCTTGTATTTAACATAGCCCTCTACCCCCTGACTAAAAGAGGTGAACCAATCGTAATCGGAAAGCTCGTAGCGTCCTCCTTTAATCCCAAAAATTCCCTTGTAGTCATAGCTTAAATAGGCGTTGTGTACCATGAAATAGCGAGGTTTTTGCACATGTAAGCCGCTATGCCCTGCATACCAGCCAATATATTCCCAAAATATCCCCCCATCTTGTTGGTAATAGTCCCCCGGTCCGCCCGGCTGACCGGGAGGAATATTATTGCCTTGATACGCCGTGGAGTCGTAGGGTAGTGCAGAAGCCATGCCTCCTACTTCAACTCGTAAACCCTTGTAGAGGTCCATGCTCAAATTTGTGATGGCTAGGAGTGAGGTATAACTCCCAGTGGGGTAAATGAGACGAGCGGGGTTGTATTTTTGATTGTTGAAGCCAAACTTGGTGTAAGTGCTCAATTTGCCCGTTAAACTCATGTCAAAAGCTGGCGCGCGCCCCATAAGGGCTAACACAAGCCCCAAAAAAACGAGTATCCTATGTGTAATTGAACGGCCCTCAGTCTGTTTTGCGATGAAACAAGACGATTATAGCAAATTCTGCCTGCTCAAGCGCAAGGCAGAGTGTTTTCTAAAAACTATAGCTGATATGAGTCATGATGTGGCTGCGGTCTTGGGCAATGGTCTTATTGATATAGCCCACATTGGCAGGTCCTTGCGCAAAAGCACTAGAAGAGAAAAGACCGGTGTTGAGGTCCAAAGGTTGGCCGTATTTGCTTAAGAAGCCCACGCCCGGGTTATACCCAGCGCGAATCACCTGCAAGAACCATTCAAGCTTGATCCCCACCTTGACATGCTTGCCAAACTGGTAGTTCATATATAGAGCTAGAGCCTGACCGATGGCGCGCGGGGCCGTAGTGTAACGCTCGGCTAACTCCCAATCGAATTTCCCATAAACACCTCCTCCTTTCCAATACACGGTGAGCGCATTGGCAGCGGTGATGTTGTTGATACTGGCAAACCCTAACGAGTAGATACCACCCGTCCATTGTTCCACACCATCGATGGCCACGGGGTTACCATAGGTCCCAATATTTGGGTTGGGGTTACCAATGGCCGCATACACCCCAAAAGAGGTGTTATGGTTATTAATATCAAAGCGTTGTTTGAAGAGCAAAACCGCCCCTCCAGGACCTTGCAAGCCCCGCCATTTGCCATGATCTAAGAAAGGATCCCAAGTATTATAACGCGCCGCCCCATAACGCCCCACATGCCCAATGCCTGGAATATAATCATTCTCCCATTGGTAGACATACATGCCATAGAAAGTTGTCTGGGATCGGAAACCACGCCCATCAAAATCAGGATTCGTGTCGTAATAGACCTTGACCTCAGGGGCAGTGAATGACTTGGGAGAGAACCACACATGGGGGTGGACATAGAAATGTTTGTTTACCTGGTAAATAAACCCGATCTTATGCTGGCCCCATGGTTTCTCACGATAGATGGGGAACATCCATTGTCCATCAGCAATACCACGGCCCCAGGAGCTAAACACTTGAAAAGTCAGCTTATTACTGAGCTTGAACATTCCATAAAACCCCTGGGTGAGTTGGTAGAACCAGTCAATCATCTGCACTTGGGTGGTGTCATAACGCCCTAAAATCATCCAAATTCTATCGCTCTTATACTGTACATTGGCCTTGTAGATTTCATACTGGCGCGATTGGCCCGGAGTGTAGGCACTGGCTGGGTAATAGTTTGGAAACAAGCCATTCCACTCCCCCATGAACATGTAACCAATCCCCCTAGGGTCGGCAATGCCCCCGGGAGTGTAGGCGTTGGCATATGGCCCCCCCGTAACAATGGACGAACAAAATTGACCGCCCTGAGTGCTACACTGGTTAGCATATTGTTCCCACTGCTTCCATAACGCAGGGTTAGAAGACTTTACATCTGTCGCATAGCGATCGTAACGCGTGCCATCATAGGGCATGCCTCCCAACGCCCCCCCCACGCTCACGCTCCAGCCCTTGCCTAGGTGTAGCGTGCTCTCTAATTTGCCCGTGAGCTCCACAAAGGTGCCCGTGGGGTAAATCCCCTTGATGGGGTTAATGGGGGAAGTGTTAAAGCCCACTTTATTGAAGTTGATGAGATCGCCATGCACCTCATAACTCAGGGCGTCCAGCCCACACACCCCCAGGGATGAAGAGGCTACAAGGGCGGGAACCGTCCTACCCAGCGCAGAGAGCCACTTACCCCTCTGCCGCCCCGTTTGTTGTATCATCGTTTCTTCCATACTGCGCTCCCTTTCCTGATAGCTTAAAATAAGACTTGTATTGTACTAGAGACCTGTTAGAACACGCGTCCTTATGCCCACATTTTAATGTTTTTTTTCTTAAAAAAACCCTAGTTTCGCTCTTTTTCTCGTTTGCCAAGAATGTTATTTGAAATTTTTTGCGCATATTGAATTTACAGAGTGTTGGCAGCTAAAAAGCGCTTGCGCGAAAATCTGTGGGCTTTAACATGGCAGGCAAGATTCATCCCTCTGTACTCGGGGAAGTTAGAGGGGAATTTTTGGGCATGCTCTCTTCAGGCGCAGATAGAGCAGGGGTTTTGAGATACGCGCTATTGAAGACCAAGTGCATGATCGCTTGGCGGTTCTTGGTGTAGAGCACATGCACCTTATCGCCTAACACCAGCGCGCAGGGGTAACTCACCTCACCTGTTTGGCTTTGATCTAAAATACGCAAGAATTTGAAATGATTAAGTGCAGAGGCACTGGGCAGTAGTTGAGCTAGACGCAATGTGCTGCGGCTCGCGCTCGAGTGTGGCAGGGGGGCGTTGTAGAGCAGATAGAGAGTATTATTGGCATTGAATAGGGTGAGTGCGTCGTTATAATTGGGTAAATTGCTCACTTGGGGGGGATTCCAGTGGGTGGGATTTTGGCAGGTTTGGGTGTAGAGGCGTGTGTCTTTATAGCTTCTAAAGGCCAGAAAAGCACATGGGCCATAGGGGGCTAAAGTGGGTTGGAGCTGGGCTTTGAGGGTGTTGGGCTGAATAATCTCTTGCAAGCGTGCGCGTGAATTAAATTTCAAGAGCAGGGGAGATTTAGTGGCAAGTTCGTGGTAAATGGGCAGAACAAATCCTCCATCTGTGGTAGAGATCGCGCTGTTGCGCACCAGATAAGAGATATTCAAAAAAGGACTTAAGGATAATAGCTGTTCAAATTTCCAAGTGAAAATAGGAGTAGAAGAGGTGTATTTTGAAGCGAGGGGGGCACTGAGCAAATAGATTCGCGAAGTAGCCCATCCTCCCAAACTCACACCCACCACAAAGAGATAGAGGCGACTCCTTTGCACCACCAACACGGGATTACCCAATGCCTTGACATACACTCCGCTCAGTTGGCTGAGTTCTCCTGCTGAAAGAAGTTTAAAGGCGGGGCTCCACTTTTTAGTGTCCAGATTGTAGAGATTGGCGTAAATTTGCACATCGCGTTCCCCCTCAGCACTCCCAGCAAAATACGCACCCAAGAGGTGAGTGCCACAGAGAGCTACTAGAGTAGAGGCGTGCATGCTCTTAGTAGGAGGGGCGGGCAAAGCGCGTCGCTCTAGCAAGGGTGTAGAGCTCTCTTGCAGGGAAGGAGGGGGAGCAAACTGGAACTCTGGGGGTGAACGCTGGGCTAAAAAGCTGCAGATTAGGGTCACAAAAAGGACAAAACCCCATGTTTTAAGCATCAATATGCCACTCTAGGGGTAGGTCAGGCACTAAGAGGTCGGGAATCTTTGGGGGGGTACTGGGCTGTTTACGCAGGGTAATAGATTTAGAGGGGAGGCTTAAGCGTCTATCCAGGGCATAGATACGCTTTGCGTTGTCGCTTACAAAGGCTTGCAAGTTTTTTAGGGCGTAATGTCTTTCAAAGAGGGTGGCTAGGGCTTCCAGGAGAATGGGTGCGCTAAAAACCCCCGCTGCACAGGCGCAGGCATGCTTATGCTCTAGGGAATGGGGTGCGCTATCCGATCCAAAACACACCTTAGGGTGCGCGCTTAAAGCCAGTTGTAATAACGCCTCTTGATCTCGGGGGGTTTTTAACACGGGTTTGCAAAAGAGATGGGGGTTGAGATGTTCACCCAGCAGGGCATCTAGGTTGAGGGCAATGTGGTGCAAAGTGAGAGTAGCATATAAATTGGCATGGCGCTGCAAAAGCGTGAGACTAGCCGCGTCACTCATGTGTTCCAAAATAATAGACAAGTTAGGAAATCGGACACAGAGAGTGTCTAAAATTGGGTGGAAGAGCCGTTCACGCTCGAGCACAAACCCTGGTGCTTCTGCATGCACGCAGAGTATAAAATCCAATTCTTCTGCAGCGCGCAGAATCTTTAACATCTGAGGACTCAAAATATCCCCTACCCCCTGTGCTGAATTGGTAGTAGCGTTTTGAGGGTAGAGTTTGAGCAAAAAGAATCCATGCTCTTTAGCGCGCTCGAGCTCAGCAATACTCAAACTCTCTTGCAGATAGAGGGCAACTAAAGGGGTAAAGTCCGGGCTCAAGATTTGAATTTGGTGCGCATACTCCAGGGCGCGCGCGGTGGTATTAATAGGGGTGCTCAAATTGGGCATTACCACCGCGGCACAGAAAGCGCGTGCGCTGAAAGGCAAGACCTTTTGGAGCATTGCGCCCTCGCGCAAATGTAAGTGCATGTCTAGGGGATTAGACAGAGTGATTTGCATTAGCGGTAAATAAAATAACGCACGCGGATACGAATGAGCGTGGTGGTGGTGGGACGCGGGTAGTCTTTGTAAGCGATGGTGATGGTCTTGAGCGTGTTGTCATCTAAGAGTTTGTAGCCAGACTCCATAATGATTTTGAGTCCTGTAATATCCCCGTTAGGGTGTAAATAAAATTCAACTGCATCAACCCCATCCTGCCCCAGATATCCTGCTGCACTAGGATATTCTAAGTAGCGTTGGGTGATACGCCCAATCTCGCTTAAATTGCTCTTAATAAAATCTTTTTCAGCTGTGCCTAGATCGCCAAACTCCTCTCCGTAAAGATCGTCAATGTCCTTACGGGTTTGGCTATCCATCCCCTTATCGTGCTCATAACTCTTGTCGCGGGTGGGCTGGGAGGCGCTCTGTTCAGAGGGGAGGAAGGAGAGATTATTAGGGTTAAAGCTTGGCTGCGCTTGATTTTTCTCCTGAGATTGCTTTTTGCGCGGTTCCTCTTGGGCTTGGTGTAAAGCCTTGTGCTGACTCTGCATGGCACTCTGCTCACTCTTGCGAGGGCTTGCGTGGTGTTCTCTTGCGTGGCGTCTTTCCACACGATGTTTGGGGCGCTCTATAGGTTTCTGCGCAGTGGGGCTAATCACAGACTTGGCCGGGGGAGTGGGGGTTGGGGCTGGGGGTAGAGGGGTGGTTTTGGGCGCGGCCGTGGAGGGCTTCATCGCTCCCTGGGTGTGTTTAGTGGGGTCTAAGGAACGCCCCCGTTTTAGCACCAAGAGGTTGCTAGGATTAATCTTAACTAATTTGGGTTTTTTGAAAAACTCACGGCTATAGTCCACCAACCACCAGACCAGCAGGTGAATCAGGCAGGAGAGGAGTAAAGAGATGTAAAAATTTCTGGTTGAACGGTTACCAGCCAGCTCTCTATCTAGGGTCAGAGGATTTGGTCTGCGACGCAGGGAGTCCCTAGACATATGAGCCTTTCAACTTAGAATGTCTTAGGCGCTCCTTAGTTTCTTCCATGAGATCCTCTTTGAGACGGTTCGAATCCTTCTTGAGCGAGAAATCCAAGGTAATCTTGTCCAACACCACGCTTTGATTAGCGTTGAGCAAGATCAAATAAAGCTGGTTGCGCACCTCCACGGTTACAAGTTTATGAGTCGCATCCAGGGGTTTGATGAAAGTAACACTGGGCTCTAAACCCACTTTGGGAAATAAAAATTGCTGTGTGTTGCGTCGCTTGAGCCACCATAGCAGTAGGAGTAAAACACCTAAGACGAGGCAAACTTTCCATGCATAGTCCCATAGTAATAAGTCTTCTGTCTTTTTAGGAGCAGGAGGAGAATTGGTTGAAACAGAAGACGCAGTCGCTTGGGGTGCGGGGGGTGTAGAGAGAGAATCGAGCGTCTTTAAGAGAGGAAAAAATTCTAAACGCAAGTAGGTTTTATCAACAGAAAGTTTCGCGCGTACATCGATGAGCAAGGAGCTCTTAGGCACAACAAATAGGGTGTCATTGCGTTGGTAAATCTCTAGGGATTGGAGGGGGCCACTTTGAAAGCGCTCTGCCTTAGGAGAAAAGGGGGCGATGTTTTGAAGTGTGATGGTTTGATTGGGGGCAATCTGGGGGGTCTGCTTCAAGGGGCTTTTAAAGAGTAAGTCTAAGGCAACACCGGAGACACCTTGCTTACTTTCAAGAGGGACTGCTTGGAAGTGTTCCAAAGAGTTTTGCGCACAGCAGAGGGTGCACAAGACTATTATCAACAGGCATGCAAACCATCTAAAATTAGGCAACCACATTCTAGTAGAGCTACATGTCCTTGGCAATGTAGTAAACGATGGCGTTGGAATCGAGCACCTCATTGAGGCGAATCGCAAGATTTTTTTCATACACCATCACTTCACCTTTACCGATCACGCGTCCATTCACAAACACATCCACACTCTCACCCGCGGGCTTTTGCAGATCAATCACAGAACCGCGCTCGAAGCGTAAAACCTCCCCTAGAGGAATAGAAGTTGCGCCTAAGTCAGCCATGAAAGTTACTTCCATATCCAGCAGGCCCTTATAATCTTCTATGAGTTCTTCTAAGTAGGTCGTGAGCTCAATTTCCCTGGGGTTGAGAGTAGGTTGCTTCTTGATCTTAGGATTGATAGGTGTGAGTGCACTGAGGGCTGGATTGGTTTGGATATTGACACCTTGAACATCTTTGCCTGTTTGTGAATCCATCGCTCTTCTCTTTTTATAATGAGCTGCATTATACTAGATTTTATTGGATTTAACTTTATAGCTCAATATTTTTATTTTCGCAAATATCTGCCAAAAAGCACACGGCGCACCGAGGTTTGCGTGCTTTACAAAGGGTGCGTCCCAGAAAGATAAAGGCATGGTGTAGCTGGGCTAAATCCTCTTGGAAAAGCGCACTGATCTCTTGTTCAGTTTGTAGGGGAGTCTTTGCGTTACTAAGCCCTAGGCGGTGGGTTACTCTGAAGACATGGGTGTCCACGGCTAAATAGTTTTGCTCAAAAAAGACGGAGAGCACTACATTTGCGCTTTTCTGCCCTACTCCGGGGAGGCTTTTAAGTTCTGCCTGAGTGCTGGGAATCTCACCATGAAAGCGTTGGCACACCATTTGAGCCATATTAATTAGGTGTTTAGCTTTGTTATTCGGGTAGGAGATACTCTGGATATACCCTTTGAGCGTCTCCAGGGAGGCGCTGGCTAAACTCTGCAATGTTGGGTAGGCTGCAAAGAGGGCTGGGGTGATCATATTGACGCGTTTGTCAGTGCACTGGGCGGAGAGAATCACGGCTACTAGCAATTCGTAAACATTGGAGTAGTTTAGCTCTGTGGTAGGATTTTCAAAGTGCGCCAAGAGGCGCGCCTTGATCTCCTGGGCTCTAGTCTGTAGAGTCACAGGGGGCCACAGTTAGTAATTCTGCTTCGTGGGAACGCAGGGCTACCTGCGCTTGGTTAATGGCAATGCTAAAAGTTGCGCGGCGCAGTGAACATTGCAGGAGGGTGAATTCCACTCCGGGATGAATCCCAAAGGAAAGGAGGCGATCTTTGAGCGACGAGTCGCAACCTTTGATTTCAAGGATTGTGTAGCGTTGGTCTTTCTGGCAATCGAGCAGAGTCATCGGTAGCAAGTCCTTTCTTAATTTCTTCGACAATGATGTCTATGGGGGTAAAAATACGCCTTAAAATCTTAAAAGGAGCTTGTGCGATGTCTTTGGCTAGTGTAACTTTGACGGAAGGATCGTTGAGAGTCTTGCCCACCTGTACATGGGTAGAGATTTTGCCCTTATTGCCCAAAATTAGGTAGTTTAGAATGGGAATCTTATTGATGACATTGCTAAAACCTTTGATTGTAGAAATATCCAAGGACAAATCGATCTTCTTTTTTCCAGACATTTCGATAATGCCATTGCCATCTATATCTAGGGTAGTGCCTGTAAGTTGGATGTGTTCCAGCCCTAGATATTCGGAACTCAAGCCAAAAACTACCCTCCCTTTGGCAATTTCATAACCATGCGCACCTAGGCGAGGGTTTCTAAAGACAATTAAGGAGGGAATGGTATTAATGATATTGACGATGTTTTGCAGAACTTTGAAGTTTTTAATGCTGGTGTTTTGCATGCGCAATTCTCCATTGAAGACCTGATCGCGATAAACTCCCGTCAAGCTATAAAGCCCACCCCCCACTAAGTTTTGCGCCAGCACACTCTGGAGTGCTAGATTGAGATAATCCCCGCTAAAATTATCGGCTTTAAGCACAATATCTCCATGGGCAATGTCTGCGCGGAGCATAGCATTGTGGTAAGACCCATCGATCATCACGCGTCCATCACGCACCACCAGACGGGCATTGTCCAAGGCAAGCGGGAAGGATTTAAACATGATGGTGATATTTTTAGCACTGAGAATGATGGAATTGGGGACGATGTGGTGGCGTTTTTCGTAACGCTGTTTAGCACGAATAAAAGTATTTTCATCACGAATCTGTGCCTTAGTGGGTTTGTGTTCACTAGGTCTTAGGAGTTCTTGTACAAAGGGAATCTTCGAATCCAAGAATTCGTCTAGGTTGAAATTAATATCATTGAAAAAGAAAGTCTTTTGTCCCCCTTTGATCTGCCCCATAATCGCCCCATCTGGGGTAAAAATTTCCATTCTATCAGGTTTAAAGGTGCCCAAAAAGGTAAGCGTTTTTAGGCGTGTACCGTCATGGCGGTAGAGGGGAAGATGGTGTTCTATTGTGCCGAAGAATTCGATTTGTGCAAAGTCGCGCGTACTGATATTGAGCGCACCTTTTCTGATTCCAAAATGGCGCAAGATCGGGGAAAGAGTGAATAATTTTCTCAAGTCCTTGATTTGCAAAGAATACAGACCTGCTTCAAACTTGCCCTCCACATCCAAATTACCTAAATTAAAACTCAAGGCATGGGGGCGTGAAAAGTCCAGGCTGAATTCTAAGTTAGGAAGATTGGTTGAGGTGGCGTAGATCACATCCTGCGTGAACACTTCTTGATTCTGGGCGTGGATAAAGGCTTGAATGTTCTTTTCAAGGATTTGTTTATTTTGCGCAAGGAGATTGGGAAGACGCGCCAAGTCAAGAGCATGGGGAGGATTTTTAAGAGTGCTTCTCAGGGGATTGAAAGTTTGAGTATTGATGGCGTTATTGGTATTGATTTGGAGTTTGTATACATTGGCGCTACCAAAAATGCGCTTCTGCGTGAAATCTAAGGTGAGATTGGCGTCCAGATCGGCCATGTTGTAGTAACGCGCATGAGTGGCGTTGATCAAAATTTGATGGTGTTTGGGGGTGATATCCAGAGCGATAGTAGTCTGTTCAGCAGAAAGAGGGGAGTTATAGAGTAAAAAAGAGCCTTGATGCACTACAACATCGCCTTGCACGGACAATAAGGCGTTTGCATGGGGGATGAACTGCACACTCAAAAGCAAATCTGCACTGATAAGAGAATTGAATTTATCGATGGGTAGAGCGATATTGTAGGCTTGAAGTATTTTTTTAGCACTTTTGAACGAGGAACTTGGGGCTATCTTAATATCTGCACTTAAATGAGAGCCATTGCCTAGATTGCTGATCTGCACACGGGAATGTTCCAAGGGCATGGTTTCATAGCGGATATTTGTAGGCACAATGGATAAGGTTCGATCTTGAAGGCTTAGGGCTACTTCTTTAGCAAAGATAGGGGAGAGTGTGGGCTGAAAGCGCACCTGCGCATCTTTGACAATGGCTTGTGCACTCACCTGATCGAGCAATTTTTTGAGCAACTTTTTATCTCTAAGATTTAACAAAGCTTTGGCTTCCTGTACACGCACACTGGAAAACTCAATGTTCTCAAAGAGCCATTCTTGCACTACCGGGTGAGAGCCCTGGGGGAAATAGGGCTTGAGGAAGTCTAAATGATGGATTTCATTAGTATCTAGGGTAAGTATCAGTGTGTTAAAATCGCTTAAACCTTGAGCATGCACTTGAAGTTCAGATTTTCTTAAATTAGGCAGATCATTGAGTGGAAATAGGTCTAGAGTGAAATTAAGCTGTTTGGTGCGGCTAGAGTAATCTGCTTGCCCTAAGGCACGGACATGGTAGGGTGCTAAGGTCAAATGTAGAATATCGAGGTGTAAATCTTTGGCATTCTCCAGCGCAAATTTAGCTTCAATAGTGGGCAATTTGACATCATAAGTTTTGCCATCAAAAAATACATGCGCCTTAATCTCAGGATTGAACACAATTTCTTGGATTTTGATCTCTTGAAAATAAGATAATGCCAACAGACCATAGCGCACCCCTTGTATAATGTCATCAACACGGGGGGGAGGTTTATCGGGTTTGTGCACCAACAAGGCGGAAATATCCAGCTTGCCCATATGGAGCACAAATTTATTACCAAGTTTTAGGTACAATCGATCGATTTGAAGTTTCCCCAAGTGCAGAGAAGAGATGTGAATGCCACTTTTCAAGATCAAAAATACGCCCAATAATAGTGCGCCAATGATTCCGCATAAAAAAATAAAACGAAGCATCCTCTTAGAAATGGCTTTGATCATGGGGCTTTCATTACTGTTTTACTTGAGTATACCCATAAAATCCTATAGCATGCTTTACATTCCCAGCGGCTCACTCCACAACATGATGCGCCATGTAGAGGCCGATCTCAACCCACTTGATTTGTGGATTCTGCGCTTAATGAGAGGCCTTGGGGTGTGGCAAACACCTAAAAGTGGCTATATCTCCATTCCCATCAATGCCCAACAAGAGATCAGTAAGGGAGATTTCTTATATGCCCTGAGTGTTTCTAAAAAGGTTTATAAAAATGTAACACTCATCCCAGGAGAAACCCTTTACTTTTTCATTCAAGATTTGGCCACTACATTCAATTTGTCAGAAACGGACCTTTACAAAGCCTATCAAGCTAAAACGCGCTACCAAGAGGCCGGCATTGTGCCTGATACTTACCGCTTTACATTAGGAATCTCTGCTTCCACGCTGATGGATTATCTCACCACACATGCCGACCGCTATTATCAAAAACTCAGTCAACAGCTCCTGGGGCGTTATGATCCTCAAGAATGGGAAAAAACTTTGATCGTCGCGTCCATTGTCCAAAAAGAGGCAGCCAATGCCAAAGAAATGCCTCTAATTGCCGGGGTGATCTACAACCGCCTCAAAAAGGGCATGCTCTTGCAGATGGATGGGAGTTTGAATTATGGCAGGTATTCTCATACAAAAGTGACACGGACGCGCATCTTAGAGGATGAAAGCTCCTATAACACCTATAAGCACAAGGGGCTGCCTCCCGCTCCTGTAGGGAGTGTGAGTGTCAGCGCTATTAAGGCGGCTCTCTTCCCTGCCCAAACGAATTTTCTCTACTTTGTCAAAAACCAACAAGGCGTGCATGTGTTCAGCCAACACTATGGCGAACATATGCGCAATATCCGCAAAAAATAACCATTCACTCTCGGCAATTCTCATGTTTTGCGCAAAATATTCAAGATTTACTGAAAATCCTGTATAATCCCCACGCAATTTAAATTGTTTCCAGCGGAGGCTTCGATCGTCTTGGGCGATCAAAACGGGTTTCGCTGGGCTTATGGTAATGTTACCACTAGGGCAGGGATTGCCCGATGTTACGCTTGTGGAGATTCCTCATCGTTTAGCTGTGGGTCTTTAGCACAAGAAACCCACTTGTCTTGGACAGGTGGGTAATCACTACATAATAATGCCACAAGGAGAATGGAATGCTAGAAATTAGATGGCATGCTAGAGCCGGGCAGGGTGCGGTTACGGGCGCAAAAGGCTTGGCTGATGTGCTCACCACCACGGGCAAGGAGGTGCAAGGTTTTGCAGTCTATGGGTCAGCCAAGAGAGGTGCGGCCATGACAGCCTACAACCGCATTGATTCTGAACCTATTTTAAACCACGAAAAGTTTATGAATCCCGATTATGTCTTGGTAATCGACCCTGGTTTAACTTTCATCGCGGACATTACAGAAAATGAAAAACCCGATACGACCTATATCATCACCACGCATCTGAGCAGGGACGAATTGTTTGAAAAAAAGCCCGATTTAGCTAGCAAAAAGGTTTACACCTTAAATTGCATCAAAATCGCCATGGACACCATCAAACGCCCCATTCCTAACACACCCATGTTAGGGGCTTTGATGAAGGTCTCTGGCATGTTAGAGCTGGAGTTTTTTAAAAACACCTTTAAGGAGGTGTTGGGTAAAAAAATGCCTCAGGCTTTGATCGATGCTAATATGATGGCTATCGATCAGGCTTATGCACAAGTGCAATAAAGGATCATCATGAAAAATTGGCAAGAATTTGAAATCGGGGCTGTGCTTTTCCCCTTTGAAAAGCAAGGACAAGATGAGCTCAGCAAACACAACAACGAGCGTACTTACACCAAAGAGAGCTCGTTCACTGCCAGTGTTTCCCACTGGCGGGTGGAAAAGCCCGTGCACAATAAGGAGGTGTGTATCAACTGCTTTAATTGCTGGGTTTACTGCCCTGATGCTTCTATTTTATCGCGTGAGGGCAAGATGAGTGGCGTGGATTACGAGCATTGCAAAGGTTGTGGAGTGTGCGTAGATGTGTGTCCCACCAACCCTAAATCCTTACTGATGTTTGATAACCTAGAGCCTGTAGAAGAGGCGCTTACCAAATGGCCTCAAAAAGCTGAGGGCGTTAAAAAGAAAAGTTACCGCACAGAAGGGGGTTACAATGGGCTCTAGTTATCATTTGAGCGAGGTAGAGGCATGGGATGGGTGCACGGCCAGTGCGCATGCGCTCAGGCAGGCACAAGTCGATGTTGTAGCCGCCTACCCCATCACCCCCTCCACCCCCATCATTCAAAATTATGGCTCGTTTAAGGATAATGACTATGTAGAAGGGGAGTTTGTGCTCGTGGAGTCTGAGCATGCAGCCATGAGTGCGTGCGTAGGCGCAGCGGCTGCAGGGGGTAGAGTGAGCACCGCCACCAGTTCGCAGGGCTTTGCGCTGATGGCAGAAGTGCTTTACCAAGCCTCTGGGATGCGCTTGCCCATTGTGCTCAATGTGGCCAACCGCGCCCTAGCTGCTCCCTTGAATATCCACTGCGATCACTCAGATATGTATTTGGGGCGTGATAGTGGCTGGATCAATCTGTGCACTTGTAACCCCCAGGAAGTCTACGACTTTACTCTCATGGCGTTCAAACTCGCCGAGCACAAAGAGGTGCGCGTGCCCGTAATGGTGCATCAAGATGGCTTTCTCTCTTCGCACACCGTGCAGAATGTGCGCCCCTTGAGCGATGCTGTTGCTTACAAATTCGTGGGCGATTATGTGAGCGTGCACCCCTTATTAGATTTTGATAGACCCGTGAGCTTTGGCGCACAGGCGGAGGAGGAGTGGCATTTTGAACACAAGGCCAAACTCCACCATGCGATCATGCACTCTAGCACAATCTTAGAGGGCATTTTTAACGATTTTGCCAAGATTACCGGAAGGCAATACCACCTAGTAGAAACCTTCCAAGCCAGCGATGCCGAGGTTATCATCTTTGCGCTGGGCACAACTTGGGAATCCGCCATTGTCGCGGCTAAAAAAGCGCGTGAAAAGGGCGTCAAAGCGGGTGTAGTAACCACGCATGTACTGCGCCCTTTCCCTTTTGAGCTAGTAGCCAACGCCCTCAAAAATGCTAAGGCGGTGGCAGTGATGGATCGCAGTTCGCCCTCTGGAGCTATGGGTGCACTCTTCAATGAGATTGCCGCTAGTTTGTATCAAGCCCCCGGTTCCAAGCGTCCAGTGCTGAGTAATTATATTTATGGGCTGGGGGGTCGGGATTTAACCCAAGCAGACCTAGATAGTATCTTTGAGGCATTGGCTCAGGATGCTAAAAAAGGAAGTTTGAGCCACCCCACCCAGCAGTTTATTGGGCTCAACGGACCCGAATTGTCTTATTTTTAAAGGAGAGTGCATGGTTAAAGAAGTTAAAACGCTCAAAAGTTTCAGTCAATCTGCCGAGAAATTCGAGGGTTCACACCTACTCTGCCCGGGCTGCGGGCATGGGATCATTGTTAGAGAGGTACTCAACGCTGTAGAGGGACCCATCGTATTAGGCAATTCTACTGGCTGTTTAGAGGTGTGTTCTGCCGTTTATCCGCACACCTCATGGGATGTGCCTTGGATTCACATTGGTTTTGAAAATGGCTCAACTGCGGTTAGCGGGGTGGAGAGCATGTATAAGGCCTTGGCGCGCAAGGGCAAATACACGGGGCAACGCCCTAAATTTGTCGCTTTTGGAGGTGATGGCGCGAGTTATGACATCGGTTTCCAATTTATCAGCGGGTGTATGGAGCGCGGGCATGACATGACTTATATTTGTTTAGACAATGAAAACTATGCGAATACGGGGGGTCAGCGCAGTGGGAGCACGCCTATGGGAGCAAGCACGAGCACCACACCTGCAGGCAAAGTGAGCTTTGGGAAAAAAGAGCGTAAAAAAGACTTAACCTTGATCATGGCAGCCCACGGCATTCCCTATGCTGCCCAGTTGGCCCCTAATAAGTGGAAGGACATGAATAAAAAGATCAAAACCGCCCTAGACACGGAGGGACCTTGCTTTATTAACGCGCTTAGTCCTTGCCCAACAGAGTGGCGATACCATTCTTCTTTAGCCATTGAGATGACTGATTTAGCGGTGGATTGTCTGATCTTCCCCCTCTTTGAGATTTTCCATGGACAAGAGCTTAAAATCACCTACCGCCCGCGTAATGTCTTGCCCGTGCGCGATTATCTGGGGCCCCAAAAACGCTTCGCCCACCTCTTTAAAAAGGAAAATGAGCACATCATCGAGGCACTTCAGAAAGATGTCGATGCGCGTTGGGAATATTTGCAACGCAGAGAAGAGGCAAAAGTTTAATGGTAGAGCGTTACGCCCGCGAGGCGATGACGCGTCTTTGGAGCGAACAGCATAAATTTGAAACTTATCTACGGGTGGAAAAGGCGGTCGCTAAAAGCTGGCATGCCTTAGGGCTCATAGACGCTCAAACTTGTGAAACCATCCAGCAGGCTAGCTTTCAACTTGGAGATATCCATGCCTTTGAGCAAATCACCAAACACGATGTCATCGCCTTTATCCAAGCGGTCAGCAAGACTTTAGGCGATGCCGAGCGTTTCTTTCACTATGGCATCACCTCCAGCGATTGCATCGACACCGCTTTAGCTCTTTTGCTCAAAGAAAGTCTAGGAATCATCTTAAAAGATTTACAAGAACTCTTAGAGGTGCTAAAAGCGCGCGCCTATGAGTTTAAAGACACCCTCACCATTGGGCGTAGTCACGGCATCCATGGCGAACCGATGAGCTTTGGGCTGGTTTGGGCGTTGTGGTTTGAGGAAATCAAAAGGCATGTGCACTCTTTGCAAGGCGTTTTAGAGGAAGTGGGCGTAGGGATGATTAGTGGGGCGATGGGCAACATGGCGCATATCCCCCTAGAATTAGAGGAAAAGACCTGTGAAATTCTAGGTTTAAAACCTGCGCCCATTACCAATCAAGTCATTTCAAGGGATCGTCACGCTAAGGTTATCAATGCTTTGGCGGTGCTAGCGAGCAGTTGTGAAAAAATCGCGGTGAATATCCGCCACTACCAGCGCACAGAGGTTTACGAAGCCGAAGAGGCTTTTGGTGTGGGTCAGAGGGGCTCTTCTGCCATGCCCCACAAGCGCAACCCCGTTTTGAGTGAAAACATCACGGGGCTGTGCCGTGTGATCCGTGGCTTTGTAATGCCCATGATGGAAAATGTCGCTCTCTGGCATGAGAGAGATATTAGTCATAGCTCGGTGGAGCGCTTTGTATTCCCCGATATTTTCATCACGGCGGATTTTATGTTGCACCGCCTGACAAATTTGCTCAAGGATTTGGTAGTTTATCCTGAGAATATGCGCGCAAATTTGGAGCGCACGGGCGGGCTAGTCTACTCCCAGCGGGTTTTGCTTGAATTGCCCAAACTGGGCTTTAGCAAGGATCAAAGTTATGCGATCGTGCAGGAAAACGCCATGCAGGTGTGGGGTAATTTGCAAGGAGGACAACAAGCAAGCTTATTAGAATGTTTGCTAGTTGACGCCCGCTTGCAAAGTGTATCCCGCTCCACACTACAAAATTGCTTCGATCCGCTCCACTACTTGCAGCGTACTGATCAAATTTTTAAACGAGTCTTTCAAAGCTAGTTTTAAGTCTACATAACGCATTCGACTGGTCCTTTTAGGAGTTGCTCTTGTGGACCAGTTGAGCCTAAAGAGCTAGAGCGCAAGAAACAAGAGTTCATCAAGCAGGGACTCTTGCCTGAAGATGTCTTTGTGCACACCAAAGCTT
>NZ_JAERIS010000021.1 GCF_017979425.1 Helicobacter salomonis | reverse complement strand
GCCTTCAAGCGCGTGGCCAAAGCAGAGGGAATCAGTCAGAACGCGCTGCTAGAGCGTTGCATCCTAGAAGCCCTAGATGTTTTCGCCCTAGAAAATCTCTATCTGCACACGCACAGAGAAATCTTTTTAGCAAATCTTAGCAAAGGAGAGAAGATGAAAACTTAGAGAATGCGATGAAAGTGGTCGGGCCAATAGGATTTTAACAAAAAATACAAAGAATAAGAAGGAAGAACAATGGATGTGGTGTACGCCAAAAAATACGAAGATGTATTGATCTCAGCTGTGGGGCTCAATGGGCAGAACAGACTAGAAGTGCACAAACTAGCAGCCATGCTAGTGGACGCAGAGCATGACTATTGCCAAAGACTGCAATCACGACCTCAAGCGATTAGCAAAGAGATTTTTCTCCTATGCCTTTTTGGAGCTTTACCAGCCACGCCGTAAAGCCCCTAGCTTTAGCTATGGGGATATAAGGCTAGCACCAACATAGCTGTGCTAATATTCGTGCAATCAAGGGGTAATACCCTTGGGGTTGGGGCATCAACCTTTGGAATAGGGAGTGTAAGACTCCAAACGGAGCTGTCCTGCTTGAAGCCGCGATCTCCACTAAAGTTGGAATCCCCTAACTTTAGTTGTGGGAGAGTATGTCAACCCTGCATTTTCTGTCGGCTAAACTAGGCCATCCTAGCTCGCTTTTGGTGGAGTTTTCATGCGTTGCAATTTTGGGCTACGCCCTATCTTTTTTGCGTACCAAGCTCAACAGATCGAGCTGATGGGAATCTATGTGATTGCTGGAGTTTGAGAATCCGGGCCTACAGAAAGACAGACGCGAGCTCTAAACTCTATTCCCAAAGCCTTTAAGAAAGTTTGCAGGGAGTTGTGAATGTCTTGGGGGTTTAGGTCTTTGAGGATAAACACCAATTGGGGTTTTTGCCCGTGGATGTGATTTAGATGGGTCGGAGGATAGATGATGTGTTGCACTCCGTTGAGAGCCACACACGCTTCATGTGTTTGGATAATTCCCTTGGTGCGCAAAATGCGATCTCCATATCTGTAGAGCAGAAAGCTTAACCACAGGGTAAAAGCACTCCAATCTAGGCATGCTTCTAATTCTAAACATAGGGTTTGGAAGTGTGGGTGGGGTGTTGGGGTGGGTATGGGAGAGGTCAGCAGATTTTCTTGGAGCAAGACTAGAGGGTCTAGTTTGGCTTTATCATAGATGAGTGCAGTAGGGTTGATGCTAACCACTAGGGAGCTCAGGGCGTTAAAATTATCTTGCAAATCCGTTTTGGTGATCACCACCACGCTGGAAGTGGCGATCTGATTTTGTGCTTCCGTGTGTTTTTCTAGGTGTTGGGCGCCCAAGAGAGCATCTAGGCAGGTGATGACACTTTGCACCTTAAAATGTTGGCTCAAAAAGACATCGTGGATAAGACTGAAGAGAATGGGGGCGGGGTTAGCAATGCCACTGGTTTCTAAGATCACATGATCGGGGGCTTCTTGGGCAATGACCCTAAGCGAATCGATCAAATCTTGGCGGTAATGGCAACACACACAACCCCCCTGCAATAGCCGTATGCGCTCGGGCACAAAACATAAATGTTTTAACACCTGCGCGTCTAAACCCACCTCCCCCCACTCATTCACCACTACAGCTAAGTTTTGGGAGCGATGGGCCTCTAAAATTTGGGCTAATAGAGTGGTTTTGCCACTTCCTAAAAAGCCGGTTAGAATGCTAATGGGGATTTTAGCCACGGCTCAAAAAATCTAACAAGGCGGGGTCTAAAATATCTAGGGGTTTGGAGCTTAAATTTTGCGCCTTGTAACAAAGTCCACCCAAGTCCTTCACCAATTCCCTGCGTCCCTTTTGATCCTCTAAGATGAATTGCGTCCCCCATGCGCGTAATTTTAACCCGTAGAATTTGAGGATTTTATTGGCTATCTTCACTCTTTGCATGCGGAGTCGCATGCGTTGGGCTGGCAACACATGCGCATCACTCCAGTGCAGAGCCGTGTTGAGATCCGCACACAGAACACACATTATTTTTTTCTAGGACAGCGACGGACAAAGTCATCGGCAATGGTGTTAAAGTCCACCCAACGCACGCCCTTATGGCGGTTGATATATTGGATAATGCGTTCATGCATGCGCAAGACCTGCGGTCGCCCGCTCACATCTGGGTGAATGGTCATGCAAAAAACGGCGTAATCCATTTCGTGGTAAACCCAATCAAATTGCTCAAGCCAAAGTTCTTCGATGTGGCGTGGGGGGATAAATCCAAAGCTATTGGGGGCTTTTTTGATAAACATCATGGGGGGTAGGTCATCCAAATACCAATTACCTGGTATTTCTACCAAATCTGTTTCCACTCCCCGCACTAAGGGTTTCATCCACTCCTTAGCTTCTAGGCTATAATCGATGGTAGTCCACGAATCCCCCACCCGCACATAGTAGGGGGTGAAATCTCGGTGCATCAAAGAGTGATCGTATTTCACTCCATATTTTAAGAGCAGTTCGTTAGTAACACTAGAAAATTCCCACCAAGGTGCAACATAACCAGTGGGATTCTTGCCCGTAAGGTCTTTGATCAAGCCGATAGTTTTGACCAAAACATCTTCTTCTTGTTTAGGGGTCATGGCAATGGGATTTTCATGGGAGTAACCATGCAAGCCCACTTCATGCCCGGCTTGAACGATCAGTTTCACCTGATCGGGAAAGGTTTCTATAGAATGCCCGGGAATAAACCAAGTGGCGGGGATCTTATATTTTTCAAAGAGGTTCAAGAGGCGTGGCACACCCACCTCACCGGCAAAAATTCCCCTTGAAATGTCATCTGGGGAATCCTCCCCCCCGTAACTCCCAATCCAACCTGCCACCGCATCGATGTCCACACCATAAGCCACTAAAATTTCTTTTGCCATGTCCGTCCCTTTAAGATACTTGTGTTTTTAAGGCGTGCACTAAATTTAAATCCCTCAAATAAGGAATCTCCTCTCTCTGTCTAGCTACCTCTTCTAAATTCAGCTTAGTTACCAGCACCTCATCCAGCCCACCGCTGGCTTCACATAAAAGATCCCCCATGGGATTGATAATCCTAGAGCGCCCCGCAAATTCCAAATGGTGGTGGCTATAGGGGTGCTCCTCACTCCCACTACGATTAGAAGCGAGCACAAACACCCCATTTTCTAGGGCGCGCGCTCTACTCCCTAAATCCCATGCATAGCCTCTCCTGCGACTAAAAGCGGCAGTAAAGATCACTACCTCTGCCCCTTGTAAAGCTAGGGCTCTTGAGCCTTCAGGAAAGCCCACCTCATAACAAATCTGCAAGCCTACTTTTACGCACACTCCCCCTAGATCGAGTGCGAAAATAGGGTAAGAATCCCCTCGCTCAAAGCGATCGATCTCATCTCCCCATAAATAGATTTTGCGGTATTTTCCTACAAGTCCTTCAGGAGAGAGAATATAGGCACTATCATATAGATGTATCCCCTCCTTCTCGATTCCACACCCCACCACCACGACCCCGCTCTGCTCAACAAAACGCTGTAGGGCTTGCAAAGTGGGCGCGCTCAAATCTCCCAAAGAGCTAGCTAGCTCCCTATCCTTAGGGTGCACACAATACCCACTATCAAATAACTCAGGGAAAACAAGGAGCTGTGCCCCCTGTTGGTGTGCCTCTTTGGCTAAACCTAAGGCCCTCTCTAAATTCTGCGCGCTTGCAAAAGAAAGGGCTTGCATTTGCACCACACCGGCTATAATTTCTCTTGCCATCTTGACCTCCTAAAAGTCTCAGATCAAAAGCCGACCCCCCTCCCCTAAGAACCAAATCACACCAATTTGTGATGCACCTCACCACATTTTTCCTCTAGTTCCTGCACCCTTTTTTCCAGCTGGGCAATTTTGAGGACATGGCGGTTGGGCACTACCACGAGGGGAATGTCTTTAACTTTACCTTTAACGCGTTTAGGGCCATGGTGATCCCACACGGTCGCGATGAGTTCTTCTGGGTTTTCCTCGCCCCAAGAACCATAATAGAGCAGGTCTTTGGGAGGCTCGTCTTTGACATGCTTTTTCACAAACTCATCATAGGGTAAGCCTCTCTTGAGACGGGCTTTGCGCTCATCAGCACGCAATTTTCGCGTAGCCTCCTCATCGACTACAAAGGTTTCCTTATCCCAAACCACCTTATAGATATTAGAAGCCACATGCTCAGAGATACGCCCTATTTGCAAGTCCTCCATCACTAGTTCAGGGTCGCGCTCGAGCACATCTCCATAACCCCCACCACAGCCTTGCGAAATCATGTAAAGTTCACCCTCTTGGGAGCGGTCAAATTGCAAGCCCATGTGATAAGTTGTGTAAACTCCACCTTCAAAGGGGCGCTCATTCATCACGCGTTCCATAGATAGATCAAACTCTTCAGGGTTCTTTTTGATGATCTCAAAGATATTGATTCCCTTGACCATGGCTAAGGGGTAGGTGGCGCACCCATAGCCTCCAAAGAGCCCGGGCACACTAGAAAATTTTGCCCCAGAAGTTACAGTCATGAAGCCCCATTCGGGCGTGTTGCGCGCAGCTACAATCATCTCATAGCCCATGCCACCGCGGTATTTTCCAAAACCTTGGTTATCACGCACCACGCGCTTGCTCACCAACTGCAAGAAAGGCACTTCTTCTTCCATTACCTCTTGTTCGCCAATATCCGCCATCGCGCAGAAAAGTGGAGCGACTGCGTCCTCACCATCTCTAAAGGCTTTCGCACCACCACCCATGCCATTGAGATCAGCGCACAGATTTCCCACCTGTTCACCATGCTGAGTTTCCCCGCCCCATAAAAAGTCGTTGATCTGGTTAAACCAAGGGGCTAGGACATTGGCGTACTTGGTGTACATAGAGAATTGCAATTTGGCATAGGCAATCTGCAAGGCACTAAATGCCCTAAAGGAAGCTTGCAAGTTCTGCCCATTGGGCGCATCGTAAGAACAATCCCCCCAAGTGCCCTCATCTGAGATGATCTCAATGGGGGAGAGCGCCCCAGTGGAGCGGGGCAAATCAGGCCACCAGTGGTTTAAAATCGCTTGAGCAAAAAATGCCTTAGTGGATGCTAGAGGAGAGTTGATGGCGCGGTTGATAATCTCTTTGCCAGAGCCTCTTAAATCCACGGTCATGTGATCACCCTTTACCGTGATTTTGCAAGCAAACTTGATTAAAATGTTTTCCTTGAGGGTGGAATCGACAAACTGCTGCACGGTAACGATGCCATCAGGCATGGCAGCAATACGGCGGCGCACTTCATTTTCCACATCCTCAACGGTCATGCGAATTGCCCCTACAAAGGCATCAATCCCGTATTCATCGATCATGCGATCCACAATGTCCATGACTCGGCGCACCGCCCCCATTTTGACCTTAATGTCAGCGAGCATCAGTTTAGGATCGCGGGTGGAGTGTTGCAAGAAAGTCAACAGATCGCGGCGCAATTTACCCCGTTCGACAATTTTCATGGGGCTTCCGCGCAGACCATCATCGAAGGGAGTTTCAGAGCCTGAAGGCATGCCTCCGGGTTCACATGCTCCATTTTCCCCCTCGTGAATAGTCGCCCCCACCCAAGCGATGATCTCGCCATTGCGAATCACAGGGGTTAACATGGATTGATCTGTGTTGTGTACGCATCCAAAGCGTGCATCGTTATGGAAAAAGCCATCTCCCTCATGAATACCCACGGTGGGTTCGTCCTTCCAATACTTCATAATGTAGCGAATCGGGTGGTGCAACACGGCTGCAAAGGCGATCACCCCGCGATTGGACATATAGCACACATCTCCACTAGCAGTGTAAACTGCTACAGAGAGGTCTGCCCATTTGGCCCCCGGAGCCGCCCCCATGCTCTCGCACATCTCAAAGGCTTCATCTAACGATCCGCTCAAGCGCCTGCGGATGCGATCGTAAAGCAAGGGATTGCCTCCTTTTTTGAGTACCTCCTCCTCCAGAGGGGTGCGTTTAGCAATGGAGTGGTGGCGCATGATCGCTGGATCAGGGCCTAAAAACAAAGTGGTTTCGTTCATAAAATCATCCACCCATGCTTGCTCCTCTGCACTTAATTCCTTTTTTGGGGCGTGCCCGTGGTGGCTGTGGGCATGGGGGTGTTTGTGGGCTTCTACATGAGTTCCTTGTTTTTTCATTTTCTCTCCTTATTTGGCATTGACATCGTCTTTAAGCAACCAAACCGCCCCTTGAGGGGTGGGCTCTACGCGCCAGTTCTTCTCGATGAGGTATGTTGTGCTCTTGGTGGTGATGATGGCAGGACCATGGATCACATAATCCGCATTCAAGACACTTTCATCATAGATAGGCGTTTCGATGGGATCTTTCTCATCGACATAGTGCACCTTGCGCGTGCTTTTGGCGGTAGGGACGCGTCTTTTATGATCAGAATAGAGCTCCTTGAAATGCACTACATCAGTTTCAATGTAGGTCGCTACGCGCACGGTTTGCACACGCACGCCCGCCTCTGGAGCTTCTACCCCCTTGCCATAGCGTTTAGCATAGACATCTGAGAAAGTGCGGATGGCTCGCAAGACATCCCCCACATGATTAAAGCGGTTAATGTCGAGCACGACCGAAGTGGTAACCCTCTGGTTACCATAGCGCATATCCATTTCCAAGCGGTGTTGCACCCCAGAAATATCATAACCCTGACGGCGTAAATCCTCCTTGCCGCGTCTTTCCAATTCTTCGATGTATTCGTTCATGCGATCGTATTCGTCAAAGAGTTTGCGTTCAATGGGTTCATAGAGCACAATATAACCACTGCGCTCATGGATGTGCAAGGGCTTCATATTCCCTGCCCCAAGGGCGGAGAACACGGAGGCAAAGGGGGGGAATAGGATTTTATTGATCCCAGCGTGGTAGGCAATTCCACAGGCATGCAAAGGACCATTGCCCCCATAGGCGACCATGGTAAATTCATCTACATTACCCCCATTTTTGCGCAATTCCATTTCAATACCGATTGCCATTTGCTCGTCCACAGTGCGCTTAATCACCTTAGACACTTCAATCACATCTAAATCTAAGGCGTCGCAGAGCTTATCTTCAATCACAAATTTAGAGCGTTTAGGATTGAGCTTGATCACCCCATTCGCATAATTATCTGGGTCCAAATAGCCCAAAAGCAAGTCGGCATCGGTCACCGTGGGATTGAGTCCGCCCCGATCGTAGCAAGCAGGTCCTGGGTCAGAACCCGCACTCTCAGGTCCAATTTTGACCGCTTGGTGAATGCGATCGTAGGTGGCAATTGATCCCCCCCCCGCTCCTAGAGTGTTAAGATGGATCATGGGCAAAGTGACCAGCCAACGACAAATTACGGGTTGAAAATCGTAGTGTTTCACCCCACCCTTGGGCAAAATCCCAATATCAAAAGAGGTCCCTCCCATATCCATACACACTACATTCCCAATATCTGTAGCTTCTGAGAGGTGTTGGGAGGCACTCACCCCACTCACGGGTCCTGAGTGAATGGTTTGCAGACTATCTGTGGAGTTACTCTGCGCCATTCCCCCACTATTGTGAATTACTAGCATGGGTTTGCCATACCCACTATCACGCAGGTTAGAGCTGAGTTGGCTTAGAGCATGGAACATGATTTCATAGAGGAAAGCATCAATAATGGTCGTATTAGCGCGGACATACTCACCCTTACGGCCTGAAACTTGAGAGCTTAAAATTACAGGGATTGCTCCCAATTCGTGGGCGGGGTATTCCTCTAAGATAGTTTCTAACACCAGTTGCTCATGGCTGGGGTTTTCGGTGGCATTAGTCAACGCAACTACAATGGCTTGCGCGCCATTATCCACCAAATCGCGCACCTGTTTTCTGACATCTTCTTTTTGCAAAGGGACCAAAATCTCCCCCACACTATCCACCCTCTCTTTAACAGAGCGCACCATACGCCTGGGCACAATGGGGTCAGGGCGTTGAGCGTTGGGCATGTTGCCCTGTTCTGTAACATCTAAGCCCTCGCCATAGCCCTTGCCTCGTGAGAGATGGATGGTGTCTTCAAAGCCATGGGTAACAATCGCGCCCACACGCGGACCCTTGCCCTCAATCAAGGCATTCGTGCCCAAAGTCGTGGCGTAACGCACACTATCCACTTCTTTGAGCACTTGTTCTCTAGTGAGACCTGCCATTTTGCACGCATTGTCCAAAGCAGCGTTAAAACCCAAAGAGAGATTGTGGTGCGTGGTGAGTGATTTAGACTCGATGTATTTTCCATCCCAGGCAAAGAAACAATCTGTGAAAGTCCCGCCAATGTCTACAGAGATGCGTTTCATGGGAGCTCCTTATTTTTTATCAAACTTGGCGCGCAGGTCTGCTTGCGCATTTTCGCCTGGGCCATATTGCACGGAAGTTTCAGGGTCTTCTCCGATTTCTTTCCAGCGCCTTTTTAAGTCGTCAATGTCCCAGAGCATATCGATAGTGGGAGGGTAGTGGGGGGGGACATATTCGGTTTCGATCTGAGTTCCACAGGTGGGGCAGTAATACTCATAAATTCGGCAGAACTTGGGATCAGGCGAAAAAGTGTACTGATAGCGTTTGGGGTCCAAAATGGGAGGATGGATTTCCTCAGGATTGCGATCGTAAATGAGGGTGCCTTTTTTGTAGGTATCCCTCGCATTGCCAAAATCATGGCCACAGATGCGGCATAGCCATCTTTCACTGTGCAGGTCAATCATCAAATACTCGGTCATGGGAACACGCATGTTTACTCCTTAAGCTTTGTCTTCTAAAATCAAATCGCCATTGTCGGTTACGAGCAAGCTCCACCCTTCAGGCACTCTCGCAGTGAAGAAAGGCCCCTCCACAATGGCAGGCCCTTCCATATGTGCGCCGGTTTTTTGGTCTAATAACACTACGACCGGATTATGGTGCAGACCCTTCTCTTCGATCACCTCACGGCTGCTATTCACTTTAGCCGTGGTGGTGTATTTGGGCAAGCTGGCGTGTAGACTGGGATGAGAGAGCTCATAGCGCACATGGTAAGCCAAAATGCGTTTTTGATCCTTATCGATTTGAGCGGTGTCGTCCAAGTGGGTTGTATGGTTTTCAGAGCCATCGGCATTTTCCACAATTACTTTCCACTCGTGTTTGCACTCATTCCAGTTATAGCCCTCTTGATACATGTGTCGCTTGGCTTGCTCCTGCATCTGTGCTTGGATAGCTTCTACTTCAGATTTGTCTAAATCCGTAATGTCGCGTTCAAAAGTTTGAGCCACATCAGAAAAGCTAATCCCATAGGCTGAAAACACGGCGGCTAACTTGGGCACGATCACGCGCTTAATCCCCGCTTTACGCGCAGCCAAACACGCACTCATAGGCCCTCCGCCCCCAAAGGCTGCCAGTACGGTGTCTTTTTGCACATGATCTTTTAAGCACGCAGCTAAATGCTCCCCATAAGCCTCTTCCATCGCAAAAAGAGCCTCTTCTAGGCTCACCCCTAAAGGTTTAGCAATTTTTTCGGTGATGGCTTGAATCGCGCGTTGCTTGTCTAATTTCTGCTGTCCATTCAAGTAGGTATCTGGATCAATCACACCCAGGGCGACATTGACATCGGTCATGGTAGCTTCTGTGCCCCCGAAGCCAAAACAGGCAGGTCCAGGTGCAGCACCCACGCTATCAGGGCCAACCGTGATCGCACCCTTGTCATCTACGCGTAAGATAGAGCCCCCACCCACTCCAAAGGACTTCACATCGCTCAACTCAAAAGAAATCTGAATGCCCTCGACAGTCCCACGCCTCTCGGTTTTAATTTTATGCGCCTCTACTTCCCCCACATCGGAGGTAGTGCCCCCCACATCCACCATTAAGACATGGTTAAAGCCATAGGCTTTGGCCAGGGCTTTTGTGCCCTCAATGCCCCCCCTAGGCCCTGACGAATAGGTTTTGAGTGCCACCGATTTAGCCACCCGTGAAGAAGCCCCATCATTGCGATAAATTAGCAGGGGGTTTTTAACCTTGTGGGCCTTGAGACGGTGTTCTGCGGAATACAAAAAGCGCTCCATCGTGGGGTGCAAAAAGCTATTGAGTAGGGCCGACCAAATGCGTCTTACTCGACTAGTGTCATGTGTGAATTCCCACGAGAAAAGCACGGGCACAGAACCCAGTAAATGCCTAGGGAATTGCAACAGGAAGACATGTTTAAACGATTTTTCCATAGCACGATCCTTGATCGCCACTACCAATCGCTCAGCCCCCTTATTGGTAAGGGTGTTGACCGCACTCACTAGTTCCGCTTCCATCTGCTGGGAATCGTGGATGTGCTCCAAAAGTGCTAGGCGCGCTCCCACAAGGCTATCAAATAGATCCTGTTGGTGAGAGGTCTTAGTAAGCTTGGCGTGCAGGTGTGGGTCATCGGTGATGAGACCCAATTTAGGACCCTTGCGCTCCACAAGTGCATTGGTACCCTGAGTGGAGGAATAACGGATCAGCTCGGTTGTGTGTAATAATTTAGTAAACCCATCCTTGCCATAAATTTCTTCACTCGCCTTGGTGATTCCTTTGAAAAAACACTCAGATAAATCCACGGGAGTGGTGAGGGTTTTGGTGTAAGTCACCTCAGACCCACTCACCACGCAAATATCTGTCAGCGTGCCACCATTGTCTAAATTGACCAAGTACTTCAACTTAACTCCTTTTCTTGAGATTGCTTGTAAAATCTACACCAGAAGGCTAGGGCAGGGGCGGGTTATCCACACCCGGTGCTAGTTCCAAAGGAACGAACTGCCCCCCCTTGACTTCAAATACACCTAAGTTGGTGATGACTTTAGACACGCACCTAGGTCCTGTAAGAGGTAGGGAACACTCTTTGACTAATTTCAGATTGCCCTTTTTATCTGTGTGCTGCATGAGCACGATGACTTTTTTTGCGCTGGCCACCAAGTCCATCGCCCCCCCCATTCCCTTTACCAATTTGCCCGGCACCATCCAGCTGGCTAAATCCCCCTGGGCTGAGACCTCCATCGCTCCTAGAATAGTCAAGTCTATATGCTGCCCGCGAATCATTGCAAAACTCTCCGCCGAACTAAAATAACTCGCGCCGGGGCTTTGTGTGATCGTCTGCTTACCCGCGTTGATCAAATCTGGATCCACCTGCCCTTGGGTAGGGAATGGTCCCATGCCCAGCATACCATTTTCACTCTGTAGCATGACACTGATATTTTTAGGGATAAAATCGGCTACTAGAGTGGGAATCCCAATACCTAGATTGATGGAGTACCCGTCTTTAATATCCTCGACCGCCTTTTGTGCCATCTGTTGGCGGTTCCAACCCATGCTATTGTAATCCATCTATTCTCCCTTTTTGAGTGTGAGCTGCTCGATTCGCTTTTCAAATTGCCCCTCGAAAATACGATCCACGAACACTCCAGGGACATGGATAAAGTTAGGATCCAACTCCCCCAATTCCACAATTTCCTCCACTTCGACCACGGTTACTTGAGCCGCTTTGGCCATCATGGGATTGAAATTCATCGCTGTTTTGTTGAAAATAAGATTGCCATAGGTATCTGCCTTTTGGGCTTTGATAAAGGCAAAATCTGCTTTGAGAGCTGTTTCTAAAATGTAAGTGCGCCCATTAAAGTCCTTATGCTCCTTACCCTGGGCAATAATGGTGCCCACCCCCGTAGGCGTGTAAAAACCCGGAATCCCTGCTCCGCCTGCGCGGATTCGTTCGGCTAAGGTGCCTTGCGGATTAAACTCAACTTCTACCTCGCCTTGTAAGAATTGCTGTTCAAAGGTAGCGTTTTCGCCCACATAACTGGCGATCATCTTTTTGATCTGCTTATTTTTCACCAACCACCCCAGTCCAAAATCATCTACACCCGGATTGTTAGAAATACAAATAATATCTTTCACTCCGCTTTTACTGAGCGCCAAAATAGAATTCTCTGGTATCCCGCACAGCCCAAACCCCCCAAACATGATGGTCATGCCATCTTTCACGCCTGCAATAGCCTCCTCAATACTGCCTACCACCTTATTCATACACTTCCTTAATGCTAGAGTCGCTCAATGAGCATCGCCACCGCCTCACCTCCGCCCACGCACAAACACACCACACCCAAGTATTTGTCATGCGTATGCAAAGCATGTACTAAGGTAGTGAGTAATCTTGCTCCACTGGCCCCAATGGGATGACCCAAAGCAATCGCCCCACCATGCACATTGACCTGCGCATCGTCCAAGCCCAAATCCCTTTGGGTAAGCGCGCCGACCACTGCAAAAGCCTCGCTAATTTCATATAAATCGATGTCGCTAACTTTCTTGTGATTGCGCTCTAAGAGGTTGCGGATAGCCGGGGCCGGGGCTACGGGGAAAAGATGTGGGTCATGGCTGAAAGAGTTGTAATCTACAATTTTGGCCAAGGGTTTACTTGAAGTGTCTTGGGCTAAATCTTTGCTGGCTAATACGAGCATGCTCGCTCCATCGCTAATTTTGCTCGCATTAAAAGCAGTAATCGTGCCCTCTTTATCAAAGGCAGGCCTGAGTTTTAAGCCCCTCTCAAAATCCACACGACCCGGCTCTTCGTCCACACTAACCAGCACCTCCCCCTTTCTGCTTGGCACGCTAATGGGCACTACTTCGGCTTCAAAAGCCTTATTCTCAATGGCTTTCAGGGCCTTCTCATAGCTGTGCTTAGCAAAGGCATCTTGCTGGGCACGGCTTAACTGGTGTGTTTTGGCACAACCTTCAGCAAAATCTCCCATCAGAGCCTTTTGGTAGGCATCTTGCAAGCCATCTTTGAAAAGACTGTCCTCAAGTTTGGCATCGCCCATCTTAAAACCTATGCGACTCCCCATGAGTAGATGGGGTGCTAGACTCATGTTTTCTATACCGCCGGCCAAGACGACCTGAGAGCGCCCTAAAGCGATGTCGCTAGCCCCCAGCATAGCAGCGCGCAGACCCGACCCACAAGCCTCATTGACCAGCAAACAACCTACAGACTTAGGTAAATCAGCGTTCAAAGCCACCTGCCTAGCCGGGGCCTGTTTGAGCCCCGCGCTGATCACATTCCCCACAATGCACAAGTCTAGCAAAGAGGCATCAAACCCACTCGCATTAAACGCCTCTCTAGCAACCACACTCCCCAGCGTTGTAGCGGGTATACTCGACAAACTCCCATTAAAAGAGCCAATAGGACTGCGTTTCGCGCTGTAAATGTAAACTTCCTTTATCGCCACCATCACATCCTTAACTTTTAGGTTCATTCTCACATGTCAAAGCAAACCATCGAATAGTAAAGTTCAGAATGGCCTAAAATAGACACCTTACAATTTACATTTAGTAACATAAAACACATCAGAGTGCTAGCGCAGTGGGCACGAGGGAATGCTTCCCTCGTGTGCTCGCCTAATCCTCAATTTGGTTTGTTTTGAGGCGTTTGGCGTAGATCTTGCGCAATTTTCTGATGTCTTGTTGGAGCTCAAAGACCCCATGCCAGTGGGAGAAATCAGGACCGCCCATAATTCCCCCTTGTCGCATACGGCGACCTTCATGGTGCCAGAGATGGTAGAAAATGCGCTGGAATTCGTCATTCCACATGTCTTTGTCCAACAAATTTTTCTTGGCAAGCCCCTCTTTCATTTTGAGTGCCTCATTGTAATACTCATTGTAGAGCAAGATATTTTTATCCGCCATCGTAAAGAAATTGTCGATGTGGGTGGAGTTATGGCAATCGACGCAGCCCGCTTTCATTTCCGCGCGCGCAGCTTCAGGGCCTTTAGGATTGCCCGCCAAAGGATTGCCATGGGTAATCCGATAATTATCCATGTAGGCATCGCTAGCGGTTTCAAATCCGCCCGTTCTGAGTCTGCTCAAGGGCATGAAGAGATTCCATTTCAAGCGGCGGCTCACATTATGGGTTACAGGGCTTTTAGAATTACCGCTCATGTGGCATGTCGCGCAGGTAGGAGCTCTAAAATCGGGCACTTTCCAAGTCCCGGGTGCGGCATCAAAATTCCATGTATTTCCCTCAGAATTAAAGATATGCCCGTGCATGGAATTGTTGTAAATCTCAATATCGGGGTGATCGGGACCTAAGTGGCAACTCGCACATGCGGCGGGTTTTCTAGCCTCTGCTAAACTGAATTTATGCGCGCTGTGGCAACTGGCGCAATTGCCCACAGACCCATCGGGAAAAGCCGTGCCAATGCCATAAGTGGGCCAAGTCTCCGGGGTGGGGCGTCTGTTTTTATCTAGCTTAATAATGGATCCATGGCACTGGATACACCCGGTGGCTTCAGGGGCATGTTTGAGGTCAGGATGCCCGCGCCCCTCCACAAGTTCCATCAGATCGCGCATACTCGCCTTTGCCCAAACTTGCACCGCCCCTCTAGCATGCCCGCTATGTCTAAATTCCATCGTTTCTTTCTCATGGCACTTACCACATGTATTGGTGGAGACCAACACAGAAATAGGCACTTTAGAGCCTTCATGCCCATCCATGGTGAGCATGGGGCTATCTCTGGTAACCCCGTGGCAGTCAATACAGCTCACCCCCGCATGGGCATGCCGACTCATTTTCCAATCAGCGACAATGCCCGGGTTCTTCTTAGCATGGCATTCAATACAACCCTTGGCTTCCGCTTTCATATCTCTAAAAGTCTTCAAAGGCAACTGCACATCCATGGCGTTATCCACACTAGTTCCCCCTTGAGGGTGTGCATTCAAAACCCCTAATACTACGCTGAGTATCAAGACCAAGAACGCATAGCACTTAGTCTTAGAAGCAAGCATGGCGATCTCCTTGTAGTGGATTAACAACATCATCACTCCTTGCTAAAGGTTTGATCGGGATGGACGATCTCTTGGATCGCGTGCTTAGTGCTATCTTCTGCATTGATGGGCACTTGTTTGCCATCGATCACAAAATCCCTAGGGTAGGGCTTGTAATTGTCTTTGAGATATTCCCTTAAATGCAATCCTAGATTTTTATGTCCCACCTCATCTAAGTGGCATTCCACACACTTCTTTTGGCTAAGTCCCTCAAAATAATCCCGGTGGGGCAAAAAAGACTTCATATTCGAAGAAGTGGCGCGCATCAAACTGCTATGGCAGTGCAAACAGCCCGAATCAAAGACATATTCGGTGGCGCGACGGCGGTTTTTCTCCCAATCAAGCTTGTTGGGGTCCTTAAAGACATTCCCATAGACATCTTCCATGCCCAAGATCGCCTTACGCACAAAGTAGCTAACTACATTGTTGTGGGGCAAATGGCAATCCACACATCTGGCCTTGAAACCCACGGCATTATTGCCCCCGTGTTTGTCTAGGTGGTAAGCGTCTATTTCGGGTTTCATAATATGACAGATTCCACAAAACTTATCGTCAGCTGTCCACTCTACGGCTTGCACGGTCAAAACGCTCAAAAAAACGCCCGCCATACAACCCCCTACAAATATCCAAAATAGAAGATATCTTTTGCCTTTGAGAGTTTCTACAATATCCATTGCTTCCTCGTCATCAACAATACTCGAAAGAATTGCACAACAAGGTTAACCAGTAAAGAATCAATGGGCTAAAAAGTCTTAATTGTGAGTAAAAAAGTCTATTATCCCTCCTCCAGTTGTCAAAAATGAGGCACGATAAAGATCGTTTTTTGCTCTAAAACGATATTGGGATCATCCATACTATAAGCCTTGATCGTGATGGGTAAAATGCCCTTTTTGGCTTGGGTCACTTCATGGGTTAAATACGCTTCCTTAGCTTTTTGCAAGGGCATACGCAAAATCACCACTACCTTCAATTTGCCCTGTGGATCGACATTAAGCGTGCCTGTAGGGCGCAAAATGCTGATATTGGGATCGTCTACATTAAAAGTGTAGGCGTGGGGCCTATTGCTCGTATTTTGAAACAAAAAGAGGTAGCTATTATCCACAAACTCCCCATGCAAGGCGTATAACTGCCCCCCATGGGTGATGTCTAAAATCATGGGGGCTTTTTTGAGAGAGCCCACCACCACTACGCCCACCACGATCAATAACACCCCCACATAACCCAAAGTCTTCGCTCGCCAGAACTTCACGGGGCTTTGTGTAGCTTGTGCTTGACTAGAAGACCAGTTGACGAGGCTTTTCTTGCCTATTTTGCCCATTGTGGTAGTGCAAGCGTCCACGCATTCTAAGCAGTTGATACATTCTAATTGCATACCCTTGCGGATGTCGATATGCGTAGGACACACATGCACGCAGTGGTTACAGCTCACACATTCGTTCTTTGGGTCGCGCCTTTGGGGTAGAAGGGGAATTTTGACACCAGCTTCATTGTAAATGACTCCCCCCCTACGCGTATCATAAATGGGGTTGAGAGTATGCTTGTCAAAAAGCACACTCTGCACGCGCGCATAAGGACACAAGTAAATGCAGAAACGCTCTTGCACCCATGTGATATCTAAGAATACGATTGCGCTCAAAGCCGCCCAAATCCCTAATAACAGGGCATGATCTTGGGGATTAGCAATGTGGGCGAAGAACTCTAAGGGAGGGACAAAGTAAAAGAGCAATACAGCCATCGAGGCGATGGGCACTGGCGCGAATAACACGAGGGCCAAGATTTTTTTCAACTTATTGAGTGCGGTAGGGGGAGTGGGGCGTTGTTTGTTGGTGATCTTGGCATGCAAGCCTAAAAGTTTAGTCTCAATCAAATCACGTAAGATTGTTCTAAAGATTGTCTGTGGGCAACCCCAACCACACCACACTCGCCCCAGCATGGAGGTGATGAAAAAGATAAAGATAAATAAGAAGATCACTAGAAAGGGGAGCAAATACATCTCTTGAGCGCCATAAATTTTGCCCAACAGGTGGATTTGCCGGTGCTCAAAAGAGATTAAGAAAATCTGTCCATCACCTACACGGATAAAGGGGATGAGGACCGACAAGAAACTAATGCACACATAAACTAAGTAGCGTTTAAAGCGCCATGAACGGCCAAAGGGGGTTTTCTTAGGGAGATTAGGCGCACTTGCCATAAGAATTCCTTGAGAATAAATAGCCCCATACTAGCAAAGTTTATTTAAGGGGGTTTAAAGATGGGAATGCACCTAGCCACCGTCCTAATGCTGTATAATACCCTCAAAAACACCAAAGGCGAGAAATGGCAAACCCGGAGATTTTGGTCCTAGATTTTGGGAGTCAGACGACTCAACTCATCGCACGGCGTTTGCGCGAATGTGGGGTATATACGCAAATTTACCCCTACAATCACCCCCTAGAGCAGATTCGCGCACAAGCCCCAAAGGGGATTATTTTAAGCGGAGGGCCTGCTAGCGTGTATGATTCGCAAGCTTACCATTGCGACCCTGAGATTCTTAGCCTTAATCTCCCTCTTCTGGGGATTTGCTATGGGATGCAGTGGTTGGTGCACGCGTTGGGGGGGCGCGTAGCGCGCGCATTATCCCAAGAGTTTGGCAGGGCGCATTTGGAAAATCTGCACGATCACCCCTTGTTAGCGGGGATTGAAAATTCCAGCGTGGTGTGGATGAGTCATGGGGATCGCGTGGAGGTCCTGCCTGCTGATTTTGAGGTGTTAGCCCAGAGTGGGCATGCTCCCTTTTGTGCAATCGCGCATAAACATCAGCCTATTTATGGCCTACAATTTCACCCAGAGTCTGCACACAGCGCGCAGGGAGGGCGTATTTTGAGCAATTTCGCACAGCTTTGTGGTTGCACGCAAGAGTGGAATATGCAAGATTTTTTAACCCAGCAAATCCAAAGCATCCAAAATCAAGTAGGCAGTGATCGGGTGTTGTGCGCGGTGAGCGGGGGGGTGGACTCAAGCGTAGTTGCGGCTTTGTGCGCACGCGCTTTAAAAGAGCAAGTAGAAGTGGTCTTTGTCGATCACGGCTTGCTAAGGGCAAGCGAGCGCGATCAAGTGGCGAACATGTTTGCAGATTTGCAAATCCCCCTACATGTGCTGGACGCGCAAGATTTATTTTTAAGCCGTCTTAAGGGGGTGGTGGACCCTGAGAAAAAACGCCAGATTATCGGACATGCCTTCATTGAAGTCTTTGAACAAAAGGCACGAGAGCTCTCTAAGCAGGGGGTGATCAAGTGGCTTGCTCAGGGTACACTTTACCCCGATGTCATCGAATCGGTGAGTGCTAAAGGACCTTCAGCGGTGATCAAATCTCACCACAATGTGGGCGGACTGCCCGAGAAGATGAATCTCAAACTCTTAGAACCCTTGAGAGAACTCTTTAAAGATGAGGTGCGCGCGCTAGGAGCGCGTTTAGGGCTGCCTGAAAAGATGTTAGCGCGCCACCCATTCCCTGGTCCCGGTCTAGCGATTCGCATTTTAGGCGAGGTCAACACACCCAGCCTAGAACTCTTGCGCCAAGCCGACTCTATTTTTATAGACGCTTTGCACGCTGAGGGGCTTTATCATGAAGTGTGGCAAGCCTTTTGCGTGTTGCTCAATGTGTTTTCAGTGGGGGTGATGGGAGATAAGCGCACCTATGATAACACCATCGCTCTTAGAGCGGTGCAGGCAAGCGATGGGATGAGTGCGCAATGCGCACCTCTGCCCTTTGACTTTTTAGAGCGCGTGGCTAATAGTATCATTAATCAGGTGCCTGGGATTAACCGTGTGGTCTATGACATCACTTCTAAGCCTCCAGGGACGATCGAATGGGAATAACACTCAAAGGCCTGTATGCGATCAGCGATTCCAAACTCACCCCCTACCCTGACTTACTTAAGCTAGCCGAACGCGCCATTGAGGGGGGGGTTAGTCTCTTGCAACTGCGTGATAAACAGAGTAGCGATAGGGAGCTTTTAGGCTTGGCTAAAGAACTGAACGATTTATGCATCCAAAAGGGCGTGGGCTTTGTGATCAACGATCGCCTCTGCCTAGCCTTAGAGTGCAACGCGTGGGGCTTGCATTTAGGAGAGCAAGACTTGCCCCTAAACGAGGCACGCGCGCTCTTTAGCGGGGTGATCGGGGTCTCTTGCTATGGGGATTTAGAGCGCGCCAAACAAGCCCAAGATCAGGGCGCAGATTATGTCGCCTTTGGAGCGTGCTTTCCCTCCCCCACTAAACCTAATGCCTCCTGCATAGACTTAGAAGTCTTAGAGCGTGCTAAAGCGTGCTTAAAAATCCCGGTGTGTGCGATCGGAGGGGTGAATACGCAAAATATTGCGCGCTTAAAGCATGCAGATATGGTTGCGCTCATTAGCGCACTTTGGCAGGGCGATGTGCGCGCTAATGCGCAGGATTTGTTGGCAAATTGGCATGTGCATTAAAACTTATCGATGGATTTTAGGGCTTTTTGGAGCGTTGTTATTAGGCGGGTGTGCTAGAGAGGCGTATTTAAAGAGTGGCAATAAGGCGCGCTATGCCCAAGACATCAAAAAAGCCCTTGCAGACTACCAAAGGGCTGGAGAGTTGGGGAGTGCACGGGCGTATGAAAAATTAGGCATGCTCTATTGGGAGGGCGCGCCCAAAGATATCACAAAAGCCGTTGTTTATTTTAGAAAGGCGTGTAAGCTAGGTTCTAAGCAGGCCTGCGCGCTGGTGGCACGCCCCTCTGAGAGCCAAGTAAATACCTATTTAGAAGGGTTGCTTCAGGCCGGTTATGCTAACGATCGCCCTAAAATCATGGCTTATTTAAACAAGATGACACAAATGGGGGTTGCGCGCGCCTATTTGGCTCGTGGACAATTCGAAGAGAGTAGCAACCCCAAGCAAGCTATCATGGACTACCAAAAAGCGGGCAAAATGGGGGATATGCAGGCTTACCACACTTTAGGCTGGATTTATGAGCAGGGTTTGTTAGGTGTACGCAAGGACATAGACCAAGCGATCAAATATTACCAACGGGGCGCAAAATTAGGCGACCCCTATGCTTGCCATAGTTTAGGGGTGATTTATTGGGATATTCATAGTGTGCGTAAAAGTCGCAAAAAAGCTAAAAAATACTTTCTAAAGGGTTGCGATCTGGGCTTTAAAGGGTCTTGCGATATGCTCAAAGTGGAGTGGCACATGATTAGGCATTAATCCCCTGCATCTCAGCTTGAATTTCGCGTTCTAGGGTTTGGGTGAAAACCTCGCTATAGGATTTATCTTGGGGAAGGCTGTTTTAAAGTCCACCTAGCGAGGGCTTTGGGCATGAGTAAGTTAAAATTACCTACCACTTGCGCCGTAAGACCCCTAGCTTTTGCTACCTATCAATACCTGGCTAGGACACAGAGCATGCGCGCCCTTTTAAGTTAGCTTGTATTAGAATGCGTGTTGTAGGACTTTCGCGCTTAAAGGATTGAGCATGGTTGTAACGCATTTTGCCCCCTCCCCCATGAGGCATTTACACATCGGGGGGTTGAAGACGACTCTTGTGTCTTCTGTGAGCGTTTTGCGTTTTTAGAGCCGTGGCTAATGGTATCATTAACCAAGTGCCCGGGGGGATTACTCCATGCTCAATCCCATTAGCGCGCTTTTAGGCTTAAACCAACTCCAAGAATTGCTCAAAGATCAACCCAAGCAATTCAACGCCACCCTCCCCCTACTGCTCAAGGTACTTGAGAAAAAGGGAGCACAAAAGTACTTGTTACAGCTGGGGAATCAAATCATAGAAACCAAGAGTCAAAAACCCCTAGTTATAGGACAGAGCTATTGGGCATTGATGCAAAAAAGCTCCGTAGGCGCGATCATGTTATCTCATTTGACCCCTCAGCCCAAAATTATGGAACAACTCAAAGATGCGCCCCTCAAACTGGACATTAAGGACCTGCCTACCTTGTTTACCCAGGAAGATTTTAAGGGTTATAAAGACATGTTGGTCCAGCATTTTGCCCACGCCACTACTAAGCAGGATTTTTTGCTCTTAGGCAATCTGTTACTTTCTTTGCAACACCAGGTGGTCAGCCTTGTGATCAAGGATCGCCATAAGGAAGCATTATTGCAATTCAAGCCAAAAAAGGACAAGCAACAACGCTTAGACTTTTACGCCCTCTACCCACACTTAGGGCCCTTGCAAGGGAGTATTATCTTTCACAATCCCGCTTTAGAGTTGTTCATGCACGTGGTTTATGAGAGCACAAAAACTCTGTTACAGACTCACCAGTACGCCCTTAAAGGCTTTGAGAATGTGCATATTAGCACCAGCCCATGTCCTATCGAGCCTCTATTTGTTTTTGAGGAGAATTTGTTGGATACGCGCGGGTAGGGCTTTTGGACTTGATAAAAGAGTGCTCATAAAGCCTTAAAAGCACGATGAAAAAGGCGGTAATCGTAGGACCTACGGCGATCCCCCAAAAGCCAAATTTACTGATGCCTGCCAAAATGGAGAAAAAGATCAAAATCTCGTTAATCTTGAGGGTGATTTTGAGGATTCTGTGTTTGATAAACCCAATGAGCCATGGCTTGACTAGGCTATCGATCAAGCCCCCAATGAGGATGATGGAATAGAGAGCAATGATAATCGCTGTGCTGCTATTGTCGCGATAGGCCTCATAAATCGCCACAGGAATCCACACCAAAGTACCACCTACAATGGGAATGAGCGAAGCTAGCCCGTATAAGATCCCCAAAGAGAGCCAATCTAAATCAAACCACACCACCAGCGCCCCAAAAGCCACGCCTTGTAACACAACATTGATAATGGAGGTGAGCAAGACCACCCGCAGAATTCCTGCCACCTCTCTAAAGATGCTTTGGCTATGGTGTCGCTCAAAGGGTAATACTTCCAAAATGTAGTGGTAAAAGCGTCGACCATAAAAAAAGCACAGGAATAAAAACGCTAAGACCATCATTGTGTCGCTGGCCAGCTTTAAGCTGTATTTACCAATATCGCTACTGAAACGCAAGACATAGGACATAATGGATTGAGCTGAGAGATGCGAGATGAAACTCTTGGCATCTGTATTGATCGCAGGAAAACGATCTAAGAAAACAAGCAAATCCGCCTTGAACTTGTTGAAAAAGAAAGAGAGTTTCTCAAGATTGATATGGGCGAGAAAATCAATGCTTTGATGGACGATGAAATAGAGAGGCAGGACTAAAAAGCTCAACAATACTACCACGCAGAGCAGAGAACTAAAGAGATTACGCATGTAGTTGTCTAAAAATTCTTTGAGCCAAAAGACGGTTACGCATAACAACCCAGCGATGAGCAGGTCCATTAAAAAGTCTTCATAAAGATAGAGCATCCAGTAAAATGCAACGCCAAACAAGAGCCAAAAGAAATACACCGGACGCATGCCAACCCCCATCTTAGGTTTTTGTATAATAATACCCAAAAAGGTCAAGCTTGTATCTATACAAATACTGCGCCAGTGGCAATGATTTTTTAATCACCCACCAATTTACACCCAGCGATCGCAGCGTGTTAGCCAAACAGGTTTGTGATCGGCATTATGGTTTTGGAGCGGATGGCTTGGTGGTGTTGTTACCCCATCATAAACACGCCTATACATGGGAGTTTTATAATGCCGATGGGAGCTGCGCAGCTATGTGTGGAAATGCAAGTCGTTGCGTGGCACTCTATGCCTACCAGCAAGGTCTAGCCCCTTTAAAACACATATTTTTAAGCGCAGCAGGGGCAATCCATGTAGAGGTACTAGAGTGTCGGGATGATTGGGGCATGGTAGAAAGTAATTTAGGAACATACACCATCCAAGATCGTTTAAATGTAGAGGGACAGGTGTGGGATTTAGTAGATACGGGTGTGCCCCACTTGGTGCACTTTGTAGATAATCCTAGCCAAATCCCCACGCACAAGACCTCCCAAATGCAAGATTTGCGTGTGCGCTTTAATGCCAATGTCAACATCGCCTACATCCAAGACCCGCACACCATCAAACTAGCCACCTATGAACGCGGAGTCGAAGACATCACTTTAGCCTGTGGCACGGGCATGGCGGCTGTGTTTGTGTGTGCACATAAACAGCATGGCTATAATACAGAGGCCACTTTGGTCCCACCCAGTGGTGAACTCTTGAACTTGCGCCTAGGAAACGATGGAATCTATTTCAAAGGAGAAGTGCGTTTTGTAGGAGCTGTTCTTAAAGAGAAATTCTTCAAGCTTTTGTCCTAGAATGTTCAGCCTTAGGGCGTGCGGTTAGTACATGCTAGTATCCCAAATGTTAGAGTTAACCCAGCGTGATCTCACCCATTTGATCAAACCACTTCTTGAAGGGCTTACCCCCTACTTGTGATTTATTGAGCACGGCACTCAGAGCCGTGCTAGCTACATCAGGAGTCATGCCCAAATCAATCACTGCACTCCCCAAGCCCGTGATCTGCTTTGCCGTGCTATTATTAGACACGTCGATGGTATCGCCCAGCATTGAGCACGCTTTGGTTCTGTGCCATGCTCTCGACTGCCTCATTCGCACTTAAAATAGGTGCTAGACTTCTTAATGGGAACATTCTGCTCCCTTTCTTTAGTCCTTGGAAGGCAAGTTAAACTCTTTTTTAGGGCAAGATAGTTTGATTTGATACTCTTTTGATAATTTGCTCTCCACTTAGCCAAACTCCAGTTATAAGCAAGCCCAGCACAGCCAAAGCAAAACTAGGTCTGGGCTTTGTAGTTAGGGTTAGTTATAGGATTATATGTTTTATTTTGCTGTGTCTAGCTCTAAAGTCAATTTAACCTTGATCGCATAAGTCCGCAAGAAGTAATCCACCTTTGGCTTCCCCTAAATTCTAAAACCACACACCCAAAAAGCCATGCAATACAACAACTTATATCTATCGAGCATACCTGACCTTATCCTCAACTATACTTTGAGTAAAAAATCCTCTCTTGGCACTGCGTTAAACACCTTTACCAACTCCACAAAGTCGTATAAAAAATTTTCTTGGAGGGGTTAGTGCCCCACTAAAAGCCAAACATAGCAAATCAGCGAAAAGGCCACGAAAAACATGACAAGGGCGATGAGCAGGTCTAGGAGTTTGGTGATTTTGCTAAGAATTTGGCTTAATTTAAACGCGCTATAGCCCAAAGTAAAGAACCACAGACAGGAGGCGCTCATTGCCCCTAGGGCAAAGAGGAGCTTTTGCTCAACGCTAAACATCAATGCGGACGCGCCTATGACAAAGACGGTGTCTAAATAGACATGGGGGTTTAAGAGCGTTACGGCTAGGGTGAGTAAAATTGTTTTTTTAAGGGGTAGGGGGTTGGACTTAGAAAATTTGGGGGAAGATTGGGGCGCAAATGCAGATTTTAAAGAGAGGAAGCCATAATACAGGACAAACAAAATTCCAATGGAGGCGATGAGGAGGTTTAAGATTTTGTTTTTGGCTAAAAACGCCCCCACGCCAAACACCCCAAGCCCCATCAAGACCACATCACAGATAAAGCAAATGCCGCTGACGATAAAAATATGATTCTTGATCATGCCCTGCTTGATGACAAAGGCGTTTTGCGCCCCGATCGCCACAATGAGCGACAAAGACAAAAAGAAGCCCTTTAGGAAAAATGGCATGGTTTGATCCCTATCATTTTAAAGCCGCCATTTTAATATAAAGTTTGTGAATTTTTGGGAAATTTTAAAAAAGGAGATTTAAAAGTGTTTCCCTAACACCTAAGCAAGAGAGCCTTGAGCCTGCTCTAAGACAACGAAGTCTTAAAGGGTTTCTCTAAGAAAGGAGGTGAT
>NZ_JAERIS010000065.1 GCF_017979425.1 Helicobacter salomonis | reverse complement strand
CATCTCAGTAGCTAGAGGAAAAGAAATCAACGAGATTCCCTGAGTAGTGGCGAGCGAAAGGGGAAAAGGGCAAACCGGGTGCTTGCACTCGGGGTTGAGGACGACAACATTCAAGGGGTTTATCTAGCAGAGTTGCTTGGAAAAGCAAGCCATAGAAGGTGATAGCCCTGTATGCGAAAGATACACCCTAGATAGTCGTATCCAGAGTAGGCCAGGACACGTGAAATCCGGGCTGAAGCCGGGGAGACCACTCTCCAACCCTAAATACTACTACTA
>NZ_JAERIS010000020.1 GCF_017979425.1 Helicobacter salomonis | reverse complement strand
AAGGACGCAGTGATCATCTATCTCTCCGATCATGCCCAAGATATTTTTGAAAGTGATAACACCTATGGGCATCGTTGCTCTACCTATGGCGTAGAAATCCCCTTTGTCATCTATGTTACCGATCTCTTTAAACAAAAGCACCCTGATAAAGTGAAACAGCTTGCTCAAGCCGTGCACAAGCCCTTTATGATCGATGATCTCATCCACACCCTTTTGCCCTTAGCAGGGATTCACACTAAGGATAATTTAGAGAGTAGGGATTTGCTAAATCCCGATTTTGATATTACGCGCCCAAGAATGTATTGTCAAAATATGCTCTACAAAAAAAGGCCCTGAGCATCTTTAACACGCTCTCCTTACACATCGTCTCTTGTGTCTACAGCACAAATTTGCCAGCCAATTATCCCCACAACTTCGAGCTTGTGGGCTTTAGCGCCCGCGCGCCAAACAAGACAAAGAGAAATGGGCTAAATCTCCCCTTCCCATGTTTGCAAAGCCTGCTCTAAAACCTCTTTAACACAGGTGATTCCCCCAGCCAAGCTAAAGAGCCAGTATTTATGCGCATAGATCCATTCTAATTGTTTGGCCTGTAAATCTTCTTGAGTGAAAGTGGGCTTGACGACAATCTTAGCGATGTCAAGTTCTTGGTGGAAAATATAGGATTGAATCGCATCATTAAAGCATTGGGTAAACTTGACCTCTTCAAACAAGCCCTTGAGATTATCAATCTTGATGCTCAAGTCTTCAATGCGCTTTAAATCCAAATTCTCTAATTCCTGCTTGGCATTCAAGTCTTCGATCTCTTCTAAAAAGCTCATCACCTCTAAAAAAAGGGCTTCGATCTTTTCTTTGCACTCTTGGGCGTAGGTAATCGCCTCTAGGCAAGTGTTTCTAGCTCCCTCTAGCCATTGCGTGCTCTGCTCTGGGCTTGGGGAGGTGAGCTGTAGGGGGGGTTTGGGTTCTAAGAGGGGTAAATCCGCATGGATTCTAGCTATTGCCTCTGCAAAACTCAATTCCAAAGTGCCCCTAATTCTAGCCCCTCCCTCTGTAGCGTTGATCACCTCTAGGTTATAAGGCGTGTGGTAGATGTCTTTTTCAAAAAAATCTAAGAAGAGTTTCCAAATACGCGTGCTCTCCACTTGTCCTTCCCCACCATAGGCTTCAATAAAAATTTTCTCTCCTTCCTCTTTGGGCTTGATTTCCTGCGCGCCATAGAGAGCGCCACTAGCATGGCTATCCCCGCTGGGCGCAAAGCTCAAATCCTGCCCGATAAAAACACAACGCTTGAAGCGCGCATGCACCACGAGCTCATAGGCCATGTTAGCCGCACTCATGCCAATGCCTAAATAGCCATAGTCATGCAAGTTAAAAAGGCTTGTATAGCCAAAGGGGCGCAAACTAAACTGGATAGTGCCCTTACTGATGGCTTGGCGTAAGGTTGAATGCACAATCGAAGTGATGGCAAAGATCACGCCCTCTTGGGCCTCTTTAGGAGTGTCTTCGTAAAATTTTGCGCTAGCCTCCACGCGCTCCAAAGAAAAGACCAGATCGGGTTTGATCCCATGCGCGTGCAAAATGGGGAAAGATGCGTCAATGCAAAAGAGAGTTGCATAGGGAGCGATTTCTTTGAGCAGGGGTAGCTGCTTGTTGAGGCTAGGCCCTGTAGAGACAATGATCGCAGTGTTGTAACGCGCGTTGCGCAACTTGAGAGCTTGCACGAGGTTGATGAGAGTTGGGGTTTGCACAACAAAGGGGAGGTTTTGCACATGGTGTTTGATACCAATGATGGCATCTCTAGCGTCATTGCCCACCCCAATCACGGCGTTTTCCAAAGCTTTAATGAAGTGTTGGTTGATCTGGGTAAAATCCGGCGCATAGCGTTCATAATAGGAATGGGCAATGATCAGCTCATAGACTTTGGCATAAATCTTGGCGTGCTTGTCCATCAGGAAAAGTGAAGCGATCAAGGGGTAATTGCACGCACTAGAATGCAATAAAATCAGGCGATCACTCTCCATCTCTTCGCTAAAATCCAATAGGTTCAAAATAATAAAAATGATTTCTAATTCTGGTTCAATGACCACGATGCGTTTGAGTTGTTCTAATCCCAAAAACAAACGCATGAGCATGCCATTGCCTGCACCGTAGAAGTAAAGGTAGGGAATATAGGCATAGCTCTTGAGTTCTTCAAAACGATCTAAGTTTTCTTCTAAGGGTTTATTGGCAAATAAAGGTGTGTTACTGGAGATGTCCACAATATTGAACGCGTCTTGTTGCACAAAGACCTCGTATTTGAGATTACTCTTGAGCTTGGCCAGCTCTAAGGCGAGCAGGGGGTCTTTGGCTTGCAACACCCCTAGATTCTTCTCATAAATGTTAGACAAGTCCTACCCTACCCCCTCTATTGTAAGAGTCTCAAGACATTTTGCTGCACCGCATTGGCTTGGGCCATCGCAAAACTCCCGCTCTGGGCCAGGATATTGTATTTAGAAAAGCTCGCACTCTCTTCAGCAAAATCCACATCGCGGATTTGCGATTCGGCCGCTTTCACGTTCACCTGAGTTACAGAGATGTTATTGATCGTGGTGACCAACTCCATCTGCACAGAACCTAGATCAGAGCGAATCTTATCCAGCTGGGTGCGCGCGCTCTCAGCCATATCCATCACCATCATCGCCCCGCGCAAACTCGTAACCCCTGCCCCAATGCCCTTAAGATTAAAGGCGGCCTGAGCAGCGTTAGCATTCCCCCCCCCAGCACTGGCAGCGTTGGCATCAAAAACCCCACGGATATTCTGCAAATTCACTGTGTATTCTGCGATACCCTGAGCAGAGTGCAAGCCGACATGGCTAAAATTCACCCCGCTGACAATGATGTCGCGCGCATCCTCTCTAGTTAAAGTTAATCGACCTACGATGGCGTGTGCATTGCCTGAGATGCCTCTAAAATTCCCTCCTCCAAAGACATGCCCAGAAGCACTCTCAGTGTGGATGGAGATTGCACGCCCATCTACAGAGCGTAAATTGATACGTCCCTGAATATCCGTATAAGCCTCTACACCTGTGCGCTCCTTAACAGAGTTGATCGCATTGGTCAATCTCCCATCGCGGTCATTGTGTTGGACATCATTCACATTCCCGATCAACACCCCATTAATGGTCAAGCCCCTTACCGTGCCTGACTCTACGGAGTTCTCACCCGTGCCCAAAACCACGGCGGTGGCGCGCACGCCCAACGCCACAGAGTTCTTATTGATCACATTCACCAACGCGCCTAGCCCTGTGCCCGCGCTAGTGGAAATCTTTACAGACTCTAATTTAAAATCATTTACCGCATCCGCCTGCTTGAACTTGAGCGTTACTTCCTGGAGGTTGTGCGCACCCGCACTCACTTCCATGCCCCCGCGATCCATTGCTGAGGTTTCAAAGCGCACATGCCCAATCTTATCTGAGCCTGTAGGGCCAATAGAAGCCTTGATCGTAGTGTTGGAATACGCCCCGATCTGGAATTCTTTATTGGAAAAACTTCCTGCCAGCAACTGCTGGCCATTAAAGCTCGTGGTGTTAGCAATATTGTCCAACTCTTCTAGGAGTCGTAAAATATCACTTTGCAACGCCTTTCTAGTTTCGGCAGTTTGTCCATCTTGGGCGGCCTGCACGGCCTTAGTTTTCACCGTGTCTAAGATTTTGATTTGCTCATCCATCGCTTTATCTGCGGTTTGCACCACCCCGATTGCATCATTCGCGTTTTTGACCGCCTGCCCCAAGCTCGCACTTTGGCTTCTCAAGCTATCGGCGATCGCCATCCCTGACGCGTCGTCTGCAGCCTTATTGATGCGCAAGCCTGAACTTAATTTTTCTAAAGAGGTAGAAAGATCGCGGTTGTTGCGTACCCCGATAGTGTGTGCATTCAATGCGGCTACATTCGTATTGATTCTAAAACTCATCTGTGCATCCTTTGCAATAATATGCCCACACAAAGCAATAGCTATTCCATGTTTTAGAGACACTCCTTGCAGTAAAATAGTTTATAATGTGAGAAAAACGAGGTATGCATGGGCAAACACACCAAACTGATTATTGTAGAGTCTCCCACTAAAGCCAAGACAATCGCACATTTCTTAGATGGTAGTTATGAGATCATCGCCTCTAAAGGGCATGTGCGCGATCTGCGCAAATACGCTATGGGAATTAGTGTACAAGAGGATCGATTCATTCCTAAATATGCTGTAGACAAAGACCATGAGGAAATTGTGGCGCAGATTTTACAACGCGCCCAAGGCGCGCAAGAAATTTACATCGCCACGGATGAAGATCGCGAGGGCGAGGCAATCGGTTACCACATCGCCTATCTCATCGATCAGGCCAAACGCAAAGGCCAAGACCCCTTGGAGGAAATGCACACTTTAGAATTTCAGAGCCAGACCAAGACTCCTAACAGCCCTATCTTTACCTTTCCACGCATTGTTTTCCATGAAATCACAAAAACCGCCATTTTGCACGCACTCAAACATCCCAAAACCCTCGATGTACACAAAATCAACGCCCAACTAGCCCGCAGGCTTTTGGATCGCATTGTGGGCTTTAGTTTGAGTTCTCTACTAGCCTCTAAAATTTCTAAGGGTATGAGTGCGGGGCGGGTGCAAAGCGCAGCTCTTAAAATCGTGGTGGATCGCGAACGCGAGATCAAGGCCTTTAAGCCCATCACTTACTACGAGATTGAGGGTATGATTGAAAAGGTATCAGTGAGTTTACACACCTATCAAAACCAAAAACTCAAGAAACAAGGTCTTAGAAATGCCCAAGAGGCCTTGGAGATGGTAGCTAATTTGCGCGCTCAGACTTATCAAGTCCAAGAAATCAGCACTAAAGAGAAGAATGCCCCCACGCCCCCCCCTTTCATGACCTCCACTTTGCAACAAAGTGCCTCCAGCCAACTAGGTTATAGCCCTTCTAAAACCATGAGTATCGCCCAAAAACTCTATGAGGGTGTGATGACTCCACAGGGGGCTAGCGGGGTGATCACCTATATGCGCACGGACAGCCTTAACATCGCTAAGGAAGCTATTAAGTCCGCACGTACTTTCATTGAGCAGACTTATGGAGCGCCTTTTGTGCCCAAAAAACCCAAAGTCTACACTTCTAAAAATAAGAGTGCTCAAGAAGCCCATGAGGCAATCCGCCCCACCAATTTAGATTTCACCCCAAATATCGCTAAAAACTACCTCAAGCCCGAAGAGCATAAAATCTATACCTTGATTTACCAACGCTTCTTGGCCTCTCAAATGAGCGATGCGCGCTTTGAAAACCAGAGTGTGCATTTTACTAATGAGAAGTTAGGGGCTGTGTTTAAAGCCAGTGGGCGCAAATTGCTCTTTGAGGGCTTTTACAAAGTCTTGGGCGAGGTAGATAAGGACATGCTCTTGCCCCATTTTAGCTTGCATCAAGAAGTGCATCTGGAGAGTTTAGAGGCTAAGGAGTGTAGCACGCAGCCCCCTGCGCGCTACTCAGAAGCCTCCTTAATCAAAACTTTAGAGAGTTTGGGAATTGGGCGACCCAGCACCTACGCGCCTACTATCGCCATCTTACTTAGCCGTGATTATGTGTCCTTGCAACAAAAACAGCTCGCCCCCACTCCAAACGCCTTTAGCGTGATAGAGATTTTAGAAAAACACTTTAGCGAGATTGTGAACACCGCCTTTAGCGCAGGGCTAGAAGATAAATTAGATGCGATTGCTAGCCACCAACTTAATTGGCAACAAATGCTTTTAGACTTCTACACTCCCTTTATGGCGCAGATTGAAGAGGGCAAGCTCAATATCGTCTCCCAAAAGGTGAGTGTGCCCACTGGCGAATCATGTCCTAAATGTAGCGCTCCATTGGTGCAAAGGACGGGTAGATATGGCGTGTTTGTAGCGTGTAGCGCTTATCCTAAATGCAAGTTTATCAAATCCGAAGTCTCTCAAATGGAAGACCTGGGTGTTTGTGAAAAGTGTGGCGCGCCGATGGTGAGCAAAAGGGGGCGCTTTGGGACATTTGTGGCCTGTAGTGCTTATCCCACCTGTAAAAATATCCGCAACGAAGATGTTAAAAACACCCCTCCCCTTGCCAAATGTCCGCAGTGTGGGGGAGATGTGCGCGCCAAAAGGGGTAAAAGGGGTATGTTCTATGGTTGCGACAATTATCCAAATTGTAAGTTCATTTCCAATTACAAGCCTGCTCCAGACCCGTGCGCCCAGTGTGGTGGCTTGCGTGTGATTAAGCTCTATAAGACAAAACCCAGTGTGCAGGAGTGTTTACAATGCCACGCTAAAGTAGAAATAGAGAGTGAGCAAGTGTGATGGCGAGCATTGTCTTTGGTCCTTTAAAGTCGCGCCGTTTTGGGTGGTCTTTGGGGATTGATGTGAGTGGAGAAGTGAAACAATGCAATTTTAATTGTGTCTATTGCGAATTACAAGCACATAAGCCCATAGACACAATGCAGCATATAATCCCCTTAAATACGCTCTTAGAGGCGGTGCACACGGCCCTGCGCACCTACCAAAACACTCCCCTAGATGTGCTCACCACTACTGCTAATGGCGAGCCCACACTTTACCCCCATCTCTATGAATTCATCACCCAACTAAAAACCCCGCACGGGCTTAACACCTTGATCCTAAGCAATGGATCGCGCTTTGGAGACCCTGAAGTGCAGAGAGCGCTACTGCGCTACAACATGGTTAAATTCTCCATCGATGCTGCTCTGCCTAAGGCCTTTGCCAAAGTGGATAAACCCAGCGCACAACTCCGTCTGGATCGCCTGCTAGAAGGTATTGCTGATTTCAGCACGCACTATGAGGGTATGTTAATTGCAGAGGTTTTGCTCGTCAAAGGAGTCAATGATACTTTGGAAAATATCCAAGCCATTGTAGCCTTCTTGCGTCAACTTAAATTAGTCCGCGTGGATTTGAGCACCATCGATCGCCCTCCCTCCCACAACGCCAAACCTCTGAGCACAGAGGCATTGTTAGCAGCTGCAGCGCATTTTGAGGGTTTGCCCGTGAGTTTGGCCTTGCGCGATGCCCATACTCCTGATGCATTCCCCCTGCAGCAGTTAGAGCCCCACGCCTTTTTAGACCTTCTGTATCGCCGTCCTTTAAGCGTGGAAGAGGCGCGCAGTTATCTTCCCTCTCCTGTTTTAGAAGCCCTTGTGCAAGAAGGAGCGATGCATGTGAAAAAAATCGGAGCGGTGGCATTTTATTACCATCCCTCATCAAACTTGCTATAATTGAACAAACCAATATCAAGGATGTAGATGCGACATAAGATGCGCTATGGGGTTTTAGCGGGTTTGTTGCTTGTTGGCGGGCTGTACGCGCTCAACCATCCCCACAAATCCCATGCACAGGATCAACAACCTGGGGAAACGCCCCTTTTGAGCGATACTCAGATCGGATTGCGCAACACCCCTTTAGAAGATGAAAAGGACCTGAAATTACGCGCCTATGATTTTCACAAGAAACCCCCTGGGGAGAGCCAACGCTTTGAGCGCGCATATGAAAATGCCCCACCCATGATTCCTCATGACACCACGGGATTGTTACCCATTACGAAAGAAAATAACCAGTGTCTAGGTTGCCATGCACCTGATGTGGCAAGCAGTGTGGGGGCGACTCCCGTGCCTCCCTCCCATCTCTTTGATTTTCGTAACAATCGTCCTACTAAGGATGGAAGCGTGAGTGAGGCGCGTTTTAATTGCACGCAGTGCCATGCTCCGCAGGCTAATGCCCAACCCTTGGTCAAGAATAATTTCAAGCCTGTCTTTACAAATAAAGATTTGGAATTTCGTTCAGATTTTATGGATGTTGTGGATGTAGGCGTCAAGGGTGCCAAGCCTAAGGATGTACGCAAACCATGAAATACACGCCTAAGTCACTAATACCCTTTGGGATCATCGCGCTCTTGGGAGGGTGCTGGGTGGGTGATCCTAGCGATGTGGATCCCAATTTACCCGATGTAGACTCCTTAAATGAATGTGGGGAAATCAAAAACGAATGTGTGGGGAATAAAGATGGAGATATTCCTACAGAATCCAAGCCCAAGAACTACGGCACTTTCCATACAATTTCTCTAGCTGGGGTCAAGGTAGCGCATGGGGGCATGTTTTCTATCTCAGCCCTACCCCCCTCTGGGTGGGGATACATGCCCTACTACCCGATGAGTCCTATGATGTATCCAGGAATGTATGGCATGGCTCCAATGATGGGGATGTATCCTATGGGCATGTATCCCTATGGCATGTACCCGATGATGACGGGCATGCCCATGATGTATGGACCTTGGTGGTAACTAATAGATGGTCACATGCTCAGGCTTACAAAATAGAACCAATTCTTTCCCATTATCTAAATGGTAGAGTTCGATCGATCCCTGATCGAGCACAAAATCCACGCTGCAATCGTTGAGAGCAACTTCCACACGCTGCATGTCGGGTTCTTTGCGATCGGCTTTCATGCTCAAAATGACGCCATTGAAAGCCATGGGGTCTAATTTAAGTCGCTGGCTAAAATTAGGGATGAGAACTTCAATCACTTTAAGAATAATTGTAATATCATCGTCTTCCTGACAATTCTCAACCTCGCTCGCACTGCACTTGGCCTGCACCACTACCTGATGGGCTTCAAAGTGTACTCTATACATTCCCTGCCCTCTTTCATGCAAAGAAATCTTCCCACGAATACGATTCTTGACATAAAGACTACTCATACAGCTCCTTGTGTACATTCAAAAGTTTAATAGGTTATTCTACCATGAGTGGAACACAAAAATTTCAGAGTAAAGATATAACTCACCATTCACACACTAAAAGCCGACATACTTAGAGCGATTTTGCAGGATTGAGAGGGCTCCTCTCTCCTACGCTCATCAGGTGTTCAATATATCAGTAAACCAAGGTCTCTTTTTGCAATTCCTGCAAACTCACTGGTGGGCTATCCTTGAATTTGGAGTACTCTAGCAAACTCAATAGCACCTTTTCGGTGGCTTTAAGGGTAGTGAAATAAGAAATCTTATTTTTGAGCACCTGCATACGGATGATTTTAGAGTCTTCATTGAGTCTGTCGCTGGTGTTAATTGCCATGTCAATCTCGTGATTCAACATAAAATCTGAAATATTAGGCCGTCCCTCAGAGATTTTAAGCACTTGCACGCTCTCTAACCCTTCGGCTTGCAGGGCTTTGTGTGTGCCCGTAGTGGCATATAACTTAAAGCCTAAACTCACAAAGGCACGCATAAGAGGCATGGCACGCTGTTTGTCGCTATCTTTCAGAGAAACAAAGAGATTCCCCGAGAGTTTTACGGGATTATTGCAGGCTAATTGGGATTTATAAAAGGCCTCAGCCAAAGTGTAGCCCACACCTGCCACCTCGCCCGTGCTCTTCATCTCAGGCCCTAAGACCAAATCCGCCCCATAAAGTTTATTAAAGGGAAACACACTCTCTTTAACAAAGACATAATTCAAATCTTGAGGGATAAAGAGATGTTCAGCCTTATGCACCAAAGCAAACTCTTTAGCCAAGTTCTCCAAACTCTGCCCTACCATCACGCCGATGGCCATCGCCGCAATGTCCAGCCCCAAAGCTTTAGATACAAAGGGTACGGTACGCGAAGCTCTAGGGTTAATTTCTAGCACGACCAGCTGGTTATTTTTGTAGGCAAACTGGATATTGACCAGCCCCAACACCTGCAAACCCAGAGCGATCTTTTGCGTCTGGTAATAGAGATCATCTAAAAGCTCAGGGCTCAAATTTGGAGGGATAAAACAAGTGCTATCGCCTGAGTGAATCCCGGCTGGCTCGATATGCTCTAACACAGAGCACACAAACACGCTTTTTTGATCACAGATTGCGTCTACATCCAATTCTAGCGCGTCCTCTAGGAAGTTATCCATTAAAAGACTGGTTTCAAAATTATAACTTTCTATGTAATCTAAGCATTCTTGCTTACTGCGTAAAATACGCATTTTAGCCCCCCCTAATACAAAACTTGGGCGCAGGATAAGGGGTAATTCCAGCTGGCCTAGATACTCTAAAGCATCCACCTTAGAGTTAGCACATAACCCTTTAGGATAGGCAATGTTGAGATTATCTAAGAGTTGGTGGCATAAATCTCGCTCTTCAGCGATCTCAATATCCTTAAAGGCGGTGCCTAGCAGGGGAATACCCAAAGCTTCCAAATCTTTGGCAATTTTAAGCGGGGTTTGCCCCCCAAAACCCACCACTACACCTAATAAATGCTCTCTCTCTTGCGCCACAATCTCTAAGACATGTTCTAAAGTGATGGGCTCAAAGTAGAGTGTGTCGCTGGTGTCATGATCGGTGCTAATAGTCTCGGGATTATTGTTAATGATGATAGGGCTTAAACCCAGCTTTTTAAGTGCTAGGCTGGCATGTGTGAGGGCATAGTCAAACTCCATGCCTACCCCGATTTTATTCGCGCTTGAGCCGATTAAAATCACTTTTTGGCGTGTGGATTTGAAGGGTTTTTGGAGCGTAGGAAAGGGGGGTGCATAGGTAGAATACAAATAGGGCGTGGGGCTTTTAAACTCATTGGCGCTCAAATCCACTTGATACATTTTAGGGTGCAAGTCTAGGGCATCCCTAGCTTGGCGCACCTTTAGTTCGCTCACCCCTAAAAAGCTAGCAATAAGCGCATCGCTTAGACCCATGCTTTTAAGCCCAAATAGAGCGTTTTTGTCACCAAGTAGAGTCTTTGCCTCTGTGCCTTTGAGTTCTAGCAGGGCCTGCACGATCTCAGCTATCTCGTTGAGGAAGTAGGGGTCAATGTAGCAGAGCGCGTTCACCTCATCCACACTTAAGCCATCGCTAAAAGCGTGCATGGCGTAAAGTAAGCGTTTAGGATTAGGGCGGCGCAATTCCTTTTTAAGAAACTCTAATTCTAGGGGTTGCTCTAAAAAGGCGCGCAAATTTTTTAAGAGATAATCACTCTCTAAGGCTTTCATCAAGCTCTCTTTAAAACTCCCCCCGATTCCCATCACCTCGCCGATGCTCTTCATGGAAGTGCCTAGAGTCGTATCTACTTGGGGGAATTTCTCAAAGTCAAAATGCGGAATCTTGGTGATGATGTAATCTAGGGTCGGCTCAAAGCAAGTCGTGCTTTGGGTAATGTCATTTTGAATTTCTTCTAGCGTGTGCCCTAAAGCTAAAAGCGTGGCGACTTTGGCGATGGGGAAAAGGGTCGCCTTGCTGGCAAGCGCGGAGCTTCTGCTAACCCGTGGATTCATTTCAATGACTAATAAACGCCGATCTTTAATGGCAAATTGCACATTCGCCCCGCCCGTATCCACGCCCACCGCCCGCAAAACCGCAAAGCTGGCATTGCGCATGCGCTGGTATTCTTTATCTGTTAGGGTCAGCGCGGGGGCAATGGTGATGCTATCGCCCGTGTGGATTCCCATCGGATCGACATTTTCAATACAGCACACGATCACGCAATTATCCTTGCAATCGCGCACCACCTCCATTTCAAACTCTTTACAGCCCAATAAACTCTCTTCAATCAAAATCTCGCTAATAGGCGAGGCTTCTAGGGCGAATTTGGCTAGGTCTCTAAACTCCTCAATATTAAAGGCGACAGAACTCCCCTCCCCTCCCAAAGTAAAGCTTGAGCGGATGATGCAAGGAAAGCCCACCTCTTTAACCACACCTAGTGCCTCTTCCTCACTGTAGGCATAGCCCCCCTTGGGCAAATCTAGCCCAATGCTTAACATGCACTCTTTAAAAGCACGCCGATCCTCTGCCTTTAAAATGCTCTCAATCTTAGCCCCCAAGAGCCTGACATTTTTCAGCGCGCCCTCAAAATGCCCCTGCTGGTGCAACTCCACCATGATATTAAGCGCGGTTTGCCCCCCCATTGTGGGCAAGATCGCCTCTATGCCCTCTTTTTCTACGATTTTAAGCACATTTTGTATGTTAATGGGCTCAATATAGGTCTTATAGGCTAGGGCTTTGTCCGTGTTGATGGTGATGGGGTTAGAGTTTAAAAGCACCACTTCATAGCCTAAGCTTTTAAGCGTCTTAAGGGCGATGCTAGAGGAGTAGTCAAACTCGCACGCCTGCCCTATAACAATGGGACCCGATCCAATGAGTAAAATTTTCTTAAAGTTTTGCATAAGGGGGATTATAGCAGAAGTTGGGGGGTTGCTTGGGTCTTTGCAGGCATGGCCATATATTCAGGTCCAGATATTTTTTAGGATGACTTCCCACTGTCTCTCTAAAGACTTCATGGTGTTTTCTAGGATGGTGCGTTCTTGCTCGATCTTGGCGATCACGCCCACGATTTGCTCTTGCTCCTGCAAGGGTGGGAGGGGGATTTTTAAGAGCTTCGTAAAAACTAATCGGCACTCTTTTACGACATAGGATTTGTGGGGAGCAGTCAAGGCGTTAGGGGTGAACTGATCCAAGCCCTAGAGAAGGCAAAGTTTAAAGTTAAGGCCTATGGATACGGCTTTGGAGGTCGTTTGCCTTTAGAGCAAACCAACGAATTTTTTAACCAATGCGAATTAGTGTTAGGCTGTGGAAATGTAGAATCGTTAAACTTTATCAATATGAAACTGCGCGACTTTGATGCACCCATGAGTGGGGCAGCTTACATCACTACTTACAACAAAGATTTGGAGGCTCTCTTTGAGAGAGATAGCATGATCTTCTATCGTAGTATTCCTCAACTCGTTCAACAAGTGCGCTACTACTTGGACCACAAAGAAGAATTGCAAAAAATCAGGGATAAAGCTTTTAAAGAGGCTTCCAGCAAACACACCTACGAAAAACGCTTCAGGGATGTATTTGATAGGATTATTCATGGAGTAAACTAAGCTATGTCTACAAAGCCTCCAACATTAAACACCGGGAACACTTGTGTCTGATGCTAAAGCGATCGTGACGATTGGCTGATTATATCAAAACTCTTTTGAGATGAAACGATGATTCAACGCTACCTTTTCTTTATTTTTCTAGACAGCTTTCTAGTCAGTAGGTTCAGTAATTCTCTAATCGTCATGGAGTACGCACCGTCGTTATGGTAAATCTCGGTTGAATAGATCGCATTTTGTAAAAATGCTAAAATTTTAGCAAAGCTCAGGTCTTGATGGAATTTGGGTTGGCCCTCTATAGTGTTAAGTGGATGGGCATGAAGCATCTCCAAGTAGGCGTTATCGTGGGTATCTAGGTAACGGACGTAATCTAGGACTTCTTTAAAATCCTTAAAATCGTGCACATTGACAAAACTCTTGGGATTGAAATCTCTAGCCACAACGGGATTACCCCAATAAATGGGAATAGTGTGGGCAAAATAAGCATCAACGATTTTTTCGGTAGTATAGCCATGGTCTTTGGAATTTTCAAAGCAGAGATTAAATTTATGCTGGCTTAAAAACTCCCACTTGTTCTTAATAGGTTTGCCAATCGTGTTAAATACCCCCCCCCCCCCGCAACTGGGCGATATGCACAAAGCTCTTGATAACAGGCATTGCGCATAGGAGCGTTAGGATTAGAGGCTACAAAGCTTGCAAACCCTCTTTGAAGGGGATCACTCTGATTTTTAGCTAGAAGATACAAATGGGGATAGTTGTCTTTAAAAGAGGCGTTAAGGGTGATGGTACAGTGGGGGGCCTTCTCCGTATATTGGTAGTTAGAGTTTAGCTCGAGATAGTTTTTATAAAAAGCCTGCTTGGTCCGCTCATCCACTTTAAATGGGGAATCTGGACTCATGATAGCAAGTTTTAAGAAAGTCCAAAGATGTGTATAGTAAAGAGGCACACGCAAATAGCGTTCATGAAAAATTAGATGATCAAAGCCCATGCCAAAATCGTAAATATCAAAATTAATACGTTCGCTTTCTCCCGTATAGCCAATGCGCCTCTGAGAAAAATTTAAAATGGGTCTACTCAAACCCTCTAACCTGAATGATGCTCCAAAAACAATATCACAAGGTTCGCAAGTTGAATAGGTAATCGTGAATTGGGAGTTCAGTATATAGTCAAAGCAACAACTTTTAAAATCTTTGATAGCATCCCCATACCACAGAGAAACCCCTAATTTTAAGGGTTTCTTTTCTTGAGAATGAGATAGATGCACAGAATCTGCAAAGACATCTAAGAGGGGTTGGAACATTCATAGCCTTTAAAATAGAATTAAATTAGTGTCTCTAACGCATTTTGCACGACTTAGCTATCGATGAAGTAGTGTTTCATTATTTTACACTACATTGCATATGATATTTCTAATAGCGTGGCAAGGCCAACCTATTATTCATTTTGCTTTGCCATGCTTGTAACACTAAGGGGCTCCACAGCCCTCAAAAACACCTGCAACCAAAGTTGGGGCCTGGAAGATATAAGGCCAAATGGATAGACGCGGGTCTTGGGAACATACGCGGGTGGGAGACTTTAGCTCAGTGTTCGTGGGCGGTTTCGTAGGGGTGGTGCTGGAAAAAAGCTTAGGCACGTGTGTCACATTCCCGGTGAAGCGCTGCGAATTCGGATATGTCGTAGATGCAGATGGCAGTGATAGAAATTTTAAGTATTTTTGCTCAAGAACGATTGTCAAGAGTTATGTCTTAAACCAACGAGCTCTGAAAAAGGGGTAGCGCAGGCAGCGTGAGTACATACGCACAAGGAGAGTGTTGATCTTGCGACAACAACGCACCAAAAGTGAATGCTGTCGATCGTCAGAACGATCGATATAGCTAGGGAGATTTTGTACGAATATACTAGGGGGATTAAGTACCAAATTTCTCACCCCATGTAGGTAGTGGTTGTCCATGATCCAATCAATTGGCATGACCCATTTGCCCGCGCTCACAGACAAAAATTTATGTGCTACACTTGGAGTGATTACATACCCTTGTGTACCTTCTCCCCAGGTTAATCCTACTTTTTCGGCAATCTGTGGATACATATTAACAGCTTCCCATTGGGCATAGTTTAGACACATCAGACGTGCATAACCTAAATTGCTAATCTCTTTCTCCAAAAAATCTAAGCTTTCGAAAAAATTGGATTGCAAGCCTACATCATCTTCTAAGACACAAATGGGCTCTTGCAACGCCACACAGCGTCGCCACAACGCATAATGACTTGCATAACAACCCAACTCTCCAATACTCATCGATTTTCCCAAAAATTTTAGTGCATAATAACCTGCACTCCACGAATCCAACATTTTTAGGGTTTTGTGCGCATGTAAAAAATAAGGATGGACATGGTCTTTAACCATAGGATGCCATCTCTCTCTCTCTCTCGTAGCATAGATTGCTTCGAAGATCTCTACAGGATGCCTGGGGTTATTCAATGCTCGTAACAATGGAGCAATGTTACGCTCTTCCAAGCCACATTCTTGGCAAGTTTGTTTGGAAAGATGGATCACAAAGATACGCACTGCTACCTCTTATGGGAAATGCGGCAGTATAGCATGCACGGAGTAAAGATTGGCTACGCTCAGACCAGGTTGTGTTTTAGCATGTCAGGACAAGACACTAGCAAAAATGTGAAAAATGTGAAGGACTGAAATAGATCAACTGGACTGTTTGTACCTTTTCTGCAACAATCATATCGTAATTCGGGTACGAAAATTAGATAGCTTACGCATAACGAGGGGGTTGAAGCTGAATCAATAACCTCTTTTTCTTAAATCTATTCTATCAGAACGCGTGTAAAACTCAATCCTTATAGGGCACTAAATGTAAGTGCATATAAGAAAATAAAAGCCATCCTCGCAATAGGTAAGTGGGATTAGTAAAACCTGATATGGCAGAGTTGTATACGCTCATTCTAGCCGCCAAGATTAAGCGTAATGACGCGTTGGCAGCTAATCTCCACCCATTGTGGGTTTTTGGTCTTTGAGTAAGGGCTTTGAAAATTTAGTCAAAAATGACATTTTAGTGAAGTCGTTACAAGATACTGCTAAGAGTAAAAACGCCACCCCAGTCCAAATCGCCCTATCGTGGATTTTGCGCATGCAAAGTGGGACGATCCCGCTGTTTGGCACAACTAAAGAAGAGTGCTTGACTGAAAATATTGGGACTTTAAGCGTGCAGTGGTAAGCTGGCGGGCTGGAAGACTTTAACCAAGAGCTGGGCAAAATCGCTGCAACTGGGGATCGCCACCCCAAAAATCTCAACAAGAAGGTGGTAAATGAAACAATCAAATCTTGCGCGTGTAGCGCAAGTTGTCTTCTAAGCGATCTTAGGTATTCCTCTAATTGGGTGAGGCGATCTAAGTTGCGCGCAATGCTCTCCTGCACCTTGTCAAATTCCCTAAATTGCAGAGTTGGTGTTCAGCTCACATTGCTAATTTTGTGCTAATCTTGCTCACAAAATGCAAGGGAGAATCGATGAAAATTAAAGCAGTGATGTTAGAAGCGGATTCTTTAGGGCGGACTCATAAACTTGCTCCTCTAGAGGAATTTGTCGATCTAACTTCTTACCCAAACACGCCTCAAGAATTGGTGTTAGAGCGGTGCAAGGATGCTGAAATAGTCATTCTTAACAAGGTTGTAATGGATGCACCCACGCTAAAAAACTTGCCTAAACTCAAACTTATTTGCGTTACTGCCACGGGGACAAATATCATCGATCATTCTTGCGCGCAGGAATTGGGTATTGCAATCAAAAATGTAGAGGGGTATTCCACCCACAGCGTAACCATGCATACCTTTGCTCTAGTGTTTGCCTTGTTGTCTAATATGTTCTATTACGATCGCTATTGTAAAAGTGGAGAGTATTGCAAGAGCAAGGTTTTTACACATTTTAATAAGGATTTATTGGCCTTAGAGAATAAAGAGTGGGGGATCATTGGTTTGGGTAATATTGGAAAAAGCGTGGCTAAGAGCGCGCTCAGTTTTGGCGCGCGTGTGAGTTATACCTCGACGAGTGGGCGCAACCACGATAGTACTTATCCTGAAAAATCCCTAGAAGCGTTGTTGCGCACTAGCGATGTGATCACCATCCACGCCCCGCTCAATGAGCAAACCCATAACCTCATCAATGCCTCTAATCTGCCTCTCTTAAAAGAGAAGGCGGTTTTAGTCAACGTGGGGCGAGGGGGGATTGTCAATGAGGAAGAGGTGGCTAAGGCACTAGTAACACAGGATTTTTACTACGGCACAGATGTGTTTGAACAAGAGCCCATGCGTGTTAATCACCCCTTTTTAAACCCCGATATCCAACATAGACTTTTGCTCACGCCCCATATCGCTTGGGGTTATGGCAATACCATTAAAAAGCTCGTAGCGGGCACAATCGAAAATGTTAGAGAGTATATCCATCTACGTCAACACACTTAGAACTGCTTTTGCTCTAAGTAGTTCTCTTGTACAAAGTCTAAAATTTCCAAGCTTAGATTGAACTTGTCCATGCGCGCGCTGCGCCGGCACGCCAATCTGCTCAAAAAGGTGATTTGGTTTTCTAAAGCTCCAAAAGGGTTTTGCTCTAGGGTGTTTAGGCACACAATCTGACATCCCTTGCCCCCGTTTTCCACATCTTCTAGTAATGTTTGGGCATTCTTCAGGGCAGAAGAGAGGTGCGTGCCTCCCTCTTCTGCCTTAAAGGCAATCTTGTAAAATCCCTGCACAGCGCGCAAAATATCCACATTTTGCATACATTCCAAAGCCCAATGCACTCCTAAATCTTGTTTTTTAAGTTTGCCTACATGGGGATGGGTGGGCTTGTAATCACTGATAGCTGCGAGCATGAACAAGAAGGGAGGGAATTCAAGATTTTGCTTAGTTTGTAGGGCGTTCAAATAGTCTTGTGCGCTTTTAACACAGATGCACCCTATGTCCATAGGTAGACTTAAGGGGAAGGCGCTAGAGATTAAGAACACCCGTGCGCCCTTGAGCCAGAGGGCGAGAGCTAGGGAACTTGCTTGCAATCCACTTGAGTGGTTAGACACATAGCGCACCGCATCGATACGCTCTATACTTCCTCCGCCCGTGATCACCACTTCTTTTGAGACCCAAAAGGGGGTGCGCATTAAGGTACGCGCGCTAGCACTTACAATTTCTAAAATTTCTGCCATCGCACCTTTGCCTGTTGTGTTGCAGGCGAGTAGATCTACTCGCGCCTCTACAATTTCACAGCCCCATGCCTGCAGGCGCGCCAAATTCTCTTGAGTAGCGCGTGCCTCTAACATCTGGGTGTTCATGCTGGGGGCTAAAATTTTGGGCGCGCTGCTGGCTAAAAAGGTAGCACAGAGCACATTGTCCGCTAAACCATGGGCAAGCTTGGCTAGAGTGTTAGCACTTGCGGGCGCAACCACAACTAAGTCTGCCCATGTGGCATAAGTAATGTGGTTGGCGCACATGCCTTCTTGTAAATTCCAGCGTTCACTCTGAGAAGTGAGCACACTGCAATGACTCAGGGCTTCAAAACTGAGCGGGTTCACAAATTGGCATGCATGCGCGCTCATCACAACGCGCACCTGAGCTCCCATTTTCACAAACACGCGCACCAGGTCCAAGGCTTTATAAACAGCGATCGAGCCACTGACGAGCAATAGAATACGCTTGCCCTCTAGGAGATGACCAGAACACAGCCAATCTAAAGTATCAGGCATGATCATCTAAACTGCTAATCATCTGCAGGAGCGTAGAGGTGTCTAGTTTGTTGGGATTGTCCAAACTATTATAACTAAACCCCTCAGGTACAGCGACTCCCTGCTCTCCCAATAAGGTTTTGCGGTAATCTATAGGAGTTTGGAAGGAAATAGTAGGCTCTAAGATATAAAAATGCTCAAATTCTAACGCTTTGTCATCAGCGCTGATCATCACCTCATGCAATTTCTCCCCGGGGCGCACTCCGATGATTTTTAGGGGCAGATGGGGTGCTAGGGCTTTAGCCAGTTGGATAATTTCCATGCTGGGGATTTTAGGCACAAAGATTTCCCCCCCATGCATGCGTTCTAAGCTCTTGAGCACAAAGGCGACTCCTTTTTCTAAGGTGATCCAAAAGCGCGTCATGCGTGTGTCTGTAATGGGAATACTCTGTGCACCCTGTGCGATGAGGGTTTTAAAAAAAGGCACCACACTGCCCCGACTGCCTACAACATTGCCATAACGCACCACGCTAAACTTTGTGCGCGCCTTCCCCTTCATATTATTAGCGCTGGTAAAGAGTTTATCACTGCAAAGCTTGGTTGCTCCATACAAGTTGATAGGATTGCTCGCCTTGTCCGTGCTTAAGGCGATCACATGCCCCACATGTGCTTGCAGACACGCCTCAATCACGCAACTTCCCCCTAAAATGTTGGTTTTAATGCATTCTAAGGGATTATATTCAGCAATGGGAACATGTTTGAGCGCGGCTGCGTGGATACACACATCTACTCCCTGCATAGCCGCACAGAGTCGGTCCTTATCGCGCACATCGCCCAGAAAAAAGCGCATTCTAGGGTCTTTATAGTGTTGCGCCATTTCGTATTGCTTGAGTTCATCACGACTATAGATGATGATTTTTTTAGGATTGTGTTCCTGCAAGAGTGCGCGAGTGCACGCTTTTCCAAAACTCCCTGTACCTCCAGTGATAAGCACATTCTTTTGTTCCAAAAACCCCATTAAGCAACCTTTTAGGGACTAAGTCGGATTCCTACCCCAAAGCGGTTGGAAAACACATTATATTCGTAGAGTCCATCTCCATAGCCGTTAAAATATTGGGCGTAAAAGCCCACGAAGGTGTTAATGCGAAAAGTGTAGCCCAGACGCACTGCACCATGCCAGCGCTTGAATTTCCAATAAGGGGTGAAAATGTCATAGAGGCGCATTTCAAAATGATGCCGCCCGCGTCTGTACTCTACAAGAGCATTCCCATAGCCCATGTAATCGATCAAATCTGGGTTGGATTGGTTATAGGGGATATAGGGCCAGTAGGCAACATTAACTTTTAACCCGCCCTTTTGCCACACTAGGTGAAAAACTGGGCGTTGTCCGGCACTCACTGAGCGGCACCCCCCTTCGATCTCTTGTTGTCCATTGCTGTATTTCACCACACGCACAGGCCCCCCCGGAAACGCCCCCAGGGCATTTCCATCTTCATATTTTTGATAACATTGCCGCCCCCCAATCCCATTGGAGATATGTTGCCCCCCAAACCAAAACTCACTCAAAGTGCCCAATTTACCGTGCCAAATAGAGAGATTGAGAGGATAAACATAAATGAGTTCAGGCATATAGTTAACCATGCGCATGGGCGCGCTTTGAGGGTTGTTATAAATTTGAAACCAATTGGTTTGTGTGTAGGCCAAATAAAGCGTGCCCGTGGTAAAGAGAAAATGCCTGAATACAGGAACTCTAAAGCTAATTTGGAATTTAAATTCTGTAGATTGGTAACGGTTAATATCAGGGTGATACCACTGGTAAATGGGTGTGAAGCTGTGGTAATAAGGCATAAAATAAGTCCCTCTATACTCCATTAGCTCTAAGTATTTCCGGGCAAACTCCACAAAGGGGTGAGTTTTTTTAGGCTTTGCGGGGGCGATTTCCCAGCTGTCTTTGAGGCTATAAAAACTTGGCTTGTAAAAACTCTCAGAAGGCATGGTGCCAGTATAACCCGTATTTTTGAGTTGAGAAGAACTTAGCTCCAAGCTTTCTGAGGTGCAACAAGCGCAGAGGATTAAAAGAAGCTTACGCACTTTTAAAAAACTGCAACATGAGAATGAGTAATACAATAACCGGAGCAATAAAGCGCACACTAAAAAACCACACCACAAAGGCAGGGCGGCTTAAAAAACGTGCGCTGGCCTTGTAAATACGTTTTTTGTGCATGAACCATCCTAGGAAGATAAGTGAAAAAAGACCTCCTAAGGGCATGGTGACTGAAGAAGTGATGAAATCCGCCCAGTCAAAGACGCTTTTGTGAAAGAAAGTCAGGGCTTTGGAATAATCCTTGTGGATGGAAAAAATCACCAGCAACCCTAAGAGAAAAATCCCCAGGCCCACCAAATATGAGGCTTTAAAACGACTCCATTTAAAGTGATTCATCAGATAGAGAATCGCAGGTTCTATGAGAGAGACCGTAGAGGTGATTCCTGCAAAGATCAGAGCCAAGAAGAATAAAAAGGCAATCAGGGGACCTATAGCACCCATACTATGGAAGATCAGGGGCAAGGAAATAAAGACTAGACCCACGCCCTGAGAAGGCTCGCCATTGAAATTAAAAATAAAGGTGAAGATCATCAAACCGGCTACCAAGGAAACAGCAATGCCGGGCAAAACTACCCATAGCGAGCTCCCTAGGAGATTTTCATTAGAGCGCGTGAAAGCGGCATAAGTAGTGATGGTGCCCACCCCTAAACTCAGAGAGAAAAACATCTGCCCTAAGGCCTCTAAAAGCACTTCAAGGGTGATCTTACTAGCATCAAAACTAAACATATACGCCATGGCCTTGGAAAAACTAGGTAAGGTCATGGCATAAATGAGCAAGCCAATGAAGATGATGAATAAAAGAGGCATAAGCCATAGGCTCAGGCGCTCAATCCCCTCTTTAATCCCCTTAGAAACAATCCACACCGTAAGCCACAGCCAAAGACTAAACCCCCCTATTTGCCATGCTAGATCACTAGAGCTCAATGTGCCAAAGGTTTGTTGGGCTATTTCTAAAGAAACGGGCAAATTAAAGCTCACTTTTAATAAATAGTAGAGAATCCAGCCCAATACCACGGCATAAAAGGACATGATAATAGGTCCACCTAGGAGGAGTAAAGCACTCCATGACCATACTTTTCTGTGTTTGGTGTTGAGATGTTCATAGCAAGAAACCACATCTTTACGCCCCAAATTGCCAATAACCATGTCCACCAAGAGCATGGCCACTCCCAAAGTGAGAGTGAGTCCTAGATAGAGCAAGACAAAGGCCCCTCCGCCATTGCTCCCTGCCATGTAGGGAAAGCGCCAAATATGCCCTAGTCCAATGGAACTCCCCAAGGTGGCTAAGATAAAACCTAGTCTAGAGAAGCCCATGCTAGCCCTGCAAAATCTTCACAGCCCAAATCACCAAAATTACTATAGGCGCAATAAACTTGAGCAAGAATACCCATACAAGGAACATCAACTTATTCAAAAAGTGCAGGCTCACTGCATAGAGTTTAGTTCTGCTCACCACCCAACCTACAAAGATGACAGATACAAGTCCCCAAAAAGGCATCAGAATGGAGGTAGAGAAAAAGTCCGTCAAATCAAAGAGATTTTTGCCAAAAAAGGTCAAGTGCGCCCCATACTTAGCGTTTAACGAGAAGATGAGCACCACGCCCACCGCAAAAACCACCGCTGTAAGTACCCATGTTGCTTTGAAACGGGAATAATTCTTGTCCACCAAATACTGCACAGGGGGTTCTAATAGCGCAATGGTAGAAGTCAAGCCTGCAAATGCCAAAGCACACAAGAATAAGACAGAGACCACACTTCCTATCGCCCCCATCTTGGAAAACACCACAGGCAAGGATACAAAGATAAGCCCTGCGCCCTGCGAAGGATTAGCTCCATATTCAAAGACAAAGGTAAAGATCATCAAGCCTGCCATCAAGGAGATCGCAATCCCTGGCAAGACAATCCAGACTGCACTCTTGAGCAAATCCTGCTTATAATGGGTGGAAGAAGCGTAGGCGATATTGATCCCTATGCCTAAACTCAAGGCAAAGAAGACCTGTCCTAGCGCACTTACGAAGACCTTCTGATTAAACTCAGCAATGCGGATCCCAAACATGAAATCCAGAGCTTTTTTAAAAGAGTCCTGGGTGGAAGCATAGATGAGCAGGCCTACAAAGATGATGAACAATAAGGGCATCAAAACAAAATTAAGCTTTTCAATGCCATCCTTGACACCCCTAGAGACCACCCAAGCACTGAGCAAGAGGGTTACAGCCAGTCCGACGACTTGCGTGCCAACGGAATTGCCTAAAAGATTGGTTAGGATCTGCTCAGAAGCCTTGACATCTGTGGGTAAATTGAAACTTACAACCGCTAAGTAGTAAAATACCCAGCCCAATACGATTCCATAAAAGGTTAGGATGATGGGACCGGTGAAGAGCATTAGCCCCGCATAACGCCAGGTTTTGCGCTCAGGGTTGGGGTCTAACTCTGCAAAGGCACAAGCGACATCTTTTTGGGTGCTCTGCCCTATCACCATTTCGGCAATCAACATCGTGAGCCCTATAGTGAGTGATAGGATTAAGAATAGAATGACAAAGCCACCCCCACCACTTGTGCCGGCCATATAGGGGAAACGCCAAATATGTCCTAATCCTACCGAACTCCCTAAAGCGGCTAAAACAAAGCCTAACTTGGAGAAGTTGTTCACTTAAGGCTCCTTTCTGTTGGAATAAAAAAAGACGCATTCTAGCATAGTAAGAATTAAGATTTACTTTATTTGGGTAGAATTGTGCCCCTTAACAATGATTTGGATTGGCATGCGCTTTAGAGTTTATTACGAAGATACCGATTGTGGTGGGATCGTCTACCACGCTAATTATTTCAAATATTGTGAGCGAGCTCGCAGCGAACTTTTTTTTGCCCATCACCTGCACCCCCAGGATCAGCGTGGGTATTTTGTGGTCAAATCCATCCAGGCAGAGTTTTTGGCTCCTGGCCAGCTGGGCGACACCCTCGAGGTGCACACCAAGCTCAAGGTATTGAAAAGAGTTAGTGTGATCTTGGAACAGGAAGTATTAAAAGTTACCTCTGAACCCACGCGTCTTTTTTGCATGCAGGTCAAACTAGCCTTCATCTCTCAAACCACCCACACCCCCATTCCCATCAGCGTACCCTTTGCATCTCTCTTGAAAAGTTTGCTCTGAACATTCTGGGGCGAATCTCTTCATGTTGAATGGCTGTTGAACTAAATTTAGATGGCAAATTCTTTAAGCTTTTCTAGCACCACTTCGGGCACTGCTTCTTGATGAATTTCTGTAAAGAAAACACGATTCACGCACGCCCCGCCCGCGCACGCCCCGCCCTCACTCTTATCGATCCAAAAATCTGAATCCAAGACAGGAATGGACTCCCTTTGGCCTAAAAAATGTAAGGCCTTCTCCTGCCTAAGGCCTACAACCCAACCATAACTACTCGCAGTGTTTGTAATGGGTTGATAGAGTTCTTCAGAAAGGTTATGTGTGCGCGCATCAAATAGCAAACCACAGACTTTAGAATCCTTGTAGGAGCGTAACCAATCAGCGTAGTACACCCCTGCATTTTCGATATGCTCATCTTCAAATTCCTCACTAGCTCCTACAGCTCTAGCGGTCATTTTCAGGAGTGCTAGAGGAGAAGGAAGCTGGGTTAGTATGTGCACATGTAAAGTGTTAGTGGCGGTGTTGACTAATGAACTTGTGATAGCACGCAACTCCTCATCTGCCATGAAAACTTTGAGAGCATAAGTGCTACGGCTTTTTTCAGCCATCTTGGCTACTAGAGCGCGGTTAGTTTGTAATTCCTCTTCTAAGAGTTTATCAAAGCGCAAGACTAGCACATCGGCTTTCAGCAAAGAAGCGACCTGTTTCATGTAATTACTATAAAGTGTAGCATCATGCCAGGGATAGGGTTTCTGTTGCATAAGCACCTTGTGCGCGTAGGCACGCGCATCTAAAATCAAACGCTTTTGGGAGTCTTGCAAAAGACTTGGTAGAGGATTCATGCTTATCCTTTAATTGGAATCAGAAGGTTGATTATACTAGTCACAGGATTAATTTGCACACTTATACACAGATTCTTCTCCATCATAAGGCCTATCTGCCATGTGTTCTGATCAAATAAATCCATTAACAACTCGATTAGTTATTGGTAACCTGCGCGCCCCTATCCTACCAGCCCTCAAAAAGAGCATGCCTAAACCCCCCTAACTCCCTTGAGCACAGAAGGACAAATTCTGCGTGCCATGCTAGGGCATGCTGATTTTCGCTTTAGCGCCTCCATACCCAGGGCTTCAAAACAATGTCAGAGGTGTTTTTAGCCATTACACAAGGTCAGTTGGATGGTTTGAGCTTCTTAAGTCAGTTTAGACCCATTGAGCCTGCAGATTGGGACTTTGAGAACTCAAGCTAAGAGGCCTCAAAGCCTCTCTAGCCCAGGCCCTTCAAGAATAGATTACATCCCAATCATCGCACTTAATTTTAGTGGCTAGAATGAGCGCATCCAACTCTGCTGCACCAGGTTCTTGCTAATCTCGATTATCTATTGCGAGGATAGCTTTGTCTTTTCTTAGCATGCACCTACATCTTGAGCCCCAAAGAGTAGAGTTTTACACGCAATCTGGATAAAACCACTATCTATCGAGCATGCCTGACCTTATCCTCAACTATACTTTGAGTAAAAAATCCTCTCTAGGCACTGTGTTGAATACTTTCACCAGCGCAACAAAGTCATATAAAAAATTTTCTTGGAGTGCGGCCAGGTTGGGGTATGTCTTTTCGTATTTGTATTGATAAGCCCCTTTCTCAAAAGTAAATAATTTGTCTAAAGCTGTGCATTCTTGTTTAGAAGCGTTGCTATAGTTGTTGGAACAACCGATACGCAACTTAAAAGTGCGCCTTTTCCACTGGCAACCTAGCCAAATATAAATCCCATGTTGCTTTTTGAAAATAGGACCATTGACATAGTTATCACCCAAAATATCCTTGCGCCCAAAACAGATCGTAGGCTGGTTGTGCTCCCAAAAACTAATATAGGTCGTGTAATTGAGATTTAAGTTTTTTAACCATAAATCCCATTGTGCTTTAAGGGGGTTAAAATACCCAGCCTGAGCATTGGAATTACCTCTGTATTTTTCGTTTTTCTCTTTAAGATTTATAAATTCTTGTAACAACTCTTTTTGCCCCATAGCAAAACCTTTAAATCAAAGATAAGGGCTATTCTAACAAAAAATCAATGAAAGGGATTTAAACATCTCCAACACCTAAGCAAGAGAGCCTTGAGCCTGCTCTAAGACAACGAAGTCTTAAAGGGTTTCTCTAAGAAAGGAGGTGAT
>NZ_JAERIS010000064.1 GCF_017979425.1 Helicobacter salomonis | reverse complement strand
CATCTCAGTAGCTAGAGGAAAAGAAATCAACGAGATTCCCTGAGTAGTGGCGAGCGAAAGGGGAAAAGGGCAAACCGAGTGCTTGCACTCGGGGTTGAGGACTACATTAGCTAGAGAGAGAACTTAGCAGAAGTGTTTGGAAAAACACGCCATAGAAAGTGATAGCCCTGTATGCGAAAAGTTCTCTCAATGGTAGTAGAATCCAGAGTAGGCCAGGACACGTGAAATCCGGGCTGAAGCCGGGGAGACCACTCTCCAACCCTAAATACTACTACTA
>NZ_JAERIS010000001.1 GCF_017979425.1 Helicobacter salomonis | reverse complement strand
CTAGCTCTCTCAAGAGCTGGCCACCAGGTTTATGTCATCACAAGCAACTTGTTTAATCAACAACAATTGGCCAGAGGGGGCCCCACTCACTCCGTGTCCAGTGGTGATTTGAATAAAATTGCTATAGAAATAGCCCCCAATCTCTTTGTGATTGAATTTGCGATCAACTTTCATGGGAATGGATGGGATGGTGAGCTAGAAGATTATCAAAACTTTGTTGTTTCCTTTCCATGCGATCTGCTCGTCAATGTCTCTTTACTCACCTGGAACACAGATTTTATTTACGACAAACTCCCCAAACTCATGGCCAAGAAAAAATCCTGAGATCACATGGAGAACAGCCTTTCATGAGCATTTGCTTTGGATGGAAGCGTTTTTTCAAAGATGCGCTGAAGTTTATGTTGGTGCACTTGCGCCTAATGCCCCAGGGTACTTATCCATGGTGGCTTCGTTATCGACTTCAAAAGTTTCTTAAGTATTACGATTGCGTCTTCCTCTTGAGCCGGCACAGCCATGGGTATGATTACCTCAAACCTTATTGTACCAGCGTGAATATTTTGCCCAATGGGGTGTTTGAAAAGGATATTCACCCACCCAAGACATTGCTGAAAAGCTGTTTGCACAACACAACAACACAGCAACACAACAAATCATTAGAATGTCTTGTCAGTGAGCCCTATCTGCTCAATGTTTCTAACTACTACAAGGAAAAAGGGCAAGATTTTGTGCTCAAGGCCTACTATCTTAGTCAAGCAAACATTCCTTTAGTGTTTATAGGTTCTTTGAACGCCGATCGCACTTTAGAGAGCCTTCAAAGTCTCAAAACCCAATTAGACCAAGAACATGAATTCAAAGATGTGCGTTTTTTTTATAACTTGGAAAGAAATCAGGTGTTGGATTGTTTTAAAAAAGCCACTCTGTTTGTACATGGGAGTCGAGCTCCCTATGAGTCCTTTGGTTTAGTTATTCTGGAAAGCATGCAGTTTGGCACCCCCTTTGTTTGCACTGATGTGGGTGTCATTAGGGATTTATGCGCAGAATTAGTGGTTAACACGCCCTTGGAAATGGCGCATAAAATCGATGCACTCTTGGGCAATCCTCATTACTATAATCAAATCTCTCAGAAATTGCACGGTAAGATCAAGGAATATACATATGAAAATATTGTCAAAATAATAGAAGCTGTGGTACAAGAGCCCTGAACATGGCGGTGTTATTGCAAAAGATAGTTATAAAGGGCTGCCCGTGATTTTTACGCGCATTGGATTATCATTGAAATAAGAGAGGCTTAGGGTGAGGATTCTGCTGCGTTTACCTAATTGGTTAGGGGATTGCGTGATGGCGACGCCTTTAGTTGAGACCTTGAGGTCTCATTATAGGGATGCTTCATTTATTATGGTAGGTTCTGCAGTTGCTTGTGCGCTTTTTGAGCAAGATGAAAACACGCTGAGCATTCCTGACACGACCAAGCATGCCAAAAGCCGTGCCTGGGCTACCTACCAGCTTGCCAGGCGCATTGGCCCTTGTGATCTAGCCATCACGCTCACCAATCACTTTTATGGCGCGTTGTTGCTCTACTGGACCAGGAGCCCTCTGCGCATTGGGTATGCCCAATTTGGGCGTACATTTCTGCTCACCCATGCCCTCCCAACCCTCTTGCACGCCCATCAAGTGCAGCGCTACTATCACTTACTCTCTGTCTGCTTACCCCATCTTGATCCAACTCCACCTCCCCTTAAACTCCATGCCTCCACATCTAAAAAGTCTTGTAAGCGTATCGGTTTGAATCCTGGAGCCGCTTATGGGCGTGCGAAGCGTTGGAAGCCTGAGTACTTTGCCCTGGTGGGGACATATTTTCTTGAGAAAGGCTATGAGGTCTATCTCTTTGGCACACAAAAAGATTTAGAAGTGGTGGAGGAGATTGTGCGCTCAATCCCTCCAAATCAGCATTTACATAACCTATGCAACCAAACCACCCTGCAACAACTCATTGACACTCTAGCTACCCTTGCACTCTTGATCACCAATGACAGCGGGCCCATGCACATCGCTACAGCCCTGCAAGTCCCCCTAATTGCCCTCTTTGGCCCCACTGACATGCAAGAAACGCATCCATGGCAACATCCACACGCACGCTTAATCTCCAAAAACCTGCCCTGTGCTCCCTGTAAAAAGCGTGTCTGTCCGCTTAAAAGTGGAGGTCCCATAAAACCCCACGCCTGTATGGAAGATATCACCCCTGAAGAGGTCATTGAACAAGCACAGAAACTCCTAGCTGAGTTCCTTTAGAGATACTAGAGCCCCTTTGGCTCTTTTATTCCCTAGACTGGCTGCACGCTTAAAACATTCTAGAGCTTTGGGGATATCTTGTGCCACGCCCTCCCCTTGGTAATAGATCACCCCCATATTATACAAAGCATTGGAATTGCCCTCTTCAGCTGCTTTTTGAAAAAAAATGATGGCCTGTTGGATATTGCGCTCTACCCCCTCGCCCTTGCTATACATGACCCCTACATTGTAACAATCCTTAATGCTTCCCAACTGGGCGGCGCGGTGAAAGTAAGAAAACGCCTTGGGAACATCTTTCTCTACTTCCTTGCCTACATGGTAGAGTGATCCTAGATGATGCAATGCGCTCGCATTGTCCATTTTAGCTGCTTCCTGATAATAAAAGATAGCTTGCAGAATGTCTCGCTCAGTTCCCTTGCCATATTCGCACATGATTCCCAAGCTATAGTAGGCCTTGCTATCGCCCAATTTAGCGGCCTCTTGAAAATAAGAAAAGGCCAGTGCAGCATCCCTATCCACCCCCACACCCCTGTTATAAATCACTCCCAAATTGTAATTTGCCTTAGCATGTCCGAGTTTAGCAGCTTGCTGGAAGTAGTCGAGTGCCTTTTGTTCGTCTTTGGGCATCCCCTGCCCATTAACATAGACCACGCCCAAATTGTATAGGGTTTGTGCTTTTTGCTCACTCACCTGGGTATTCATGGCATTTAGATTGGCAAACGCGTGGGTGTCGCCTAAATCAGCCGCTTCTTTATAGTAGGCAATTGCCGTGTATTTGTCCTGCTCTACACCCTTGCCGGTGCGATAGAGGGTGGCTAAGCTGGAGAGCGCATCGACATCCCCCATTTCGCCTGCCTCCTGATAAAGCGCGATGGCCTTATCGATGTCCTTTTCTACTCCCTCTCCTCTCTCATACATGCTGGCTAAGGTGTAGGTGGCCTTGGTAAAACCAGCTTGTGCGGATTCTTTAAAAAGCTTGAGGGATTTCTCGATGTCCTTTTCCACCCCCTCTCCATTTTCATACATGATTGCCAAATTGTAACAAGCCCGTGCATTCCCTAAATCTGCAGCTTTTCGGAAATACTCAAGGGCCTTAGCATAGTCTTTGACGACACCTTGTCCAGCATAGTACATGCTTCCCAAACTCACTAAAGCTTTGGTACTCCCGCGCTCCATAGCGTGTTGATAAAATTCCAGGGCTTTGGCATAATCCACTCCCACTCCATTCCCAGTGCGATACATCAAACCCATGTAATTAAGCGCATTGACATCTTCCAAGCTTGCCCCGTGCTTGAAGTAATCTAAAGCTTTCTGATAGTCTTTTCTAACTCCTTTGCCTAGGTTATACATCACGCCTAAGTTTACAAACCCCTGACTATCTCCTAAATTTGCGGCTTGATGAAAATAATCTAGGGCCTTCGCATTATCTTGGGGCACCCCCCGTCCATTGGCATGCATCACACCTAAATAAATCAGTGCTCTGGAGCTACCCAACTCGGCGGCATGTTGGTAGCCGGCTAAGGCTTCTTCGTAGTGGCGCGCCTGATAAGCTTGATGAGCCATGACAAGGAATTCATTATAGAGACCGGACTGATCTTCTTCGTCCTTTGACTCTAAATCCTCCTGTAGAGCCTCTTCGAAGAGGTCCTGCGTATGAGTGACTATTCGTTCGTCTTCTTGCATCCACGATCCTTATAGGTTAGCTTTAACTTGCGTGATGATTTTAGCAATGGCTTGTGCACTGATCTGTTGCAATGCCTGGAGTGCTTCAGGGGGAATGTCCAATTCCTTGTCCTTAGATGTGAGGCTCACCTTTTGGCTTTCAAGGGCCATAAAGCTTTGGTTATTCATGTCTGCAGAGAGTACAATCTGTGCGCTGTAAGCCCCCTCGTGCTCAACAATTCCTAGAAAAAGGACATTGAGCTTCAAACTCACATGAGCGCTGTTAGGGGGTACACTCAGAATCACACATTGACGCATCGCTTCTAAGGTTAGCATGTTTTTAAGCATATTGGCAGGTAGGTCTGCAAATTTTTCTTTCACACTGCGTTCAATTTGTCCATTGGCGCGCTTGAGCAAAATATCCTTAGTATTCACAAGGTCTGCACCCAAAACCCCTATTAATGCTAGACTTTTAGGGTTTGCACATACAGAGGGAATTTCTTGCGTGTTGAGATCGTAGTAGCTGATTTCAGGCAGGGTCTGTTTGAGATTGAGATTCAAACAACCACCCAAGAAAGGCACTAGAATCCAACTCCATTTGGTTTTCATTTGTGCTCCCCAAAGAGAGTTTTATAAGGGTTGGCATCGAATTTATCCATGAACAAGGAGCCCTTTTGCACAAATTGATCAATGTTACGCAGGCTCAACTCTGCCTGCATCAATAAAGGTGTCAAGATAGTTTTCAAATCAAACTGCCCCTTTTGGACTTTGTGATCCACATCCAAAATCAATTGATCGCTATGCTGGATCAACTGATTACCTTTAGCCAAGAGAGTATCGCCCTTAGCAAAAAGCGTATCTGTCCTATCTAAAGTTTGGCGGGCCTTGACCAGTAATCGATCTAAATCTGCCTTGGTTGTGTCTAAACCTTGTGCCATTTGTTGCACAGAAGCAATGATCTTGCCAAAATTATTGATATTTTCAGGGCTTAGAATGCGATCGATACTTTTAATAATCCCTAACACCTCATTAGAGATATGCCCTGCACTATCGCTAAGCCTTTCTAAAAAACTCTGTTCGTAGTGTAAAATGCGCTCAGAGTCGTTTTTGCTGTAAAACTCCTTAGATTTACCCTGAATTAAGCTCAGGTATTTCAGCCCAACTAAGCTCTGAGATTCCACCTTGAGAGTGGCATCTTTGCTCACGGGCACCTTGCTTTTAATGTCAATGGCAATCTTGACAATTCCCAAGTGTTGGGGGTCAAATCCTACACTTCTAATCGTGCCTATTTGAATTCCTTTGTAGTTGATGGGCGTGTTAGCTCCAATGCCGCCTAAATCCTTGTCTGTGTAGACCACATAACGCAAATAATCTTCTTCTTTAAAGTTGACATGCCCTAACCATAGAATAAAGATAACCATACAAACCATGCATGCTAAAAAAATTCCCCCAATTAATGTGTAATTTACATGTCTTTCCAAAATTTTTCTCCTCGTGTCGAATTGAATAAATTCCCCTCTTCAAGAGGGATCTCCTTAGTTCTTTGCACAAACTCCTCCAAATTCCCATCAAAGCTGATCAAACCATCTTTGAGCATAATAAAACGGTCTACGGCGTTTTTGATTGAGTCTAAATCGTGTGTGATCATGACCACGGTAAGTTTCAAGGCTTCCTTAAGTGAAAGAATGAGAGCATCAAATTTATCGGCGGAGTAGGGATCGAGTCCACTCGTGGGTTCGTCTAAGAATAAAATGTCTGGGTTGGTCGCCATGGCGCGCGCTAACCCCACGCGCTTTTTCATCCCCCCGCTCAACTCATAGGGGTAGAGATGATAAACTTTCTTGCTCAACCCCACACGATCCAGCCACATCTTAGAAATTTCGATAATATTGCTCTTGGGATAAGCGCTGTGTTCCTCAAGCATAATGCCCACATTCTCTAGCACACTCAAGGAGCTGTAGAGTGCTCCAAATTGAAAGAGCATTCCGATGCGATGAAAGAGTTTGTGACGCTCTGAATCCTTAAGCTTCCAAATATCCATATCAAAAATACGAATTATGCCTTTGGTGGGCTTGTTGAGCAAGATCATGCTTCTCAAGAGCGTACTCTTCCCGCTCCCACTCCCTCCCAGAATCGCTAAGACTTCCCCCTTATAGACTGAGAAACTCACTCCTCTGTGGATAGTATGGTTGCCATAGGCAGTGTAGAGGTCTTTGACTTCGATTAAACGGGGAATATGGTGGATCATGGCAGGCCTACATATCAAGTCTGCTAAAGATAACAGAAAAGAGGGCGTTTAAGAAAATAATCCAAAAGAGTGCATTCACAACACTGATGGTGGTGAAGGTGCCTATAGATTCCGTATCACCCTTCACTTCAAAGCCACGCATACACCCCACTAAAGCGATGGCAAAGCCCCAAAAAGGCGCCTTGATAAGTCCCACAAAGAAATGTGTCAACCCTACATTTTCATGCAGGCGTGCTACATAGTGGCTAAAAGTAACTCCCAACTGGTATTTAATGGCCACCATGGCTCCCAGTAGTGCAAACGCATCGGCAATGAAGACCATCAAGGGCATCACAATCACTAGGGCTAAAACACGGGGCAACACCAACCACGCAAAGGGGTTAAGCCCCATGGTGTGCATGGCATCGAGTTCTTCTGTGATCTTCATTACCCCAATTTGGGCAGTGAAACTAGAGGCACTGCGCCCTGCGACCACAAGGGTTAAAATAAAGGGCCCCATCTCTCTTAAGGCCAGCTTGGCTGTCATTTCAATACTCATCAAGGGGAAGCCTAGCTCTTGGAGTTGAATTGCCCCTTGCAGCGCGATTGCAAAACCTACAACAAAAACGGTGAGAATACTCACAGGGAGGACCTTAAACCCACTCTCATAGATGTGGTGTATCAAGGGGGTGAAACACAAGGTTTTAGGCTTGATGATTGCATGCCCTAGAAAATAGAGCACCATTCCGCAAAAATTAAAGGTATTGAGCATGGTATTGACAAACGCCACTACACTCTTGCCCAATTTGTTTAAAGGATTGCGCTTAGGGCGCAATGCCTGTTCTCTGCGCAAAATGCTTGGATCTTCTCTAACCCAGCTCTCCACCACTTCCAACACACGCCCATTGTAGATATTGGCATTTACAAAGACGGGTTTTCTACGCCCTAAAAGATCGTAGAGTAACATTAAAAAGACAAAATCTAAACTTTCCACTTCCTTAAAGTCAATGGCCTTGATGGGAGGAGCATTTTTGATCACATGCTCTAATTGCTTTAGTGCATCTGCGGGGGTTTTAAAATCCCAATTGCCGCATAAAAAAAGCGTGTCAGATTTCACATAACCTACAGGTGCAATCACAAGGTCCCTTAACGCGAAAATAATCCACATTTAAATCATGGGGTCTGTGTGCTATTATACAATAAAAGCATAATGGGTAGTGGATTTGAGGTGTGTGCGGGTTGTCTTGTTGAGCTGGAGTTTAGAGATCGCTTTGGGCGCACAGGAAAGATGGCTACAAGAACAAGATACTTACGCGCGTCTTTACAATCAGTACCAGCAGCTGAAAATGAAAAATGGGGGGTATTTTGGCATGGGTTTTGGAGTCATCAACATCAAAAAGGACTATAAAAATACTAAATTAGAGAGTTTTCCGGCTATTTTGAGTGTTAAAGGGGGATTGCAAACTTTTTTCAGGAATTATATCGGCTTGCGGGGCTTTTTAGCGCTTGATTTGGCCACCTCCAGGGTTAACTGGCGTTCCAAGTACAATCCTTCCAATTCTTTCTACGGAGTGGTGAGTATAGGACTGGAAATACCCCTAGAAATCAGTCTATCACACTCATATAAACACTTTTTGGGCCTTTATGGGGGAGTGGGGATGGGGGCTGTGCTTTATGCCGATAACGCTAATTTTAGCCTCAAAGATAAACACTTTATCTACACCGCAGGCCTAATCGCCCAGGGAGGCATCACACTCACCCTTTATACCAAACACCGCATTGAACTAGGAGTCAAACTCTTGCCCACAAACAAAACCTTGCTCGCCTCTGAGCGCTTTGAAACCTCTTTAATGTTCAATTGCATGTATCTTTACAAATTCTAAAATAGACCATTGAGTATTTTGCTTTGCACCAATCCCATGTAGAGTGCTGTGCCCCCTATCACACTGAGTGCAAACACGCGAAACATCAGATGCAAGATCACGACACTTCCCGCTGCTAACACCTCATTAAGGCCATAAGGTGAACTAGAAAAGGGCGTATCCTTAAGGCTATAGACAATGAGCATGCCTACCACCCCCAAACTTAACACACGCCCCAAATAGAGTAACATTTTAGGTGCTGGGCGTTTGGCATTAAAAAGTAAAAAGGGAGAAACACGGATCAAGTAGGTTGTCCCCATTGCGATGATCAACGCTCCCCAAACATACAAATCGCTCATTCTAAACGCCTTTTAAACATGATAAAAAGACCTACCATGAGAATTAAAGTGGGCAAGAGAAAATGCACCTTACCAAAGAGGATAAAGCAGCCCAACGCGCTGAAAAATCCGATGAGAGCAGGGGCATGGCGTTTGGTGCTCTTCCATTGCTCAATAAAGATTACCAAAAAGGTCCCCACAACAATGAAAGAGATGCCCTCCACATTGAGGCTAAACCCATCTCCTAAGATCGCTCCTAGTGCTGTACCCGCGACCCAATAAATTTGATTGAGCAGGGCAATGGCAAGCGTAAAATCCTCCTGCGTGCTCTGCTTAGGCTTGGCAAAACTTAAAAGCATGAAAGTTTCGTCCGTAAGCGTGTGGGCTAGGTAGTAAATGCGCCCCCCTGTTTTACTAAAGGGTTCAAGCATAGAGATGGCATAGCAAATCTGACGAGCATTGAGTAAAGCCACCAACAGAAAGATATTGAGTAGGCTTGCGTGCACACTTAAGAGTCCCACCACTAAGAATTGCACCGCCCCCGCATAGATAAAAAGGCTCATAAACATGGCTACCCAAAAGCCATACCCCTCCTGCTGCACCAACACCCCAAAGGTTGCTCCCACCAAAATAAAACCCAATAGCATGGGTATGGTATGGGGGAAGGCTTCTTTAAGTGCGAGTTTCATGATTATTTCTAGAGAGTCGCCATGCTCCTAGCAGAGAGGCGCAGATTAAAATCCCCACTAAGGCAATGCAATGGGGTAAAGTGGTTTGCAGGGGCGCACCTAGTTGGTTGAACATGACCATTGCAGAAATGCCATGGTAGGCAGGCACGATTTGCAAAAGCGCATGTAGAAAGGATGGCAAAAGTTCTAAGGGCCAAATAAAACCCACCATAAATACTAGGGGCAAGGAGGAGAGTAAAATAATTTGAGTCGCTTGCATGGGCTTTCTTAAAAAAGTGCCTAAAACTACTCCGCAGCTTGCCGTAGCCATGAGAAATAGGGATGTAAACCCCAATAAAGCGGAGGGGTTAGCATGGATATGGATACCATAATAGGGGAAGAGCACCCCAAAATAAAGCAGGGCTAAAAAGATATAGATTACGCTAAAGCAGAGGCAACGCACCCAAACAAGACTGAGAGCCCCGAAAAAATGGGGAATAAAACGCGCTTGCGCACAGGTAAGCATGCTCGCCCCGATGAGCAAAGTTTGATGTAAAATAAAGATAAATACATTGGCAATCGCATAGTTGAGGTAACCCACTGAGGGGTTATACAAGGGAATAGTTTGTAAGGAAAGTAAATTATGTTCTTTGGCAATCTGGGCTTCAAAAAGGCTTTTATGGGTTTTGATCGCGTCGCTTAAAGCGTTAAGCACATCTATGCTTGCATTGGCAATCGCACCATAGATTAAGAAATAATTGGCGTTGGCGTAGAGTTCTACATGCACGGGGGTGCTGGTATAAATGGCGCGCTCAAAAAAAGCGGGCACTAAAATAATCCCAAAGACTTTCTCTTCTTCGAGTAATTTTTTGGCATCTTGTAGGGATTTAGGAAAATGAGCAATGTGAATACCCGGTGCGCTCTCTAACATAGCAATCAAACGCCTTGAGAGAGTGCTCTGATCCATGTCCACCAGTGCCACGCTTTGGCGCGTTACAATGTCGTTTTTGTAGGGTAGGGGGTAGAGAAAAGCATAGAAGAGAGGGCCTACAATAATGATAAAGCGCACTCCCGCGTGGGCGAAAATGGTTCTAAATTCTTCTAAAAACGCGTGCATGCTCTTTTCTCTTTCAAAGACCACAGACACAACCCCAAAGGTAAAAATAGAAGAAAGAAGCCCATTTTGAGCAGAGATTGCCATGCCAGCACTAGGCTATCGCTGTAAGTGGATAGGGCAATTAAAACCTTGATAAAATAACTCACTGGCAATAAAGAACCCCAAAATTCTCCTAACACGCCCATATTGCTCACCGGGTAGGTAACTCCCACAAAGGCGAGCGAGGGAGCGGTATAGGCGGCAATGGCTGAAGCACTTTTAATGGGATCGCCCAGCAAGGCATACAGGGCTAAAACTACACTGGAAACACTCAGTACCATGAGCACTACCCCGCCCAAGAGCACCCATAAATGTGCGTAATAGGGCTTTAAAAATCCCAGCATCAGTGCACCCCAGAGACTAAAAATCAGCGTATTCAGCCACAACACGCTGAGAGCTTGTTTAAGACTTTGGGCATGCCCTAGCAGATTGAGCATGCCCAACGCCGCTAAGATTTGCCACATGCAGGGCAAGATCACCCCTAGCAAGAATTGCGCGTAGTTATTAGTTTCGTTATAGAGAGGGTGAATATTGGCATGTAGGGGGAAGGCTAGAGCTTTGGCGGTGTTGAGATCGCCCTGCGTGCCTAAATTGGTGGCAACATCATTTTTTACATTCAAGGTCATGAGGGTTTGGGTGAACGCGCTAGCTATCGCCTTACCCACCAACACAAACTCGGCATTGTAATACAGCACAACGGGGGTTTTAATGCGTAGCTTGATGTGGCGTTCTAAACCTTTAGAGAACACCACAGCCCCATAAATTTTTTTACGATCTAAATCTGCTTTGGCATCGCTCAAAGAGGGGTAAAAATGTTGCAGGTCAAGATAACTGCTTGCATTGAGAGCACTGATAATCTCTTGACTCAAATGGCTGTGATCCAAATCCACGATCCCAATAGGTAGCTTGGTAGGGAGTTCTCTATAAAACACTCCCACCATGATCGCCCATAAGAAAAAGGGTGCGCCCAAGCACAAAATCCATGTAAATTTGTCTTCTCTTAATGTCTGCCACATTAGGGGTTGACCAACACGCTCATGCCCACCCGTAAGCGTGCTATCTCACTTAAAGGGGTTGCTTCAATGCTAAAGGAGCGCATGTCATAACTCTTGCTCGCGCTTGTGCTCTTCCATGTAGCAAAATCCCCCATCACACTTACATAGGTAACTTTGAAGTCCAAAGTCTGATCTAAAGCAGGCACATAACCCTTAAATACAGAGCCTACGCTAAATTTGCTCAAATATTTTTCAGGCACGCTGAGGTTGAGCCACGCGTGTGCGGTGTCGGTTACTAAGACAACGGGAAATCCTTTAGGGCTTAATTCTCCACTATAGAGCAACACATTGCTCACTTCCCCATCAATGGGACTATACGCGTTTTTATCGCGCAAAAATACCTGCACCTCATTAAGTTGTCCTAGAGCAGCCTGTTCCTTTTCTTTGGCGGCAATTTTGCTCTCATGACTAGCCCCCTCGCGCGCAAGCTGGTACTGCTCAAAAGCAGCCTGTTTGTGGTAGTTTGCACTTTGAAATGCGGCATAGGCTTCATCGCGTTTTTGCAGGCTTGCTACACCTTTGTCATAGAGTTCCTGCACGCGTCTATAGGTTTCCTCAGCTAAATTACTTTGGGCTTTGGCAGCTTGGTAGACATCGCGCGCACTTTTAATGGTCTGGCTACGGCTTCCCTTTAAGACCTCATCGCGCAGGGCTTGGGCTGCCTTATGGCTTGAGCTGGCTTGTAAAAGTTTAGCCTCGGCTTCGGGGCTGTGGATGCTAAAAACTAGATCGCCCTTTTTAATTTGATCCCCTTTTTTAACTGCCACGCTCTCAATGCGCCCAGCCAGTTTAGAGCTCACGCTGTATTCTCGCGCCTCAATGAACCCCTGCAAGCGTTCGACTCTATGGCTATAGGCTTGGTAGTAGAGGGTGCCTAGCCACCCTAGAATGCCTAAAATAAACAGAAGAGCAATAAAGAGAGTTAAAGATCGTCTTTGCGAGGTTACCATGCTGATTCCTAATGCGCGTAATCGTAGAAGAGATCGATGTGATCCCCAAGAGCCATCAAGTCCACCAACGCACTCAAGTATTTAAACGCACTCGTTTTTTGTTCGACTAAAATCCCTGAGAGCGAATTGCGCGCATCAATCACTAAAACATTTGTGCCCATGCCCTGATTAAACGCCTCTTCTTGTAACTTAAGGTTCTCTTTAGCCAGCTCAATACTGATATTAAGACTTTGATACTCTCTTAGGTAAGACTGGCATTGTAGATAGGTTTTGTGCACCAAGAGCTCCATGTCCTTTTTGGCTTGACTTTGGAGCGCATTGGTTTGAAGCTCATCGATCTTAGCAGCTTGGTAGTGCATGATGCGCCCTGTGGGGGTTAAAATGGGCAAGCGCGCCCCCACACCCACAAACCATTCGGGGACCATGTCCGTCAGGGTAGAATTATTTTGTTTCATCAGATAGGCCCCAAAGAAATTAAAATGAGGGAGAAATTTAGAAACCTCGAGTTTGACCATTTCATGTGCACTTTTTTGTTTGAGGGCAAGACTTCTAAGCGCTGGATAAGAACTCAAGGTCTCTTGTATAAAAAAATTGAGATGGGGTAAATTCTTGGGACGGATGTTTAGATTAGCTGTGGGGGTGAAATGCACTTTTGTAGCATCTTGTTTAGACAAAATGGTGCTAAATGCTAGTGTAGAAACTTCAAGGGCATCTCTAGCCTGCATGGTTTTGATCTTGCTTTTTTCATAGGCAACGGAGGCACTAAGCACTTCTACACGCGCGATTTGCCCTGCTTGCTGGCGTTTCAGGGCATTTTGATAGTGTTTTAAATGCCCCTGTTCTACATCTTGGAGCACGGCTAGCACTTCCCTATTTAGCACCAAGCCATAGTAAACTTTTACCAACTCTTGGAAAGTGGAAAGCCGCTTGAGGCGCGAAACTTCCACAGATTCTTTATGTGCTAAAGAAGCAAGTTTATTCATGTAGAAACGGGCCCCACCCATGTAAAGGGGATAAACGATACTCAATGCTCCCAAAACGACATTCTCTTTAGAAAAAAGCAGAGGTTGACCCAAAGCTCCCAGCATGCTAGAAGCTCCCTGAGCGAGTGCACCTCCTCCTAGTGCCTGCAAGGGAGGTTGGTTTAAAACATGCTTAAGCCCCCCGACAAATTCCTGGATTTTAGCATGGTTGCCACTACTGATGGGGTTCATTTCGATGGGTTTAGCCAAATGGACATAAAAGGCGCTCAAGTCAATTTGGGGCAAAAAAGAGAGTTTGGCCGCTGTGTTGAGTTTTTTAGCCTTTTGTTCTGCATAGTCCTGCGCTTTAATCCCATCGTAATTAGCCAAGACCATGTTCCATGCTTGTCTAAGAGAAACCCCAGAAGGGCGCATTTCAGAGAGTGTTAACTCCTGAGCCTGTAAACCCCCCATGCAAAGCACGCAAGCCAGGTATGTGATGATCCTCTGTTTCACTTTGCCCACCTTATCAAAGATTCTTCTTCATTAGCTTGAGTTTTTTGATACGCGCCTTGTCCATGTCCAACACCTCAAAGATACAATGTGCATCGCCCACTACATCGCCCACTTCGGGCAAGCGCTCCAGCAAACTAAAAACATACCCCCCCAAGGTTACCTGCTCGTAATCAGGATCGAATTTGATCTTAAGCAACTCTGCCATGTTTTCCAAATCCACCATGCCATCGCACTCAAAAGTATTCTCATCTAGGCGTTTAATGCCCTCTTTACTCAAGTCATGCGCGTCTGAGATATTACCCATGATCTCCTTAATGATGTCGTCCATTGTGAGTAGGCCGGAAGTACCTCCATATTCATCTACAACCAAGGCGGTGTAGACCCGTTTATTATTCATTTTAAGTAAGATTTGAGAAATAGACGCACTCTCAGGCACGATGAGCATCTCTTTGAGCAAATGCCTAAAATTTTGCATATCTTCCGAATCGAGTAGAGAAGCCGAAAGCACATCCTTAATGTGGACAAGACCCAAAATATTGTCCTTATTGCCCTCACAGCACGGGTAGCGCGTAAAAGGGTTTTTGAGCATGATTTGAATATTGTCCTTATAAGAGCACTTCAAGTCAATGCACACCATGTCTTTTCTAGGAGTCATGACTTCTTTGGCGCTCGTGTCAGAAAAGTCCACGGCATTTTTGATAATTTCTTCTTCGACAAAATCAATCACCCCCCCCTTCAGGCTTTCTCCTACGATGATCTTCAACTCTTCTTCAGAATGCGTACTATCGTGCTGGGGTTCGATCCCAAAGAGTTTGAGCACAATCTTGGCTAAGAAGTCAAAGAGATTTACAATGGGGTAGGAGATAAGCCAAAAGGCGTGCAGGGGGCGTGCGATCCAAAGCACCACACTCTCCGAGCGCACGATGGCGATAGATTTAGGCACGATTTCTCCCAAGATCACATGCAAAAGAGTGATGAAACTAAAGGCGATTGCCACACTCAGACTATGCACCACGATGTATAGGCTCTCAAAATGTACCCATTTTTGCAAAAATAGCGTGATAAAGTGCGCGATAGCAGGCTCTCCTAACCAGCCAAGACCTAAGGAAGAGAGTGTGACTCCCAATTGGGTTGCGCTCAAATAGGTGTTCAAAGAAGCGTTGATTTTGAGAGCCAAGACAGCATTCTGGTTATTATGCAAACTCAGTTCTTCAAGCTTGGAGCGGCGCACCTTGACAATGGCAAATTCCGAGAGCACAAAAAACGCATTGAGTAACACCAACAACAATGCTAGCGTGAACATTAAAAGCGGTTCGTAAAGCCCCAAGGGCTCTCCTTAGAGATGGAAAACTCGAGTGAGTGTGCGACTAACACCCATTTTAAAGCCGTTCTACAATATTAAAGAGATCAATTAGATAATAGCCCAATGCCCCCAAGAGGGCAGAAATAGGCACAGTTACTAGCCACGCCGTGATAATTTTCTTGATGACAGAGCGTTGGACCAACTCACTTTTATAAGCTTTTTTCAATGTCTTGCGTTCCTTCTTGCTTAATCCAATGGAATACTCTAGCGTGTTATTATCCTTTTTGAGGGCTTTTAGATAGGCTAACATTTCTTTTTTCTGCTTAGGGTTGGCCTTCTCGAACCGCTCTAAGAAATTCTTAATTACGCTAGCATCCTCCCCGACATGCGCATCTAAAATCATTTGACGGGTTTGCAAAGTGCGTCTTTGCAAGAATTCGCGTAAAAAACCCACTCCAAAAACCGCTCCGATGGTAATATGTGTCGAGCTCACAGGCAAGCCCAATTTAGAGGCAAAGAGCACGGTGATTACAGTTGCCATCGCAATACAAAAAGCCTGCATCTTGTCCAACTCGGTGATCTCACTCCCCACGGTTTTGATGAGTTTGGGGCCGTATAAACTCAACCCAAGCGCAATCCCCATGCCTCCCACAAACATAATCCATGTGGGGGCATAAGCTTTAGTGGGAATGGTATGGTTGCCCCATTCTTGCAGACTTTGCACGATGGCTGCCAGAGGCCCCACAGCATTGGCAACATCATTAGCTCCATGGGCAAAACTCAACAAGGCCGCCCCAAAGATCAGAGGATAGGTGAAGAGGGTGTGCACACTTTCACGGGTATTCTCCAAATGAGGAAGCCTATTATGCACATAAGTCTTAAAGAGTTTCCAAGTGAATAACCCTAGCACGCCACTCAAGGCGACTTCTTGCCACGCAAGCAAGGACATGTGCTTATTCAAAACCTTGGCAAGCATGTACCAACAAAACGCCGCACCCATCAGCGCAACCAGCACAGGCATGGCATACAGAGCCGCTTGCTTCTTATCCTCTTTATCGCTCAATACATGTTTGATAACAGCTAGCAAGCCCATCGCGATGCCTCCTCCCATCAGGGGAGAAATGACCCAGCTAGCCACAATACCCCCCAAAAAACGCCATTCCACAACCTTCATACCCCCAGCCATCAAGCCTGCCCCCAGCACTCCACCTACAATGGAATGCGTGGTAGAAACAGGCGCACCAATCGCTGTAGCTAAGTGCAACCACAGTGCCCCAGAAAGTAGAGCTGAGAGCATCATGCCAACAAATACGACGCTATCCTGGATATGAGCAGGGTTGATGATCTTGCCCTTGATGCTTTGCACCACATCTGCGCCCGCTAGCACTGCGCCTAGAACCTCGCAGATAGCCGCCAACAAGATGGCCATACCCAAAGTGATTGCTTGGGAACCCACCAAAGGCCCCACATTATTGGCGACATCGTTGGCTCCGATATTCATCGCCATGTACCCTCCCACCACAGTGGCCAACGCAAGTAAGGGGAGATGAATCTTGGCATGCCCTAGAACAAGAGCCATCCCTGCAATACAAACGACAAATACGACCGCCAAGGTGATCTTGACATTGTCTCTCTGGAGGTCTCTAAAGGCTTTTTTAAACGGCGAAGCGTCTTTGGCTTTCATTGTGGGCAACTTTAGTATAAAATAGTCTAATAACTGCTTAAAAAGGGCGACCATGCTTGTGTGTGCAGGCAAGAGTGAAAGTTTACTAGGGGTTAGGAGCATTGGAGTGGGACTTGTGCAAAGCGCCATCTCTCTCACTAGATTGTGTCTACTCGAAAGACCTGCAGAACTAATCTTCATAGGCAGCGCAGGGGCGTATTCTAAAGAAACCCCTCTCCTGAGTTTTTTTAAGAGCCAGGAGGCCTACCAAATTGAGCAGAGTTTTGCACAAGGTCGTAGCTATACACCCCTGGATAATTGCTTAGAGGTGCAGAGTGCGCTTTTTGAATCGATAATTTTACCCAGCGCTAAAGTCAACTCCAGTAATTACATCCATACAGATTGCGCCTTTGCACAACAGATGCAAAACGCGGGCATTTTACTGGAGAATATGGAATTTTTCAGCGTCCTCAGTGTAGGACAGGCATTTCAAATCCCTAGTATGGGGGTGTTTTGTGTCAGTAATTATGTGGGACCCCATGCGCATCAAGAATTTGCAGACCACCATGCACAGGTCAAAACACAACTAAATGCATGGAGCCAGACATTTGTGGAGAATAATTTAAAATAAATTTGACTATAATGCGAGCATGGAGATATAAAGTTCTCCAAATACAAAGTAAGGAGAGTGCTATGAACAACAACAATAATAGCTGTGACACCAATAACAGCAGCTATAGCGGTGGCTGTGGCTGTGGTAGCAGCAACAATAGTCAGAATCAAAACAGCCAAAATAGCCAGAACAGCAACAATAGCCAAAATAGTAACAACCAAGACTAAGGGTTGTTGTCCCCCACGCGCGTGGGGGATGGTTTTTATCCCAGCTTAATTAAAGTTTCTTTGTGTTAGGATTTCGCCGTCAATCCCAACTTGCGAAAGGGTTTTCATGGTGTCTTTTGTCGTGGCACAGAGAGCTAGGCGTTTTTCTTTGCACCTTAGCGATCTGATGTGCATGGGTGACCTTTTCTTTTACACCCATTTCACGCACAAAGGATATACATGCAGGAGTTTAAACAGGATACTTACAACCCCCAACCTAGCGCGCTAGGTCTTGTTCCCTTTTTAGTTTTTATCGTTGTCTATTTGGGCGCGGGTATTTATTTAGAGTTGACCGGGACTAAAATGGGCTTTTACCAGCTCCCAGGGCCTGTTGCCGCGAGTGTAGGAGTCGCCACAGCGTTTTTGCTCTTCAAGAGTGATCTCAATCAGAAATTTGATGACTTTTTAGCCGGCTGTGGAGATAAGAACATCATGACCATGTGCGTGATCTACCTGTTAGCTGGGGCGTTTGCCGTGGTGAGCAAGGCGATGGGCGGGGTGGATTCCACGGTCAATCTAGGACTTACCTATATTCCCGTAGAGTATTTAGCAGCTGGTTTGTTTGTGATCGCCTCTTTTATTTCCACAGCCATAGGCACCAGTGTGGGTGCCATTGTTGCTCTTGGACCCATTGCTGTAGGTTTGGCTGAACAGAGCGGGCTCTCTATGGCATTAGCCCTAGCAGCCGTGATGGGAGGGGCGATGTTTGGGGATAATCTTTCCATCATCTCAGACACGACGATTGCAAGTACGCGCACCCAGAGCGTGGAGATGCAGGATAAATTCAAAATCAATCTCTACATCGCTCTGCCAGCAAGTTTACTGACCATTGTTTTACTCTTGATCTATGGACGGCCAGAGAATGTAGCGCAGCTGGGTACCCATGATTTCCAGTTTGTCAAGACCCTACCCTATGTTTGTGTTTTAGTATTAGCTCTTCTAGGTCTTAATGTCTTTCTAGTGCTCTTTGTAGGGATTTTGCTCTCTGGAACAATCGGGCTTTACTATGGCAATTTCACACTCTTGGGCTTTGGCAAGGAAATTTACAATGGTTTTTCTGGCATGCAAGAGATTTTCCTCCTCTCCATGCTAACAGGCGGAATTGCTTTCATGGTTACTAGAGAAGGTGGGGTAGCATGGGTGATTTCCAAGATAGAAAAATTGATCATAGGTCCTAAAAGCGCGAAAGTGGGCATTGCGGGTCTAGTCAGTGTGGTAGATTTAGCGGTGGCTAATAACACGGTGGCAATCGTGATCGTGGGGGAAATCGCTAAAAAGATCAGCATAAAATTTGGAGTGGATCGACGCGAGGGGGCGGTGATTTTAGATATTTTCTCTTGCATTTTTCAGGGCCTAATTCCTTATGGTGCGCAGATGCTCATTTTGCTAGGTTTTGCCAAAGGTAGCGTGGATTTCTTGGCTGTGCTACCTTTGTTATGGTATCAGGGTTTGTTGGGAGTCTTCACTCTGCTCTATATCTTTTCAGGGACTTATAGCACATGGGTACTAAGGAGTTTAAAGCCCAAAGCCAAAAGCGTTCAGGCGTAGTTAGGGTTTTTATGCTATACTGGCGGGCTAAATTACTTAAAGGTTATCAGGATGAAGAGAAAGGCGTGTGTGGGTGGCGGTGCTGAGAGTTTGAGAATCGTCCCCCTATGTGCATCTATAGGGTTAGCCCTTGCAGTGGCGGGTTGTGGGATGTTCAAACGAGCGGGCACGACTCAGCTCATCCCCCCCTCCGCTACAGGGTTGCAGGCTCCCATCTATCCTCCAACTACCTTTAACAGCACCAGCAAGCCGCCCATGCCCGCTTTCCCTAAGCCTCAACCTCAGATTGAGACGCGCTTTGATAATTCTTCTCAGGGGAATCTCTCTAGTGGAGGGGGGACACCGGCCATGGTGCCCAATACTCCTATTCTCACGCCTACCAATGTGATCGAACTGAGTGCAGTGGGTATGGGAGTGGCTCCAGAGTCTACAATTTCTCCTTCTCAGGCTTTGGCTCTAGCTAAGCGCGCGGCAATCGTGGACGGTTACCGCCAATTAGGCGAAAAAATGTATGGGATTAGAGTGAATGCCACCGATACGGTGAAAGATATGATCTTGCAAAATTCCGTGATTAAAACCAAGGTCAATGCCTTGATTCGCAATGCGGAGATTACCGAGACCATCTATAAAGATGGGCTATGTCAAGTGAGCATGGAGCTCAAGTTAGATGGGCGCATTTGGTACAGTGTCTTCAACCAGGCAAGAGGATAGCCTTGTTGCGTGATCGCTTTGCTAGTTAAGTGGCAGCGCACCCTGCAGATTTTGGGGGTGCTTTTTCTAGGTTTTTTTTTAGTTTCTTGTGGACACAAAAAGCCAAAAACTCCCGAGCCTAAGAGTACTCACAAGAAATTGTTTATCGCCAAGAGCGCGGCGCAACGCAAACAAGAGGCGGAGGCCGCGCGTAAAAAAGCTTTGGAACAATTTAAACTTATCTACATCTATACACCCGTGTTGCGTTTTTACGATTATGGGACGATTGAGCACACTAAAGAGGGCGATCTGCGGATTGTGCTCTACCAGCTGAGCAAGAAGGCAGGGGAGATTTTGATTAAGAAAAATTACCTCTGCTTTTCTGGCATTTGTTCGGCGAAGTGGAGTGCGGCTAGGGATCTCTTCGGGAAAGTGAGTTATGGCGACCTTTTTGATGATATTGTGCTGGGGCGCGATATTTTCCAGGGTGTTGGCAAACGCATTGAACCCAGTGGTGCTGTTATCCAGCGTTTTATGCAAAATGGTGAACTGATCTTCTATGAGCGTAAACCCGATAAAATCCTCTTCCAAAACATGAGCACGGGCACGGCAATTGTGATTCAACAATACCATCCTTAAGTGAGGCTCGTGTGCATTTGTGGTGGCGATCACTGGTAGTTTTGGCACCTGTGCTGGCACAGGCCAATGGTTTTAAGATTTCTGAGCAAAGTTTGAACGGCACTGCGCTCAATTCTGCTTATATTGCTGGAGCACGGGGCGCGGATGCAGCCTATTATAACCCCGCTAACATGGGTTTTGACAATGATTGGGGCGAGAATGAGAGCGAGTTTGAAGTGACCAGCACCGTGATCAATATCCCTGCTTTTAAGTTCATGGTTCCTAGCACCAACCAAGGCCTATATTCCACGACCAGTTTAGTGATGGGTGGTCAGCGCAATAATGCAGCCATCATCAATATTCTAGGCCTAGGAGGGGTCGCCACCTCTGCAGCCCAGAAACTCATTGATGGAGGCATTCCCGCTCTCAAAGAGCTGATCAATAGTCTGGAAGGACTGACTAGCAAAAAGGTGACGACAGTGGCCTCCATGCCCAGCGCGCAGGTAGTAAGCGGGTGGACGGGCACGACTAATTTCGTACTACCTAAATTCTTTTACAAGACACGCAACCATAATGGCTTCACCTTCGGGGGGAGTTTTACCGCTCCCTCTGGCTTGGGAATGAAGTGGAATGGGCAGGGGGGAGAGTTTTTACAAAATGTCTTTATCATGATGGTCGAGCTTGCCCCTAGTGTGAGTTATACCATTAGCGATCGCTTTTCTGTAGGAGTGAGTGGGCGTGGGCTCTATGCGACAGGCAAATTTAATAACACCGTCTATGTGCCCCTGCATGGCGCATCTACGCTCAAAGGCAGCCAGATTGTAGGCTTGCCCAATAATGTTTTTAGCCAGCAAGTGCCCAGTTCCATGCGCGACCAATTAGCCAGCATCGGTTATCGTCCTGCTGAACAATGCACCGCTACTATGGATCAAAATAGCCCAGTGTGCGAAACCTACTACAACGGCCTCAAACAGATTATGCGCTATAGCGGATTAGAAAAAGCAGTTTCAGACCTCTATGGCACTTCCCAAGTCGTTCAAGAAAGTAATGGAAGTTCGTGGGGAGGGGGGTATAAGATCGGGGCGAGCATGCGCGTGTTTGAGAGCGGCATGTTTTCTGTCGTCTATAACAGCAGTGTGACCTTTAATATGCGGGGGGGATTAACTGCGCTCACTAAGCTAGGACCAAGTCTAGGGAATGTGCTCACTAGGGGACACTTAAATATCAATGTTTCTCTACCCCAGGTGATCAACATCGCTTACGCGCACGAGTTTTTCAAGCACCGCCTGCGGGTGGAGGGTGTGTATGAGCGCACTTTTTGGTCCCAGGGGAATAAGTTTTTAGTAACCCCTGACTTTGCCAACGCATCTTATCAAGGCATAGGGGGCACGGTGCAGTTTTTGAGCGCGTCTACGCTTAAAGAAATGGTGGGTTTGGCAGATTTTAGCGGAGTGATGAACATGGGCAATGGGTGGCGCGATACCAATACCTTTAGGATTGGCACAACCTACATGGGTAGAAGTTTGCGCCTAATGGGCGCATTGAGCTTCGATCAAGCTCCCAGCCCCCAAGATGCCATTGGAATCCCCGATTCCAATGGCTACTCTATTGCTTTTGGAGCCAAATACAATTTTAGGGGTTTTGACATTGGTTGGGGAGGCACATTCACCTTTAAAAGCAATCGTGATAGCTACTACCAATCCAAAAATATTGGGCAATTGCGTATTTTTTCAGCCTCATTAGGGTATCGATGGTAGAATTGGCTCAAAAAGGATTGCGCATGCCTCATGTTATTGTGATTGATATACAAGAAAAATTGCTCCCCGCCATGGCAGAGTCTGATATACTATTGGCTAATTGTCTGAAGTTTCTGCGCATTGCTCAAATTTTAAAACTGCCCATCCACGCTACCGAACAAAATCCGATTAAGCTGGGTTCAAGCATAACACCTCTACGAGCTTTTTTTGGTAGTCCCTATGTCAAAGAACACTTTAGCGCAGCTCCTGTGCTTATATCCATGTTGCCACCCCAAGCCCACTTGGTGTTGCTGGGCATTGAGGCACATGTATGCGTCTACCAAAGCGCTAAGGATTTTTTGCAAGCAGGTTTTACCGTGAGTGTTTTAGAAGATTGCACTAGCTCTCGCGATACGCACAATAAGAAGCTTGCCCTGACAGATTTACAAAATCGCGGGGTGCATATTGTGAGCATAGAGATGGTTGCCTTTGAGTGCATGCAAACCTACACACACCCTAACTTTAAGACAATCTCACAAATCATTAAGTAGTCTATTGCCTTGTAATTAAAGTTCTGCTAGTCCCAAACAGCGCTACATCCACTCCAAAATTTTGGACACTTCTGCTGTTTCATAACATGTGATGGTCGTTGCCAATGTAGGTTTTTTGGGCACAATCGCCTTGAGAAAACCATAGTTTTCCATTTCTTTGATACGCATATTGATATCAGGCACTTCCTGCACCGAACCACTCAAGCTCACTTCTCCAATAAAGGCGGTTTTATTGCTAATGGGGCGTTCTCTTAAGCTGGAAAGAATGCTCGCAATCACCGCTAAATCCGCACTTGTTTCAGTAATTTTAATGCCACCTGCAACATTGATGAAGACATCGTAGCGATTCAAGGGGATTTCTAGTTTTTTCTCTAGCAAAGCTAAGAGCATGTGCAAGCGATTAGTATCAAAGCTCGTAGCTAAACGCTTAGGATTATTGAGATTACTCTCACACACCAAGGCTTGGATTTCTAAAATCAATGCCCTGGACCCCTCTAACACTACGCTTAAAGCGCTGCCTGCTAAACTCTCTTGTTGCGAGAAAAAAAGTTTAGAAGCCTCTTTAGCACTCACTAAACCCTCTGAGCGCATTTGGAAAATCCCCACCTCGCTAGTTGCCCCAAAGCGATTTTTAAAACTACGCAGGATACGCAATTCTTTACTAGGGTCCCCTTCAAAGTAGAGCACGCTATCTACCATGTGTTCTAACACTCTAGGTCCCGCGATAGAACCCTCTTTGGTGATGTGTCCGATGATAAAGATCGCTAGATTTTGCTGTTTGGCTAGGCGCATGAGTTCAAAGGTGCTTTCGCGTACCTGCGAGATTGAGCCTGGAGCTGCGCCGATATTGCTAGAATAGAGTGTTTGAATCGAGTCGATGACACACACACCATAGGTTTGTGTGCATAGATGTGCCTTGATCTGTTCTAGGTCGATGGTGTTGAGTAAAAACAAATCCTCTTGCATACAATCTAAGCGTTCTGCACGCAGGCGAATTTGTCCCGCGCTCTCTTCTCCGCTCACATATAACACTCTATGCCCCTGCAAAGCCAACCCTCCCCCAACCTTTAAGAGCAGAGTGGACTTCCCCACGCCCGGACTTCCGCCCACAAGATACAATCCCCCCGGGACAATTCCCCCCCCTAAAACAATGTCTAATTCCCTTTGCGTGGAGCTAAAGCGCACCACGCTTTCATATTCCACCTCTGTAATGCGCACGGCCGCATTTTCAGGCACGCTATTAGCGTTTTTAAAACGCACCTGCGCATCAGAAGCGAGCTCTACAAAGCTCTCCCAGCTTTGGCAATTACTACACTTGCCCATCCATTTGGGGCTACTAAAACCACAATGTTGGCACTCAAAGACACGCGTGCGTTTAGCCATAGATGGCATCTAGTAAGTTTTGCACATACGCTTGTTCATCAAAGACAACTAAATCGGAGGCTTTTTCACCCAGCCCTAAATACAAAATGGGTAATTGCAACTCGTAGAGAATGCTCAAAATACACCCCCCCTTGCTTGTGCCATCTAACTTAGTTACAATCACTCCATCTAGATCAAGACTTTCATGAAATACCCGAGCTTGCTCTAAGGCTGAACTTCCCTGGGTACCATCTAAAATTAACAACTTGTAGTAGGGTGCTCCATTAAGAGCCTTACTACAAACCTTACTAATTTTAATCAATTCATTTTTGAGATTGGTTTGGTTGTGCAAACGCCCCGCCGTGTCGATAAGAATATGATCGACACGGCGCGCAATTCCTGCCTGAATAGTGTTATAGGCCAGCGCGCTAGGATCGCTATTAGGAGCAGCGCTGATCACCTCCAGTGCCAACTTTTCCCCCCACAATTGTAATTGCTTGGTGGCCGCAGCTCTAAAGGTATCGCCCGCTCCTAAGATCACACTTTGCTTCTGGCGTAGGTATTGCTGTGCAAGTTTAGCGATGGTAGTTGTTTTACCTGCGCCATTTACACCCACGATTAACTCTACAAGGGGACGCGTTTCTATACTCTTGAGAGTCACTTTGTCATAGTAACTTTCTTTACGCAAGAAGCGCATCAACGCAACCTCCAAGTGATTACGCTTGACTTGTTCGGGGAGATGGAGTAATAAGCTCTCCACTAGATCGTATTGCACATCAAAGGCAATCAAGATTTCCTCCAGCTCCTCCTTGTTGAAGACAACACTCTTACTTTTTAACAAAGAGGCGACATTTTGCACAGTTTTCTTGAAAAAGTTAAACACAACTCACCTCTTTAGCAAGTCTTGAATGTCTTTGGTCAGCATTTCCTCTACAATTGCACCGCGATAGCTTTGCTGCAGAACACCATTTTGGCTATAAAGTAAAAAGTAGGGTAGTGTCCAAGTACTTGTTTGCAACACCATGCTTAAAGTCCCAAGATCGCTGGTGGGATTGAGCAAGATAAACTTGGGTGCATGCGCTTTCACATAGCTTTCAAATTGTTCCTGAGGATAGGGTTTATCTAACACGGCCACAAACCGCATTCCCTTGAACATGCTCTCCAAGTGATTAAGTAGTGCACTATAGGGCGCAAACTGAGAGTCTAGACTTAAAAATGCTACTAACATGGGTGCAGGGGTTAAGGATTGGATACTCAAACCCTTTGGCGTGTGCTCAAGATGGATATGCCCGCTTTTTTGGTCTAAAAACTCCCAGACTTTAGGGACTTTTGGAGCAGACATGTCAGCTTTCTGAGGAGCTTGCCCCTGATCATCTTTATGTTTCTGATCTGAACAACCTAGCAGCAACAAAAAAACAAAAAATCCAATGTATTTTGTCAAAGCCACTTAATGGTGCTCTCTTTAGACTTACGCGCCTTGCGGGTAATAGTCATAGCTGTTTTGCCAAGAGCAATCAGACAGGCAATTTTAGGTGGATTGCAATGTGCACTGAGCACGCGCTTGACTGCCTCAGGTTCAAACCCTTCTAAAATACATGTATCCACTCCCAATAAGGTAGCGCTCAAGCACATTTGCCCCACGGCAATATAACATTGTTCTTTGAGATAGGCATCAATCAGTTTTTCATCACCCCGAAACTTGGTTTTAAAAAGAGCGTTGAGGCCATTGACCACCCGTTCGTGGTATTGAGGTTTGCAAAAACTTGTCAGATAATGCGCGTTGAGTGCGCTAGGATGCATATAACCTACGACGACTAGAGCACTGGCATCTTGCACTAGTTGATCATTGTAGTAAACATGAGGTACGAGTTGATTTTTTAGCGCACCCTGTAAGACCAAGAATTCCCAAGGCTGTGTATTATAAGAGCTGGGGGCTAGTCTACCCGCTTCGAGGATTTCCTCCAACAGCTCTTTGGGTAGGTGGTAATGGGGGTCAAATTTCTTAGAAGAAAAACGGCGGTGCAAGAGCGCGTGCACAGAATCCAAACTCAAGAATGCATGACTCACAAGAACTCCTTATGTTCGTATATGAAGGGCACATTATAATACAAAAATGCCATTTTTGCCACCTATGTGCCAAAGCTTGCGAACCTGAACGGATCAGCTTGCAGGAACGGATTATGCTTCGGATTACTTGTAATCTTTACAATGGAGGTTTCCATGCCCTTTGTCAATATTAAGATCACGAAAGAAAATGGGCCTACTAAAGAGCAAAAGGAAGCGTTGATTGCGGGAGTTACAGACTTGTTGGCCCGAGTGGCGCATAGAAATAGAGCGTCTACGGTGGTGATCATCGAAGAAGTTGATACGGATAATTACGGCTTGGGAGGCAAGAGTATTACAGAAGTGCGTAAGCAAGCGTAACACATTGATCTGCGCGAAGCGTGCGGCGCACTTTGTTTCTGCGGGTCTAATCTGTGCTTGCACTGGAGTTCCACCTCTTGTGGACTTTGATAGACAGGTATGTTACTCTGCTCATGACTAGTTTTCATTGAAAGATAAGACTGAAAAATCACAAGGAGAGGTTTTCCATGTCCCATTTACTCATTCTCTATAATCCCTACTACAATGAAAGTGTGATCAAGGATCATTTGGCGATTCTGAAAGAAGACAAGAAAGTTGCCTTTGGCAAGCTCAAGCCAAAATCTAAAAACATTGTGAATCAGTACACCCCAATGCTGGAGGCTATCTATGCACAAACCAACCCCAACCATACCTTACAACTTTTTTTGAGCGATTATGCCAACTTGTTTGTCGCTAAAGTGGTTGGAGTAGAAACCACGCTCACCCAAGCTAGAGCCCCAGAATACTATTACAAAAATGATCGGATTGAAGTGGAACATTGGTTTATTCTTGCTGACCTTAGGGAATTGGTTAGAAATGATTTTGAAGAGGTGCGCAGGCACTACCTTCCAAATTTTACCACCCCTAATTACGGCTCCCATACTTTTGCTATCTATGGCAGCAACTATGTTTACCCTCTGATCATCGATATGAAAAACGAGATTGATCACTTTGACGATGGACAACTTCACTACCCCAATGTGTTTAAAGAGGACGAGTTCATTGACACCCGCAAGTATTTAATTCAATTTGTCTTCGGCCAACAACTCACCCATGCGATGCACCATATGAGTTTAGAGAATATTGTATACGCCGAGCTGGAATACCAACATAACAAGCAGGACCCCCTTTATGACTTTGGCAGTGTCGTTGCTAAATACTCCAAGATGTTGGAACAGGAGCTCTTTTTATTTATCCAAAGTGTGGTGGCACGCATCTGTATAGACCACCCTGAAGTGTTAAGTGTAAATTATCCCCTTTCACACAGGAATACGTGTACGCTGGCTGATCTAGATAAGCACAAGCCTACCTTATTCTCCTATCAAATTCTGTTGACTCACAAGCTCACCCAATACGAAGATTATTTCTCTCATTTTCATTTCACCCGCATGGGTGAATTGCTGAATAAATTTAGAAAAATCCGTAACGATGGAGTTCATGGGGAATGTCCGACCACGCTTGAAGAAGCCTGCTTAGCGCGCAACATTATCTTAGGTGTAGATCAGCCCAGTTTAGTCAAAAACCTCCTTATCCAACGCGTTCAGCTGGCTAATAACGCCCCTTCACACTGATTGCTTTCCATATCTGCAATATTGTTACCGGCGTGCTAAAGCCCACAAGCTTTCAGCTGTGAGGAGTGCGTCACTAAGTCCGTCCACTGGTGGTTAATCACGCGTCGTGCAATGCGCTTTCTAAAGAAGTACACAAGGCATCTAGTTTTGCTAAGGTGTTTTGAGGCTGTATATTCAAAGATACCCGCAGGAGAGGTTTTGGAGTGGTCGGGGGACGGATAGGGGCGCATAGAAAACCTTGCTCGAGCAACTTTGCATGCACCTTTAGGAGGGATTGTACATCTGAAAAGGAAAGTGTTAAGATATTGCTAGGCGTGCTAAAGCCCAACACTTGCGCACACAGGGCGCGCATGCGATCTAGCATGGCAACATAATTAGACAAATGCGCATAGAGATATTGCAGATGCACTAAAGCCAGTGCACTATCCAACAAGGATAGACTCGTTGTATAGATGACACTCTTGGCTCGGTTGCATAAAAATTCTACCACTTGTATATCCGCTCCAATGAAAGCCCCATAACTCCCATAGGCCTTCGATAAAGTGCCTAGGACAATGAGACGAGGAAATGGTTTTAAATGATAATAGCTCAAGTACCCTCCTAAATCCTGCCCTAGGACACCCAAGCTATGGGCTTCATCTAAAATCAAGTAGGCCTCATACTCTTGGGCTAGGTGGTAAAATTCCTTGGGGGCAACTTGTCCTTCCATTGAGTACACCCCCTCAATGGCGATAAAAATCCGTCCCTTGGCATGCTGTTTGCGGTATTTTTGAAGTTGTTGAGACAGATTCTGCACATCATTATGGGTAAAAAAGTAGGCATTGGGCATTTTTTTGGCCAAGAATTGCCCACTGGCATGATAGTGTGCGTCCATGAAAAGCGCATCTTGCTTACGCACTAACGCATCGATCAAAGCAATATTGCCCAAAAAGCCACTACCCACCAATAAGCAAGCTTCATAACCTAAATGCGCGCGTAAAAACTCTTCAAGCTCTACATGCAAGGGATGGTAGCCATTGAGCAACATGGAGGCTTTGGGGGCATGGCATGTGTGTGTGCGCACTTTTTCAAAAGTCTGTTCCAGGAGCTGAGCATGCGCACTCAAACCTAAATAGTCATTGGAGGCAAAGTCAATCAAATGAGGGGAGTAGAGATGGCGTTTTCGATATAGGTGCGCACGCTCAAGCGCGCGCAGCGCAGATGTATAAGGCGCCAATCAGTGCTCGGAAACTTCTTTAATCTCTGCAAGCAGCGCAGCAACCTTCTGATTGAGCTCATCTTGTTTTTCATGAAACATTTTATCAATGGTGTCGCGCACAACCTGAGCGTGCTGCTCCACTGCACGGATTCCATGTTCAATATTACTAGGAGTGGCCTTATCAGATTCTTTGAGCAGACTAGCCAAGGCATTGGCCTCGTTATGCACCCCATTATGGCAAGATTCCAGCGCGCGATAGCTAGGCGTGTTAGAAAAATGCTCCTTACCCTTGCCTTCATGGTACCACTTACCCAGACGGCACTCGCTACCATTGATGACCTTAAAGGCATTGGGCACTCCAAAAACCAAACCATAAAGATTACTTTTGTAGACAATATGATCCACTTTGGCCAATCCACAAAAAGCGCGGTTGTTAGAATTTTCAATGGAAAACAATGCCGCATTGGCCACGATCTTATTATTATGTGCAAAAACTTGTATATTGCTCACATCGTCTTTAATACTTCCCACGATACCATTGGTGTCATGTGTGTTGCTTTGGATATCACTAGCTTCTTGTTGCATGGATTTAACTACCACGGCAATCTCCTTGGTAGCCTTTTGGGTTTTTTCGGCCAATTTACGTACTTCATCAGCTACCACAGCAAAACCTCTTCCATGTTCACCTGCGCGCGCAGCTTCAATGGCAGCGTTCAAGGCTAATAAATTCGTTTGTTCAGCAATATCATCGATAAGAGAAATAACTTGGGTAATTTCGCTACTGCGCTGGTTGAGGGAATCAGCAAGCACGATGGCGTTTTGCATTTTATCATAGAGAGTATCAATCTTCTCGCTCGTCTTAGCCACCTGCTTTAAAGTCTCTTGAGAGTGCTTACTACCATTGCTGGCCCCTTCTACTAGAGTATTGGAGTCCTCGAGAATACTCTGTAAAGTTTGCTGGATTCCTTCCACGCCAGATTTCATGCTATTGTAATAGATGTTAAAGATGTTATCCTTTCCAAATTCCACCAGAGTTTCAAAATCCCGACTTAAAGCATAGTAGAATGTGTCCTCAACACATTTACTCCTGAGTTTATAAAGGCGGTTATTGAAATTAAAATCCTTATCAACCTGTGTCAGAGCGCCCGCCCTCTGCTCCAAATCCTCTGCCCCAGCCACAGCCCCACTCTTGAATACGACTTTACCATCCTTAACTCCGATCAACCCTTCGTAAGCGCATAATTCCACGAGCTGTTTGTAAATATCTAATTTCTTCTGCAAGGAGCGAATTTGCGCGTCTTTATCATCCATTTGCCTGTTTTTCTCTTTAGAAAAAAACATACCAATCCTTTATATTTTATCATCCTCATTATATAGCAGTTTAACTTAATTTTTTGATAGGGATTCGCATTAGCAAGGTGTCCAAATGCTCAAGACATTAGGTTTATTAGAGCAATCTTATTCATGAGAGGACTGATACACTAAACAAACTAGGGCACTGAGACCAAGATGGTGTAAAAGAGCATGCTCTTGAGCTCTTCTAAATTAAGCAGGGCCTTTTTATAGGTGTAGTGATTTTCCACATCGGCAATCGTGCCCACATAAATGCCCGCGCTAAAGATTCCATCTAAACCGCTGGTTAACACTGTATCTCCGGCTTTAATGGGGGCGTAAGCAGGTAAAAAGTTAACATAGGTTTTAAAGTTTTGATTAGTGATAAAGCCATAGTACACTTTACCCCCGCTCTTAATCATGACGCTGTAGCTCGCGCGCGCATCGCCGTGTAAAAGCCCGATAAAACGACCTTCTTTTTGCACCGCAATTCCAATTGCGCGCTCAAAAGCCACCATTCCTAAAATTTTATCCTGCGGATAGGGTTTTTGAACATCTAAAAGCACCTCGTGGGTATTATTGAGTTGAGCAAAACCATAGACTCGTGTGAGGGTAAATTTGGGCGGGGTATAGAGTGTGCTTAGTTTGGGATCGGGTGCACAAGTGGCAGGAGTATAGCTGGAGAAAAGGGACATGGCATCTGGAGTTTGGATGGGTGCGGGCGTAGCAGCTTGAAGGGTGGCTAAGTCCTGTACTTCTAGGGCTAAAGCCTGGTTACGCGCATCCAAGTCAGCATAAGAAAACTGCAAATATTGGTAGGCCTCTAGTTGTCTCTGGTAACGCGCGATGGTATCGGCTTGATCAAAATGGCGTTGATAGGCGGAAACTATCGCGCCCTTGAGATTTAAAAACGCAATCTTAACCTTATCGCTCACAAAACTGCGCGAGCCCCTGATATCTAGCACCCACAGCGCACACACCAATACAACTAGGATCAGCACCGTGCGCTTGCTAATCATTCTGAATTTATAAGTCCCCTAAACTGCTCAATAAATCTAAATCTTCAATGGCACGACTCGTGCCTCGTGCTACGGCTAAAAGGGGTTCTTCGCCTACAAAGACGGGGAGTTTGACGATATTACTCAAATACTTATCCAAACCTCGGATAAGCGCACCTCCACCCGTGAGCACCACCCCATTTTCGACAATATCTCCTGCTAAATCAGGCTTGACCTCTTCTAGGACCGCCTTGAGCGCATTGCTAATTTCGCGGATTTGTTCTTTAATAGCCTCACGCACATCTTCACTGCTCAGAGTAATAGTATTTAAAATTCCACTTACCTGATCGCGTCCACTCACCTCCATTGTCAAAGGAGGGTTGAGCTCGATCGCCGAACCAATGGCAATTTTAATCTCCTCACCGGTGCGCTCGCCAATTTGAAGATTGTAGGTTTTACGCACATAATCCACAATGCTTGCATCTAATTTATTGCCTGCCACTCTGATACTCTTGCTCACCACAAGCCCGCCAAGACTGATCACGCCAATTTCCGTCGTACCTCCCCCAATATCTACAATCAAGCTTCCCTGCGGGTCTTTAACGGGTAGACCCGCCCCTATGGCTGCTGCCATAGGTTCTTCAATCAAAAAAACTTCACGCGCACCCGCACTCATTGCACTCTCTTTGACTGCTTTGCGCTCCACGCTTGTCAGACCATAGGGCACACAGACCATGATACGCGGACGAATCAAAGTCTTGCGTTGATGGGCTTTTTCAATGAAATAGCGAATCATTTTCTCAGTGATGTCAAAATCGGCGATCACCCCGTCTTTCATGGGACGGATCGCCTGCACTCCGGCTGGGGTTTTGCCAATCATCTCCTTAGCTTCACTCCCCACCGCGAGCACTTCCTCCATGCGATCGTATTTGTTCAGTTTAACCGCTACAATGGAGGGTTCATTAATGATGATCCCTTGTCCCTTAACGGACACCACCGTGTTAGCTGTTCCCAAATCGATGGCAACATCATGCGAGAAAACGCCGATTAGTTTATCCAGTATCATAGACTTCTTTCTGTTAAGATGGCATGGGCAGAGGTTTATTCTTCTTAATGTAAAGAGGCTTCTCTTGTTGTAAAACGCACTCTTTAGTGATGATTACCTGGTAATCTTTAAGATTAGGCAAATCAAACATCACATCCATGCTAAAGCTCTCGATGATGGAACGCAAGCCTCGCGCGCCCACCTTGCGTTTGATGGCGAGATTAGCAATCTCTTCAATCGCGCTAGGTTCAAAGATCAGCTCCACCCCGTCCATCCTGAAGAGCTGTTGATATTGTTTGATCAGTGCATTCTTGGGTTTGAGCAAAATGTCCACCATAGCTTCTTTAGAAATAGGCTTGAGCGTGGAGATAACGGGCAAACGACCAATGAGTTCAGGAATGAGACCATAACCGATCAAATCTTCTGGGCCCACCAAGTGCAAAATGTCCTCTAATTGTTCCTTGGTCTTTTTCTCATTCCCAAAGCCTAGAACATTGCTATGGATCCGCCGCTTGATAATGTCAACAATCCCGTCAAAAGCCCCTCCGCATATGAAGAGGATATTGGTCGTGTCAATTTGGACGAAGTTTTCATTGGGGTGTTTGCGCCCACCCTTAGGGCTGACATTTACGACACTCCCTTCAATAATCTTTAAGAGGGCTTGTTGCACCCCTTCACCGGAGACATCGCGTGTGATAGAGCGATTTTCTGAGAGGCGTGCAATCTTATCGATCTCATCAATAAAAACGATTCCCCTTTGAGCGCGTTCTACATCCCCATCGCTAGCTTGCAACAAACGCGTTAAGATATTTTCCACATCTTCGCCCACATAACCTGCTTCTGTAAGACTAGTTGCATCGCTAATAGCAATGGGAATATTCAAAAAACGCGCTAGAGTCTGGGCCATCAAGGTTTTACCACTTCCTGTCGGACCCACCAATAAAATGTTAGATTTAGAAATCTCCACATCCTCGAGGGAATGACTCTCAATAAAATCAGCACTTCTGTTACTCTGTTTTTGTTTTTGTTTTTCCTGATGACTAAGACGTTTATAGTGATTATAAACAGCGACGCTAAAGACCTTCTTTGCTTCCTCCTGTCCCACTACATAATTGTCTAAATACTCCTTGAGCACACTTGGAGAGGGCACGAGAGTCGCACTCACACTCTTATTGACTTTGGGAAGCGCACTCTCGATAAGCTCTAATCTCTGATTATCTAACACATTGGGGTGCAAATCGGTGTGGAGCTCCTTGTAAAGATATTCGATGCAATACTCACACACATGGGTATCCTTACCAGATTTCTTAGAGGAAAACACGAGGCGACGCTGGTAACCCAAAGTGCTCTCAGGTTTATTACAAAAGCTACAATAACGGGTATTCATATATCCTCCTGGGTCAAATATGCAGCCTTGAAAGCCACGCCGCGTTCACTTTTTAAAATAAAGCCACAGATTTCCTGCGCATGGGGATTGTCTGCATACATCTCAAGTAATTTGGTGGCGTTATCGCGAATCGAGGTGTTCGTACACATAAAAAGCTGCTTGTAAAGTGCATTGATAAAATCGATTTCATTTCCCTGTAAGAGTTTGCGCATGCGGTGGCGGTTGATCCCCTTGATGAAGGCACGATTCCCCTCTACAATACAATAGGGGGGCACATCCTTACCTAGCGCGCTGGCTCCAGCCACCATGCAACCCTTGGCGATGTGCACAAATTGGTGGATGGCTGTAAGTCCACCGATGTTGACATAATCCCCCACTTCAACATGCCCTGCTAGAGTTACGCCATTAGCCAAAATGCAATGACTGCCAATTTGGCAGTCATGGGCCACATGCACATATGCCATCAAGAGATTATCATCACCTATACACGTAACACCCCCCCCGCCCTGAGTGCCCGGATTGATCATGCAATACTCTCGAATCAGGTTACGTTCTCCGATGACAAGTTGTGTCTCTTCTCCGCTATATTTCAGATCCTGAGGGATTGTGCCCAAAGTGGTGTAGGGAAAAATTCTGCTATCTCTCTTGATCGTAGTGTGCCCTAATATGGTTACATTATTGTAAAGCTCTACGCCCTCTCCTAAGGTTACATTGGGTCCTATCACGCAAAAATGCCCAATGCGTACAGAAGGGGCAATGCAGGCCTTAGGATCGATAACAGCTGTGGATGCAATCATTGCGCCTCCCCCACACCCCGTTTGCCACTCTCTTTATCTACAATCATGGCCTTTAGCTCCGCTTCTGCCACGACCTTGTCATCCACTTTAGCTACACCCCCTACCTGCCAGATCATACCCTTGTATTTGAGCACTTCTAAATGGTAATGGAGTTGATCGCCGGGTGCAACAGGATTTCTAAATTTTACCCGATCGATGGTCATGAAATACACGAGCTTTGTGCACGCCACTTCTGGATCGACTCCAAAAAGACTCACAAATGCTAAAAGCCCACCCGCCTGCGCCATGCCCTCTACAATGAGCACACCAGGGTAAATGGGCTTGCTAGGGAAATGCCCGGTGAACACTTCTTCGTTATAAGTGATATTTTTATAAGCATGCACCTGCTTATAGGTTTGCAGGCACACCACCCGATCCACCAACAAAAATGGGTAGCGGTGGGGGAGGATCTGAGCGATGGCATGAATATCCATCTCTAACACACAATCTTGCATGTCTTAGGGCCTTTGCATGGAACTCGGATAAAGCCCCGACTTTAACATGTCCAAGTTTAAAACTCCATTAGCGACGCATTTGAGGGTATTTGAACTCTACGCGTCCCAAGCCGAGGATATGTCCGCGAATTGCATCGTGCAGATCGTTAATAAAAAAGGGAGGGGTTAAATCAACATGCACAATGTCCAAAGCGTAAACTTGGATTAAATAGTGATGATCGGCATTGGGGGGCATGGGTCCAATATAGGTGCTATTGGCCAAATTGGAGGCGCGTTTTTCCTCTGGACTCAAGGAAGAGCGCAAATACCCTTCCGTGAGCGAATTGATCCCTTGAACGATCTGTTTATTTTCTAAAGAGGCATTTTCAGCTAACTTAGTGCCTGTGATATTGCCCACCACCCAGTGGATAAAGGGTTTACCCACCACGGGAGTGGCATCATCGTCCACAATTTCTAGGGCATAACTCTTAGCTCCAGGCACGGCTTCCCAGCTAATCTCAGGCGATCGTTTAGGTAAGCCCTGATCTAAAAATTCTGCGCTCGCATTGCCTCCGAATTTGAGGTCCAAAAAACCCTGCGCATCTGTTTTGACAAAAACTTTAAAAAATTGCATCCGTTCTCCTTTGTATTGTGTCGTCATGGCACGCGACTGAGAGCTCGCAGCCCCTATTAAAGCGCAGGCCAAAAAAAGAGCTTTGAGCAAACTAAATCAAGCGCTCTTTGAGCACCTGTGCCACTTCAAAGCCCGCATTCAGTCCGATCCCAATGCTCGCCCCTGATTTGTAGACAATGTCGCCTACAATGTACAAATTAGCAATGCTGCTTTCATGTTCAGGGCTCACAAGGGGTAAATTGCTCTCGCTCAAGGCAACTTTACATTTTTTGAGAAATTCTAGGGGAGTTGAGCCTCCAATGGCAAAGAGAACACGATCAAAGAGGGCTTGTGTTCCATCTTTAAAATGCACCTGCACTTTTCCCTCGAGTCCACTCAAGCCTTCAATATCTACGCCCAATTTTTGATTCAAATTCCTCTCAAAGGCTTCCTCTAAATTCCTCAAATTGTCCTCATTCACACGGCTAAAAGTGGTCTGGCGGTAGTTGAGGGTGGTGTTATTGGTATTGGAGAGCGCGATGGCGTATTCCACGGCCGAATTGCCTCCACCCACTACTAAAACATCTTCTTTTTCTCTGCAATCATTGATCGTATAAACCACTTGGCGCATCACCTCTACGGGGATGGGATAAGAGGGGCGGTTGGGTTGCCCCATCTTACCAATGGCGATCACCACACTTTTAGCCTTGAAAACCTGATTAGATCCACTCACCACCTCAAAGTGACCGTCTTTTCTGACCACGCCCTCAATACTGGTTTGGTAGGCCACTTCAATGGCATGCTCGTGTAGAGCCTTTTCCATGACCTCTAGCGCACCTTCCTTGTCAGTGTCGCTAAAGGGGATATGTCCTTTAATGTCTACAACTTGCTTGCGATAATCCTTGTCCACGCGCTTGTTGGCCTTGTAATACTTGCGTATCATGCCACAACTCTGTACCTCTTTTTCACATAAGAGTACCTTAGGGATTCCATTGAGTTTGCACTCCACAGCTGTGGCAATTCCGCTAGGGCCTGCCCCCACTACCACTACATCATACAACTCGCCCATGTTATCCTTTCTTTCTAGACTTAACTTCCTCTTGTTTGGCAGTGCGCAGATCGCTAGGGCCATCATAAAGCAAGACTTCTAACATCTTCTTTTCATCATTAAACTGCTTGCCTTTGAGCCCCCATAAAAAGATGAGCAACCCAACCAATCCCAAGATGAGCGAGACAAAGAGCATCAAAAAGAGCGTGTTAGTATGCATCAGCCTGCCATAAACTCCAAAGTGCTTTGTTTGAGTGTTTGGACTAAATGGTCAATTTCCTCAGAGGTGAGCGCACCCTCTTGCTTTTGAATGAGCAAAGACACATAATCGCGTTTGCCTCCTCCTTTATGTCCATAACCTAGAGTTTCTAGCTGACTTTTCAAGAGAGTCAACAGAGCTAACATATCCTCATTCCCGACAGATTTAAGCGACAACTCCAAGCCCTGTTTTTGTAAATTAGGATAAAGAAAAAGCGCGACCAAGTTCTTTTGCTGCTTTTTATGCTCATCCACAAGCGCGAAAAACTCCTTAAGATGCTCTTTTTGGGCGTGTAAAAGGGCAAGCTGTTTATCGTGGATAGAATGCCATTGCACCAAGTGCGCACAATTTGGTTTGGGTGTAACAGATTGCGCTTTAACATCTAAAGCCTTGAGCAGATCAGAGGTTTTTAACTTTTGGCGCGCTTGTCTGAGGGTGGCGCGCTCTTGAGCGATGAATTGGTAATACGCCTTCCCACACACCGCCTCAATGCGTCTTACCCCCGCGCTCACGCTCGAGCTCTTGGTAATGGCAAAGCCTCCAATATGTGCGCTATCACGCACATGCACCCCTCCGCATGCCTCCAAACTATCGGCAATACGCACCACCCGCACTTCTTCTAAATATTTATCTTCAAACAACATCACTGCCCCGCTCTGTTTAGCAGCTTCTGCTCCCATGTGCTCAATATCAGTGCCAGCCCCCATGCTAATTTGGGTATTTACAAACTCTTCCACCGCCTCTATCTCCGCATCGCTCAAGGCGCGGTAGAAACTAAAGTCAAAGCGTAGGCGCGTGGCTTCTATATGACTCCCCTTTTGCTGAATCTGGGCGTTTTTACCCTCAGCTTGTGCTGCTTTGCCCAAAACTTCCTTAAGGGCTAGGTGTAATAGATGGGTCGCGCTGTGGTGTTTGGCAATCTCAGCGCGATCAATCACCTGCGCGACCACATAATCTCCCACACGCACCTCCCTTTTAAACTCCACAAGACTAATATTGATCGCACCCACCTTTTGGGTGTCTAGTACATGTGCGATGGGGTTGTGCTCCAAGTCTAACAACACGCCCTTATCTCCAATGGGCCCCCCACCTTGAGGATAAAAAGGGGTTTTGTCCAGCACGACATAGGCTTTTGTATCTTGTGTCACACTTTGCACAGAAACTAACCCCCCTTGCACATCGGGCGCATACAGCGCGCGGATGCTCGCTTTCAAGCTCTCGTGGTGGTAACCCTCAAAAGCATTTGGCTCTAATTTGCTCAAATCCAAAGTTTTTAAGCCGTCTTTTACTCCACTCTGTTTAAATTGTGAACGCGCTCTTTGCTCCTGCATACACGCCTCATAGCCGGCTAAATCGACCTCGATTCCCTTATCTCTAAGCATGTCCATGGTCAAATCTAGGGGAAATCCATAAGTGTCATAGAGTTTAAATGCCACTGCTCCGCTGAAAATCTCATTGCTTTCTGCCAGCGCGCTTTCAAAAAGGTGCATGCCCTTTTCTAAGGTGCTTAAAAACAACTCTTCTTCTGCCTTGCATTCGGCTTGCAAGCTCTCTTGCTGTTCCTGGAGAATGGAATAATCGCGCATGGACGCGCACACACTCCCCAAGATTTTATAGAAAAAGGGCTCGTTTAGTTCGCGCCCCTTGGCATGTTCGAGCAAATAGCCATGCCTTAGTGCACGGCGTAAAATACGGCGTAAGACATAGCCCCGCCCCGTGTTGTCAAAATACACCCCCATAGCTAATAAAAACGCCACGCTTCTAGCGTGATCGGCCAGCACTCTAAAGGATTCCTTATGCGCGCTGTAGGGCAACTCAAAGACCTCTCCAATGCACGCCATCAAGGGCTTGAATAAAGAGCTGTCAAAATTATTTTGCACGCCCTCTAGCAGAGCTTGCACCCTCTCTAATCCCATGCCCGTGTCAATACAAGGTTGACTTAAAGGGGTGAGCCCACCCTCTTTAGAGCGATCGTATTGCATGAACACTAAGTTCCATATTTCTAAAAAGCGATCCCCCTCGCCCCCGAAATAATCCTGATCAGAATGGAAAGCCTGCGCGCCCTGATCGATGTAAATCTCACTGCAATACCCACAAGGCCCTGTATCTGCCATCTGCCAAAAATTGTCTTTATCCCCCATTGTCTTGATATGACTCTCAGGCACGAATTTTTGCCACAACTTATAAGCTTGCGTGTCCTTTTCATGCACACTAATGTAAATATCTTTATTTTGAAAGCCTAGAGTTTTATGCACAAAATCATAGGCATAAGCGATTGCCTCTTCTTTAAAATAATCAAAAAAGGAGAAATTTCCCAACATCTCAAAGAGAGTATGGTGGCGGTTGGTATAGCCCACATTTTCTAAGTCATTATGTTTGCCCCCAGCGCGCATACACAGCTGGGCACTGGTGGCGCGCGGGGTAAAAGGCGCGACCTTGCCTAGGAAAATATCTTTAAACTGTACCATGCCTGCATTGGTAAAAAGCAAGCTGGAATCATCGGGCACAAGGCTAGAGCTAGGCACACGCACATGGTTTAAATGCTCAAAATGTTGCAGAAAGGCACTCTTGATATCCATATTTTCTCCGCGATCGTATGCGCGCATTATAGCATGTTTAGGGCTGGTGTGGTTAAGGATTAATTATTTTTTATAGACTAATATTCAGTGTAACTGGAGCTAAACTCCAGTCCATCAAGGAGGTTGTATGGATATTTTGATCCAAAACATCAAACAAGAAGACCTCAAAGCCTTTCAGGAACTCGCGGAGAGGTTGGAGGGTTCTTTGGAGGTATTGGTCGCACACACACCATGCGATCATTTGGAAGTCTTTGCTAACACGCCTACTGATGGCGCGACACCCGTCCCACAAGAAGGTGCAAGGCTAGAGTCCAGTGGCCACCACAGGCAACCTAGTAGAATGTGTAACTCCCACTACGATCCCCTCAATACGCATCAGCGGGATCATAGGACACACAACGAACATGGACATGAGCACGGGCGTACACACCGCCATAAGAAAGGTCAAGGTCATGACGGCACTTCAGAGCCATTTCTCTAGGAGGCGAATGACCTCTAAGTGCTTGTCCTCGTCGCCCTCGTAGACTTGGTAGTGCTTGATGGCTTCGGTGTAGAGGGCTTGGGCTTTGGAGGGGTCTTGAGGTACGCCCAGGCCCTCTTCGTAGGCTTTGCCCAGTGCGTAAAACTCGTAACCAAAGTCCGTCTCGCCCAGTGCGATACACTTAAAATACCCAAAAGCGTTGAGGTAGGCATGTACTTGGTGGGGCGCGCCCAACTGCGCATTTTGGTTGTAGCGGTTGAAGAGAGCGAGCAGTGCGTCGTCGCTGAGTTGTTTCAAGTTATTTGGCATGCGTGTCCTTTAATATGAAATCTTCTTGGGGGTTTTGGGTGCACCCTTTTTAAGGTAGAGGCGCAATAGAGTACCCATCACTTCAGACTTACTGGTCTGTAGTTTGCTCTTGTATTCTAGGGCTTTTTGTGTGTCCTGAGGCACTCCACAACCCGTCTCGTAGGCATAGATGAGCTTGTTAAGCGCATTGATGTAAATCCATTGGGTTGTAGGACTATGTTGTACAACCCCTTTGTAGCAATCCAAAGCTTTCTTCTCATTTTGAGGCACGCCTTCCCCTTTTTCATACATCTGTGCTAAATGATAAAAGACCTTTCCATGCGCGATTTTTCCTAGAATAATTTGCTTATAGAGCTTGAAGGCTTTCAAATAGTTGTGGAGCCGGTGCGGAGCAAGCTGATCCTGGGAGGTGGCATTGTAAAGATGGAACATCTCCAGCAGTGCATCATCGCTCAAAGAATGGTGGTTTGCACGCGTTCTAGTGTTACGCTGAATGGGTACCATGCGCCTCCTTTTGGAAGGAGTATTCTAGCACGCTTAGGCTTAATGCTTGGCGCGCATGCCATAGAGTTTTTTACGCTCTGAAGAGCTGGCAATATTCAAAAGCTTGCGGTACTTGGTAATGGTGCGCCGCACCATCTTAAGATTAAACTTAGCCTCTACGAGCTCTAAAATCTTCAGATCGCTCAAGGGTTTCAAAGGATCTTCGGTTTTGATACGCTCTAAGATAAAATCCTTGATTGAGGCATTGGAAATATCGCCCTCCAGAGCCGTTGTAAAGAAACTCTTAATGGGGAAAATCCCGCGCGTGCACTCTAAATATTTGTTGGAGATGGCTCTGGAAATCGTGCTAGGGGAATAGCCGAACTCATTAGCAATGTCCACCAAACGCATGGGTTTGATCTCTTTGCCCTTGAAAAAATCGTATTGGTATTCCACCAGCATCAAGCCAATTTTTAAAATAGTCTGTTGGCGCATCTGCAAGGCGTCAATTAAATCCCGTGCTTCTTTGAGTTTTTCCTTGAGATAGTCATGGGATTCTTTAATTTTAGGTTCTTCAATGACCACTTTAGGGTAGTAACTATCGTTGAGTTGCACGGAAATTTCCCCTTGTTCTTCGAGCACCAAAATATCAGGGATTACCAAGGGTGAGGGGTCGTGGAAATCTAGGGCGGGAGGGTTTTTAAAAGAGGTGATGATCTTCATGGCTTGCGCATAGCCAGCAACATGGCTGTATTCTCTATGTTGTGCTAGATCGTCCAAAATTTGAGTGCATAATTCGTAAATAGGCGCGTCCAATTCGCTATGTTGGCTTAGTTGGAAGAAAAAACTCTCTTGCAGATCGCGCGCGCCCACGCCCGGAGGGTCTAGGTAGGCAAAGCGTTGGCGTACCTTTTCGTAATCTTCTACGCAAACACCTAAAGCCAAAGCTAAATCGCACACATCGCCTTCAAAATAACCCTCTTGATTGATGTTGTCGATGATGTCTTGAGCAATTTGCACAGAAATCTCTGTAGGAAAGAGGGGAGGTAAGAGCTGTTGGTTTAAAGTTTCATAAAGCGTAGATTCGCGCACGCTCAAGCTCTCAATCTTATCACTCATCGTATTTTTAAGACTGGGAGTATTGGAGCGGGCGACTTTATGCATTTGGCATGTGCTAAAATCCGCACTCAAAGCACTTTGCACTTGCACGCAAGGATTATCTTTTGCATAAGCTTGCAAAGTCTCTTCTATTTCGAGTGGTCCACTCTGTAAAATGGGTAGCCAACTTTTCAGAGTAGCAGATAGTTTATTCTTAGGCGCGAGTTTGGGGCGTAGGACTGCCATCATGCTTTAAAATGCTCGCCCAAATAGTGCTTTCTGACCAATTCATTTTCATAAATTTGATCGCTACTACCACTGGCCAGCAAAGTGCCGCTCTTGATCACATAGGCGTGGTGGCATACACTCAAGGTTTCGCGCACATTGTGATCGGTGATGAGCACTCCGATATTCATCTCTACAAGGCGTTCGATAATCTTTTGAATATCTAACACCGCAATGGGATCAACTCCTGCGAAGGGTTCATCGAGCAGAATAAATTTAGGACTTTTAATAAGTGCGCGCGCAATCTCCACGCGTCGGCGCTCCCCCCCACTCAAAGACATGCCCTTGCGCTTTTGAATCGCTTGGATATTGAATGCTTCTAACATCTCTTCAATGCGCTGCATCGCTTCTTTAGCGCTTTTAAAAGTGGTTTGGGCAGCTAGCATCAAATTGTCTAACACGCTTAAATCTTTAAAAATACTCGACTCTTGGGGCAGGTAACCAATACCTAAATTGGATCGTTTGTGCAGAGGGTAGTTGGAGAGATCAATATCATTGAGCGCCACACTCCCCCCACTAGGACGCAATAACCCGCAGATCATATAAAAGGTGGTGGTTTTGCCTGCTCCATTAGGTCCTAGCAAACCCACTACCTGCCCGCTCTCTACTTCTAAGGAAACATCATGCACGATCATGGTCTTTTTGATCTGTTTGCTCAAGTGAATCGCGCTGAGTTTATCCATCACTAAACCTATAAGTGCGCATTTCTTGATGGGTTTGTAGCTTCAGTGTGAGCACACTAAAACCCAACTTGACCAACATCTCTTTAAGTGCCTCAGAACCCCACTCCACAAAGTGTACCCCCTCACATTCCAAGTTTTCCAACACCCCCATCTCCAAGAGCTCATGGATTTCCTTGAGATAAAAATCGTAATGGTAAATGCAAAAATCCTCAGCGGGGTAGGTATGCATAAGGCTGAAGGTAGGTGAGGTAGCTTGCGGGGCGTGGTGGGTTTGGCAGAAGTGTTGCACCAAAGTGGTTTTACCACTCCCTAGCGTGCCTTGTAAAAGAATAATCACGGGCAGAGCGTGGCGTTCGATCCAGGAGTCAAGACGCACTAACACAGAATCTAGTTGTGCTAAATTGGCTTGGATATTCACGAATCCTCCACCTTAACCTCTATAACGCCCAAGTGTTCACGCACCGCCCCTATAATATCCTGGTGGGGTGAGTTTAAAGGTGCATAGGGGGGTGTGGAGGCTGTTCTAACCGCTTGAATCTCCACACCACTGCCATAAACCTCTTGTACCTTTTGCCTCATCGCATCATAGTGTTTCTTAAACACCTCCCTTACATGCGGGGGTGCATCCGATTGCCATTGTAGGGTTTTATTTTGAAAACTACAGAAATGTATATGTCTTTGAAAGAGTGTGCCTAACTCTTGATCATGCGCGTAAAGTTTAGCGACGAGCTGATGAAATAACTCTTTGGGGGCGGAGGGCGGCTGTTGGGCTGCCTGCGGGGCAAGAGTTACTCTTGGAGCAGGAGGAGGTGTTACTACTTTAGAGGCTGTAGGAGCAGACATAGCCTGAGTGCTGGGAGGATTGTGGGTAGCTTGCATTTTGAGTGCGCTTAGGGTCAGCACAAAATCCCCATCTGCACCCATATGCAAGAGACTTTTGGCTTGGGCTAAAATACCCATCCAGCGATCTAACAAGACAAGGGGGAATTTCTCCTCTAAGAGTGCGTCTTTAAGAAAGAGCGCCATCTCATCTAAGACCGTATGAGGATCGTAGCTATTAAAGGTTTGTAGGAGGGTGTGCACGCGCGCAGACTCATTGAGAAGCGCCTCAAAAAAATCTCCTAATACCTTGCTATCCACCATGCCCAGCATCCGCGCGGTAGCTTCTATGGTCAAGCTAGCGTTGCAGTAATTGATGGCCTGCTCCGTGAGAGTGAGAGTATCGCGCAAACTCCCCTGTGCACTTCTAGCCAACATCTCTAATACCCCTTCCTGATAATTCACACCCTCAACCTCTAAGACTCTTTGTAAGTGCGTTACAATGGCTTTGAGAGGGATTTTTCTGAAGCGGAAATGTTGGGTGCGGCTTAAAATCGTCGCGGGTAATTTGAGGGCATCTGTGGTAGCTAAAATGAATTTGACATGCGCGGGAGGTTCTTCTAAGGTCTTTAGGAGTGCATTGAATGCCTCCTTAGTGAGCATGTGGGCTTCATCGATGATGAAGATTTTATAAGCCCCCATGCTAGGCTTATACTTGGTTTGTTCAATCACATCACGGATATCTTCAATGCGGCGATTAGATGCGCCATCCATCTCGATAATATCTACATGTCTATTTTGTAACGCGTCGATGCAATTTGTGCAAACATCGCAGGGAACACTGGTGGGAGCTTTTTCACATTGCAAGGCACGGGCAAAAATGCGCGCACTGGAGGTCTTACCAGAGCCTCTGAGTCCGCTAAAGAGATAAGCATGCGCTAAATGCCCCTGCTCTAAAGCCAAGCTCAGGGTTTGAGACACGCTTTCTTGCCCGACTAAATCTTTGAAATGCCGAGGGCGGTATTTAAGAGCCAAGACCACAAGCGTCCTTTATCAATTTGGGCTATTATAACCTAATTGTGCTGGCTGTAAGTCTAGTCATGTTAGGATAGCGCATTTAGATATCAGGAGTTTTTATATGGTTAAAATGTGGCGTGTGTTGGCGGTGCTTTGTGTGGGCATCGGGCTTAGCTCCAGCGCGCTTGCGGCGAGCTTGCCTCCTATTAAGGGCAAGGCATTAGCTCTCTCTAGTCATCCTCTGGCTGATAAAATTGCCCAACGCGTCTTAGATGAGGGGGGGAACGCGATCGATGCAGCAGTAGCAATGGGCTATGCGTTGGCGGTGGTGCATCCAGCAGCGGGTAACTTAGGGGGTGGGGGCTTTGCGGTGATTCATCTAGCCAATGGGGAGAATATCACTTTAGATTTTAGAGAAAAAGCTCCACTCAAAGCAACTAGAAATATGTATTTAGACAAAGAAGGCAATGTAATTCCCAAATTAAGTACCGATGGCTATTTGGCTGCAGGAGTGCCTGGCACCGTAGCTGGCATGGATGCCATGCTAAAGAAATACGGCACGCGTAAACTAGCAACCTTGATTCAACCCGCCATTGACTTGGCTCAAAAGGGTTTTAGACTCACGCAACGGCAGGGGGAAACTATGTTAGATGCCAAGCCTCGCTTTGCCAAGTATGCTAGTAGTCGCAAGTACTTCCTCAAAAAGGGTTCAGTTGCCTATAGTGCTGGAGATCTCTTGGTGCAAAAGGATTTAGCTAAAACCCTCACTCTCATCAAGAATGAGGGCGCAAAGGCATTTTATAAGGGTGCAATCGCAGATTTGATTGCAACAGACATGAAGAAGAATGGGGGGATTATCACTAAAGAGGATTTGGCCCAATACAAAGTGGTGTGGCGTAAACCCATTGAAGGCAGCTATAGAGGCTATAAAATCATCTCTATGGCTCCTCCCAGTTCAGGGGGTACGCACATTATTCAAATTCTCAATACGATGGAAAACGCTGATATTAGCGCGTTAGGTTTTGGCTCCAGCCAAACAATCCATGTCATGGCAGAAGCCATGCGCCAAGCCTACGCAGATCGTTCGGTTTTTATGGGCGATCCAGATTTCACCACCGTTCCCACCGAAAAGCTCACTAGCAAGGCTTATGCGAAGAAAATCTATGAGGATATTTTACCCAACAAGGCTACTGATAGTGCCAAAGTACAACCAGGGTTAGGACAGATCCATGAGGGCAAGAATACCACGCACTATTCTGTCGCAGATAAATGGGGCAATGCGGTGAGCATCACCTACACCGTGAACGACTACTACGGCAGTGCGGCTGCGATCAATGGAGCGGGCTTTTTGCTCAATAATGAAATGGATGATTTCTCCATTAAACCCGGTGTACCCAATCTCTACGGATTAATCGGGGGCGATGCCAACGCTATTGAGCCGGGCAAACGCCCCCTTAGCTCCATGTCGCCTACCATTGTGCTCAAACACAATAAGGTCTTTATGGTGGTGGGCAGTCCTGGGGGAGCGCGCATTATTACCACGGTCTTACAGGTGATTAGCAATGTGATCGACCATGGAATGAATATCTCTCAAGCGGTGAGTGCTCCGCGCTTTCACATGCAGTGGTTGCCTGATGAAATCCGCACGGAGCCCTTTGGCATGGTCAAAGATGTACAAGAGAATTTGGAGAAGATGGGTTATAAAATTGTGGTAAAACCCGTGATGGGTGATGTGAATGCGATTGTTGTCGATCAGAAAAGTCGTGTGATGTATGGGGCGCAAGACCCCCGTAAAGAGTTCTAATGGCACACCAGTTAGAAATCGTTGGAACGGATTGTGCGCAGGTGGGGATTGTGCGCAATAACACGCAAGAGTGGATGTTTTTTCAAAGTTACCCCTTTATCCAGAGTGAGTTGTTAGCGCATGGGAGTGCGTGTGTGCACCCTAACCCAAAGCGCGTGCTCATTACTGGGGGGTTTGATACGCAAATCGCCTTTGAATTGCTCAAACATGAAGACATACATGTGGATTTTGTGCAGGAAGACCATGCAATGCTGGAGAATTTGCACGCTTTTCTACCTCAGTTTAAAGAGACCAAAACCCATGCCCGCTTCAAGCTCTATAGTAAAATCCTCGATTTAGACTTGCAACCCTATGATATCATCATTTTATTGAGCACTCCCACGGCTCATCAAGTGGATGGGCTGCAGCGCATGCTAGCTCCCAAAGGTTTTATGGTTTCCACAGCCCCCAGTCCTCTTCTGGAACAAGAAGCCTTTAAAGACACTTTGAAGGATCTACAGGCGTGTGCGCAGATTTTAATGCCCTTTAATACTCCTTATGCGCCTACTCCTCAAATTTATCTCTTCATCTCCAAGCACTATCACCCCTTGGCCGACATGTTGCTCCAAAAAATCGACATGCTCGATGGATTGCGTTATTACAATGCTGAAATCCACCACGCTGCCTTTGCTCAACCTCAGTGGCTCAAGGGTGCGTGCGCAAGATTGCTCAAAAATTGAATCTACAAAATGCGCTCGTGCTCACCGGGGGGATTGGCACAGGCAAGAGCACTGTAGCCAACCTCTTGCGCTTGCATGGCTACCACGTGCTAGATGCGGATCAGATCGCCCACGACCTCTTTGAAAAACATAATGCAGAAATTGCGCATCTCTTTCCTCAAGTGGCAATCAAAGACACCATCACGCGTCAAGCCCTAGCTCCCCTTATCTTTAGCGACGGGGCAGCGCGTGCTAAACTGGAAGCTCTGCTTCACCCCAAAGTGCGTGCGGCAATACTCGATCAAGCCCAACAGCTAGAAGCCCACCGCCAACTCTACTTTTTGGACATTCCTCTTTACTTTGAAGTAAAGGGACCAGAAAGTTACGGCATCTCTGATGTGGTGTTAGTCTATGCTCCTAGAGCTTTGCAAATCCAGCGTGTAGCCAAGCGCGATAAACTCAATCTGGATCAAATTTTGGAGCGCCTTAACGCGCAGATGGATATTGAAACCAAAAAGGCTCTTAGTTCTTTTATTTTGGACAATTCCAAAGACCTTAGACATCTCCAACAAGAAGTAGAAAAACTGCTTGTAGAGTTAAAACACACCGCCACTAACGATAAAGAATCTAGATCGTGATTGCGCGCTACCACCAGGTGCGCTGAGAACCCACACCCGCTCAAACACAAGCCACACGCTTGCAGAGCGGAATTCTGCCCGGCGATCAAACCTTTAAAAACAACGCAGAGTAAGTTTAGCGCTCAAGCTAAGTTGCATGCGGCGTGGCGCACTCTCATGGGCTAGAGCAAAACGGGTGAAGTTATCTTCAGCAGAGTAAAAGCTGAGGTCTCTGATGAGGCATTGCTTACCTAAAGTCTTTGCAAAGAGATCGCGCTCTTGTTGCGCTTTATTTAAGAGCAAAGTTTGCAGACCGGCACGATCTTTTGCGTCGACTCGCAGGTGCAGGGCGGGTGTGTTGAGCACAAAAAAAGTGTTTTCTGCAGCAATCCTAGCGATCTGATCGCGCAATTTTTCATAGGCTCCTGCCTTTGTCACATCAAACTCGCAAGCCATACCAGCATACAGCCGATAGCCTGACAATGCCTGTTTGTGCTCGACAAAATTATAACTAGGACGCAAGCTATAACTGGTCTCTTGACATAACTTGCTCTCCTTGGCCAAAAGGTTGATCTGCTTGAAGGCATTTTTAATGCTCTCTTCTTGTTCAACGCTCAAATTCTGTGCATTCAACAGCGCGCTCCCACTGCTAAAAAGCAACTGCACGCTGTAAGCTTTGGGAGTAACCTGTTGGCTTTCTTTAAGCTCTAAGTTGATCTGACTAGCCGGAGCTCTAACGCTATGCCTTCCCAACACGAAACGCTCAAATGCCAACCCCCCGATGAACAATCCCAGGGTTACAATCACAGCCACCGCCAATTTCACATATTTCATACGCGTCCTTTTTATACCATTCTAACATGTCTATGAAGTTCTAGGGAACTTCTATGGCATCTAAGGTCTGCAGGCGCGTCACCATAGTATTCACTTCTCCAAGATTGTAATGGTCTTTGAGGCTGTCCAAAATTTCGTGAATGAGCACCAAACTTTCCGATCCCAAAGCTTTTTCCAGCTCAATATTGTCTTTACTATTGGTAACCACACTTCGGTAGACATTCATTTTTAACACAATCCACTCGATATGGCGCATGATGTGCTCTAGCCCACTCTCCAGCTCTTTGGATTTATCCAAACTCTCATGGCTATTATCCACAAAGGTTTTGAGCACTTTTAGAAATTCCTCAAAGTGCTGTTGGATGCCTGAGCTCAGAGAACTCACTTCGCTAAATTCCTTGCCCAACTTGACAATATCCTCTTGAAAGTGACTAAAGCTCGCCTTAATACTGCTCACTTCCTTGGTCACTTTTTCAGCTAATTTGCGGATTTCATCAGCCACGACGGCAAACCCGCGCCCGTGCTCCCCGCTTCTAGCCGCTTCAATGGCTGCATTTAGGGACAATAAATTGGTCTGATCAGCGATGTCGCTGATCACATTAGTAACCTGCATGACAAAGTCCATCTTATTGCGTAAATCATCCATGACCACATTCACATTATTGCAATTATCACTGAAATGTGCCAAATCTGCACGAATGGTTTCAATTTGCTTCTGACTTGTCAAAGAGTTTTCTTCAATGTGTTGCACCAACTCTTTGTTTTGTGCAGACTGCTTGACTTTATCATCAAGCTTGGCGAGCACATCCCTGATTCCCTTAGCTCCCCCGTCCATGTTCGCTAATTTCGACACAATCTCGCTATTGTTAATTGCCGTGATTCCTTTAACATGAGTCTCTACATGCTGTGCGTACTGCTTAAACACCCCACGATAACCTTCATGGAAAATATTGCGATAATCCCTACCTTCGTGCGCTGCTTTGACGCAGGCATCCATTTCTCTAAACACCGATTCGATTTGATCAAGCAAATCATTGAGGCCATGCGCGATCGCTGCATAAGGGCTTTTTTCATCAATTTCTGTAATGCGGTGCTCCAAGTGACCATCGCGCACAGCCATCACACAATCTGCGATTTTTCGCAGAGAATCATCCTTCTTCGCTGTCAACCAACCCAGCATATACGCTCCCTATAGTCGTTGTAATCTATTGACCCAAGCATGGTAGTCACAGCCCTCTTCTTGCAGAGTATCTTCCAAGAGCGTTGTGCTCGCTTGTATCCCTCCACGCTTTTCCGCATCTAACAAATTTTTATACAAGGCACTTACAATACTCACAGCTTTCCTATTAGGTGCACGGCGCACGGAGTAATAGCCCACCACCATACCATTGGCATCCACGGACACCGTCACATTTGCAAAAACCCAGTAGAAATCTCCGTTGAAAGTTTTATTCTTGACATAGGCAAAAATTTCCTGTTTCTGCTTGATAGCCCCCCACATCATCTTGAAGATTAACTTAGGCATGTCAGGATGGCGCACCACATTGTGTGGCTTGTGTAACAAATCCTTTTCTCCATTTCCTCCTACAATGTCTATAAAAGGTTTGTTAGCGTAGGTGATCACACCTTTGGTGTTGGTTTTAGTCACCAAAAAGTAATTCTTATCTACAAACTTCTCCATCAACACTCCCTAGGGCTCATTCTAAGACACTTATAACAAATCTCGTCAAATATATCGTATACTGCCTCAAAAAAATATCACGCTAAAAGATTTTCCAGTTGTTGCACAATGTGACGGCCAATGGGCAATGCCGAAGTGGCTGCTGGGCTAGGGGCATTGCATACATTTACACTGCGTTCCGTATTGCAGAAGAGAAAATCTTCAATGAGCTCCCCCTCATTGCTCACCGCTTGCGCACGCACTCCAGCTGGGTGGGGTTGCAAATCCTCTAAGCGCAAAGAGGGGCAATATTTTTGCACCAAAGATAGATAACTCTTCTTACAAAAGGAGTGCTTGAGCTCTAAGAGACCCGCACTGAAATATTTGGCAATTACCTTTCTCACCCCTCTATGCATGATCATCTCTTTCAAATCCTGCAAACCCACATCACTCTTTAAATATCCCTCTCTTTTAAAGGCCAACACTGCATTAGGGCCAACGGTTACACTCCCATCAATCATCTTTGTCAAATGCACTCCTAAAAAAGGCATACTCGGATCGGGAATGGGATAGATTAAGTGCTTGACGATTTGATTATGCTGACTAATAAGCTTGAAATACTCTCCTCTAAAGGGACAAATGGTGAAATCTGGCACAATGCCCAACATGCGCACTAAGCGATCGCTATGCAGACCACAACACGAAATGAGATAATTACTCTCGAATACCCCATTTGATGTGCTGATCTTAACCCCTCTAGCGTGCTCGCTAAGACCCACCACTTGGGCATTGTAAATGACCTCTCCACCTCTCTCTTTAAAGCACCTGGCCATTGTCTGTGTAACTTCTACATAGCTTACAATACCACTTGTAGGAAAAAATATGCCTCCCAAACCCACGATGTTTTTTTCCATTTCTCTGAGCTCTTGGGCATCTAAGCACACTCTCTCTAATCCGTTCTCTTTTGTGCGCTCCAAGAGGTCCTGCATTCTACGCATCTCTAATTCATCACTAGCTACCAATAACTTGCCACATTCTTCGTAAGGGATGGCGTGATTGGCGCAAAACTCTTTAGTCGCCCTATTGCCTTCGTAGCAAAAACGGGCTTTGAGCGTGCCAGGGGTGTAGTATACGCCGGCATGGATCACGCCACTATTGCGCCCTGTTTGGTGCATGGCACTTTGGGATTCCTTTTCCAAGAGCACTACCTTGAAGTCGGGGTATCTCTCCAGCAACTGCATCGCGACAGAGTGCCCCAAGATTCCCCCCCCCACGATGGCGCAATCGTAAATCACAGCCATGCTTTAGAAGTTTTTAAAGTCTTTATAGCGGCTGAAAGGATTGGTGCTAAAAGAAAAGTAGCCTCTTTGACGCATCAACTCCCGCCGCAAATTTGGATGCGCCTGAAACCTATCCCGCCCGTGTAACCAAAAAAGGTTGTTGATGAGTAAGAACTGCCCCACTGGGACCGGAAAAGATAACTTAGCCTTGGAGTTTTCCAAGGAATCGCCCAAGTCAGCCAAATACACGCCCTCCTCGTAATCTTTGGGCTGTGCAAACTGATCGATGTAGAGCATGACGGGGTTGGCATGGCTATCGGCTTCAAAGACGGGATGATAAACATCGCTGGTAACATTCTTGCTAGGAGGCGCAGACCAGCGCATCACTCTCTTAGCCAAATGGTGATTGTAGAATTTGTCTAGCTCCTCCCAATCATCTAGGTGTAGAAGTTGCGAATCTCCCCCCTCCATGTTTTGTTCGTCAATCTTATACATCAACACATAGTCGGTCACCTCGTTGACGAAAGTCCCGTCGTTGTGTAATTCCAAAGGCCTATCAGGCTTTCTCAGATAGCTATCTGAATTGTCGGTGTTGAGCACGGCCCAACGGGCGTAGAACTGCCCGGTCATCAAGTCAAAATTAGAGCGTCCAATCAGATGCACAAAAGCCGTGGCAATTTTGACCATTTCATCGCCCTGTTCAACACGATCAACTCCCTGTGGGTTGACCAATAACGCACCCGTGTTGCGATCCCCCAGAGATTTTTCTAAGAAAGGTTTGAGTTTGTGCTCGCAAAGCGCGTCTAAAATTTGCGCTACCCTGAAACGCAAGAAGGATTTATATTCCAAAGCTTGCACGGGATACACTGCAATTTCTTCGAGGAATTTCTCGATAGTGTCTTGGCTTAAAGTAACTTGTAAGAGCCGTTGGGAATAAGAAGTGGGTTCTACGCTAAAAGCTTTTGTTTCTATATGATAGGCCATCTACTCTCCTTTATATTAGACTAAAATTTTTGAGGCTCCAGCCAACGATCCACAACACCCTGAAAGAACGCGGATAGTGGCTAGTACCTACATCGTAATAATTGCAAATTTTGTTAAGATATTGGCAAGAATCGAATGATGATTTGAGATCTCTTGTTACTTGTGTAGACTTTTTGGAACTTTTAAGTGAGAATACATACCTCCTCTTGTAATAAAATCCCAAAAGATTCAAAAACCTGTTCTTTAGCTAGGGCAATCAAATCTAGGGCTTCCTCAAAGTGCGCGCCCCCTATATTGATGAGAAAATTGGCATGCGCACTAGAAAAGCCCACCCGTCCCAAGCTAAACCCCTTAAGCCCCGCCGCCTCTAATAGCCTGCCGGCAAAATCCCCGGGCGGGTTTTTAAAACAGCTCCCAAAACTGGGCTTCTTGGGGTGGTAGGCGCGCATTTGTTTACATTCTTGTAAAATCCCTTCTCTAAAACCACGCTTCTTTTGCAAGCGTACCCCAAAGACCACGCCCTCAAACGCACTAGTACGATACGCCAAACCTAACGCTTCTGTGTCCACCCATGTCCCATTGATATTGGCTTGTAACACGACATCGCTCATTTGGTGGGCTTTCATCCCTGCATTCATCTTAAGCAATCCGCCCACACTTCCAGGCAACGCGCTTAAAAATTCTAGTCCTCCTAAATTGTGATCTCTAAAATAGCCAAAGAGTTTTTGCGCGCTCGTCCTCGCCCCCACCTCTACAAAACTTCCCATATCCTCTATATAGTCAAAGCAACGATCTAGAATCGCTAGATTGCGCGCATGGGGGGAAACTAAGAGATTATTGCCCAAGCCTACCATCTGCACCTCATAGCTCCCGCAAGCGCGCAACAACGCCACCTCCACTCTGCCCCCGATTTTCACACTGGAATATTTAGAAAAATCCAAGACCATTTAAGATACGAGTTTAGGAATCAATTTAAACAGCATGCTGGTGTAATCTAAAAGCATGTTAAGCATCCAAGGCATGGTAATTACAATCACGGCGATCACAGCCAAGATTTTAGGCACAAAGGATAGGGTCATCTCGTTAATTTGCGTGGTTGCCTGAAAAATGCTCACCAAGAGCCCCACCACCAAACCCACCAAGAGCACGGGCAAAGAGATCATTAAGGTGATCTTATAAGTTTCAATGGCAAGTTTCATGAGCTGGGCTTCCATGCGCGTCCTCACATGAATTCTTGTAGGCGGTTAGCTTGTTGCATCCACGCTCGGAGTTTGTCCCACTCCTGGGCTTCCAGCCAGCCCTTCACCTGCTGTATCTCTGCAATAAAGAGCTCCAAGGCCTCCAAAATATGCCCCTGATTTTGCACAAAAATCCCCCGCCACATGTCAGGGGAACTCTTAGAAAGTCTGCTCATGTCCCTAAACCCTCCAGCGGCTAAAGAGAGAATATTTTGCGGGCTCTCTTGGGCTAAAACCACATTGGCTAAAGCATAACTAATCGCATGGGGCAAGTGGCTTACAAAGGCGACATGACGATCATGCTCTGATGCGCCCATTTTGACCATCTGCATGCCAATGGCGCTAAAGAGCTCCTTAGCGCGTTGTAGGTGGAGGGGCGCGCTTCTGTCGCTATCCACCAACACCACAATTTTATGTTTATACAAATCTTTCAGGGCAGCTTTGGGACCATGAAATTCTGTGCCACACATTGGGTGGGTTGCGACCACTTGGGGGCGGATGGCTTGGGGAATGGCACGAATCATCTGCATTTTTGCTCCACCTAACTCGATGATAGTGCTCGTGGGCGCAGGTTTGAGGTGGGTTAAAATCTCAATCATACCCTCTATGGGAGTGGCCAAAATGATGAGATCGCACTCTTGAATTTGAGCCAGTTCTACACACTCCTCCACAAGTCCCAAACTCAAGGCCATTTGGGCGTGTACGGGGTTACGATCAAAGCCCACAAGGCTTCTAATCCCTAACTGGGTGCGTACTTCCTGCAAGGCTAACCCCATTGAACCTCCCATCAAACCTAACCCAATAATGCCAAGACGCATTAAGGCACCAAGGCTATTTCTAGCACATCTTCAATATGGCACACGGCTTTAATTTCCATATTTTCTTGCACTTCCTGAGGAATGTCTTTTAAATCTCGTTGGTAGTTTTTTTCGGGGATTAAAGCAGTCTTAATGCCTGCCTTGAAACTGGCAATGAGTTTTTCTTTTAACCCACCAATGGGCAAAACCCGCCCACTTAAAGTGAGCTCGCCCGTCATTGCCACATCTGCACGCACCTTCTTATCACATAGAATAGAGGCAATGCTCGTGGCCATCGTAATCCCCGCACTAGGACCATCTTTGGGGGTAGCCCCCTCTGGCACATGCAGGTGGATGTCGTAAAGATTGTAAATCTTGCCCTCTTTACTCTTTTTCTTTTTGGGAGTGAGTGCGTCTTCATCGATGAGCACTTTCACCACAGAGTGGGCGATTTGGGCAGACTCCTTCATCACCTCACCTAAGCTTCCAGTAAGCTTTAAAGTCCCTTTGCCCTTGAGTTTGATTGCCTCGATTTTGAGCACATCTCCGCCTACACTCGTCCATGCCAGACCATTGACGATTCCCAAAGCGTCCTTTTGATCGATCGGATCGATTTCAAAGACAATTTTGTCTAAGAAAGCAGGGATATTCTGGGGAGTGATGTGGATTTTGCGGCTGGGACGGCCTCGTTTACGCACGCCTATTTGGTCTTCAGAAGAGCTTTTAGGAGCTTTTTCCTCTTGATCGTGCAGGATTTTCTTAGCACATTTACGCATGATAGTCGCAATGGAGCGTCTAAGCCCACGCACCCCTGCCTCGCGGGTGTATTTTTCAATGATGAGTTTCACTGCTTCGGGAGCAAACACGACCTCAGCAGGTTTGAGGGCGTGCTTTTTGAGCTCCTGAGGGATGAGGTAATTGAGCGCGATTTGTTCCTTTTCTTGGGGGGTGTAGCTAGATACACTGATAAATTCCATGCGATCCCTCAAGGGTGGGGGAATGGTTGCTGTGTCGTTGGCAGTGGCGATGAAGATGATCTTAGAAAGGTCAATGTTAAAGTTAGTGTAGTAATCTCTAAAACTGGTGTTTTGTTCAGGATCAAGGATTTCTAAAAGTGCGCTGGCGGGATCGCCACGCATGCTTTTATCCACCTTATCGATCTCATCAAGCACCATCACGCAATCCATTTTCTTAGCCTCAATCAAGCCCTGCACGATGCGCCCGGGCATAGAACCTAAATAAGTGCGCCGATGTCCCCTTAACTCGTTGACATCCTCTAATCCTCCTAGAGCAATGCGCACAAGCGGACGGCTAATTGCCTTAGCAATGGAGTTAGCTAAGCTGGTTTTACCTACTCCAGGAGGACCATAAAAACATAGAATTGTGCCCTTAGTTTCTTTATTCTCCTGTTTGCGCAAGCGCATTAACTCCATTGTGGCGAAATACTCGACAATACGCTCTTTAGGCTTTTCTAAGCTATAGTGGTCGACATCGAGTTGTTTTTCGACATCCTTAATAGAGAGCTGTTTTTCGCTATATTGCCCAAAGGGAATATCTAACACCCATTCGATGTAATTTTGTAAAATTCCTACATCTGAGCTATCCTGGTGGATACGGCTTAAACGCTCAATCTGCTTCTTGATCTCCTTGTGGATTTCTTGCGTGATGAAAGGTTCAATCGCCTTGAGCTTTTGGGTATATTCTTGGATTTCCTCATCGCGCTGCTTATCAATGCCCAATTCCTTTTGAATCTGTTTGAGCTGCTCCTTGAGGAAGTATTCCTTATTTACCTGCTCCATTTTGCTATGGACCTTGCTCTTGATCTCTTTTTGCAATTTCTGGGTTTTGATTTCTTCCATCACCAAATCGATGAGGTCCAAGAGTCTTTCTTCGGTGTTGTCGTTGGCAAAGAGTTTATAGGATTGCTCTTTTTTGAGGCGCAACGCGGAAGCGATCAGGTCAACTATGCGGTTAGGATCGCTATTATCATCAATGGCGCGCAAGAGATCGGGGGGGAAAAACTGGCTAATATTAGCTAGATTACCCACTTTTTCTTTGAGAATCTCTAAAATGGCGTGGGTCTTATCGTGATCGTAATCCTTGTAGGTAATCACCTCCACCATAGCCTCTAACGGATCATGCGATTGAATGTTCAAAACCCTACCCTTGCAAATCCCTTGAAAGAGGATTTTCATGCGGTTATCAGGTAACACTACCTTGCGCACAATGCTCCCAATCACACCTACATCGTAGAACTTTTCTGTCCCACTATCTGTCCCATTTTTGGCACAACTCACGAAAATCAGATCGTTTTTATCCTGAGTAGCCTTATTGGCTGCCTTGATATTGGCTTCGCTATTGATAAAAATGGGCGCGATCATGAAGGGATACATAAAATTCTCTTCATCGACAATCACGGGCACTACACTTGGAAATTTTTCTGTCATTTTGTCCCTTACCAGTTAAATATCGCTACATACCAAGGCATATAGGATTTCTTGGGATGAGTCTCTTTTTCTAATACTTCGTCCACGCGCTCTAAATAACGCTTTACTCCTTCTTTCTGGTGGCGTTTTTTGTAAACATTGGCGATGGCGCGATTTAATTCGTTTTGCCCTAGAATGAATTTGACCTGCATATACTCCACCTGGTTGATAAAGCGACTATTAGGGTATTTGTCTACAAAGTCATTGAGCATGCCAATAGTGTTAGACATAAACTCCTGATCCTTGCTGTGGTTTTTAAAGGAGTAATAACGCGCCTGAAGCTTGAGGTATTTGAGGTAGTCGATATTATCCTCATTGCCAAATCGCTTGATATACTCATCAAAATAGTATTCTGCCAAAACGAACTCTTTTTTCTTTAAATGCGCCTGTCCTAGAGCAAGCATGGCTATAGGCACAAGGGGCGAATTGATGTGTTCGCTCTGCAGGGAAGAGTAGTAATTGTCTGCAGTTTCTAGATTCATGAACAAAATTTCGCGCAAAATCCCTTTATACCAAAAGATTGCTGGGCGGTTGTAAATTGCATCCTTGCCTTTCTTGGCACAACCTAGCCACAGCACCGCACACGCTAACGAGAGCCACAACACACGCATACAGATTCCTTATTCTCTAAAACTCTCATTATACCAAAAAACCCACTCACTAAGCCCTAGAATTGATTTTTAGAGTGGATTGTAGTAAAATCAGGACTTTTACATTATGCGCAAGGGCTGGAATGTTGTTTAGTGTCAAATCCCCCATTTTAGGGTTTGAGCAGGTCTCTAAAATGGAGCTAGAAAAAATTGATGAGATTTTTATGCGCTTGCGCAACGCTGATGACATCGCCCCCACCTTTACTTTAGTCAATCCCTTTGCCCTACGCAATTATGAATTTAATATTCCCATTGCCCTGCAGGTTTTGCTCAACCTCGATCAGGCCCAAAATATTTTGATTGCCAATATCATGGTTATTCAAAACCCCCTCAAAGAATCCACGATTAATTTTCTAGCCCCTTTAGTATTTAACTTCGATCACCAACTCATGGCGCAAGTGGTGCTGGATAGCTCCCAATATCCCCACTATCATATCTCTGAAAAGATTGCTAACTTTTACCAAGAGCAGGAGTGTCCATGAAAACGCGCTTGCTCATTGTTGGCTATGGGCGCATGGCGCAGGCCATGTTGAAGGGCTTTGCCCAAAACGCCCATAAATTAGAGAGTTATCAAATCCAAATCACGGGGCGTAATCCCAACAAAGTCCACGATTTCTTAAAATCTTTGCCCCTTGAGATGGAAACTTTGCCCCCATCGCACACACTTGATATAGATAATGCAAATGTGCTCTTAGCTGTGAAACCTTATGCTTTGGGGAATTTCTCCTACAAGGGAAGGGCGTGCATGGTGTTGAGTGTCTTGGCAGGGGTTGGCGTAGACACACTAAAAGAACATCTTGAAAGTAGTGTATATGTGCGTTGCATGCCCAATATTGCCGCTCAACACCACCTTTCTGCGACCAGTATGTATGTAGATTTCTCATGTTTGTTGAAGATGCCCCATGAAAGCGAGCATATCAAACAGCAAGCCCACACCCTTTTAGAGTGCCTAGGGAGTGTGGTGGAGGTGGCTCAAGAGAATCTTATCGATGCCTCGCTGGCCACAAGTGGGAGCTCTCTAGCCTTTTTAAGCATGGTAGCCCAAGCCCTAGTGAGTGCGGGCGTGCGAGAGGGGCTAAGTGTAGATCAGGCCTCAAGCTTGGTTAAGCAAAGCTTTAAAGGATTTGCTAAACTCTTAGAAGAGCAGAGTCCTCAAGAGATCATCGATAGCATTTGCACCCCCGGGGGTGCAACCATCACGGGTTTGAGCGTGCTCGAAGAGAAGGCTTTTAAAGGCATTTTAATGCAGGCATGCCATGCAGCTGTGCGCAAAGGGCGCACCAAATCTAAATCTGAGGAGTAGGACATGGAGCATCGGTTATTTACTTTTGCAGGATTATTGAGTTCAGATCATAGCTTTATCATTGGGTTTTACACGATCGTGTGTGCGCTTGCCACTCTCTTGATTGGCAAGATTGCCGCGAGTAAATTGCAAATGGTGCCTTTCGGCTTGCAGAATGTCTATGAAGCCACTATCGAAGGGATTTTACATGTAGCTAAAGATGTCATTGGAGAGGAATTAGCCCGTAAATATTTCCCCTTAGCGGGCACAATTGCGCTTTTTGTCTTTTATTGCAACATGATTGGAATTATTCCAGGATTTGAAGCCCCTACGGCTAACTGGAGTTTTACTCTCGTATTGGCTCTCATTGTCTTTTTCTACTACCATTTTGAGGGTATTCGCACCCAAGGTCTGATCAAGTACTTTAGCCATTTTCTAGGGCCTGTGAAGTGGCTCATCCCCATTATGTTGCCTGTGGAAATTGTCTCTCACCTCTCTAGGATTATCTCGCTCTCTTTCCGTCTCTTTGGGAATATCAAGGGAGATGATATGTTCTTGCTCATCATGCTCTTGCTCGTGCCATGGGTTATCCCCATTGCTCCCTTTATGGTGCTCTTTTTTATGGGTATCTTGCAGGCTTTTGTATTCATGATCTTGACCTATGTCTACTTGGCAGGTGCAGTTCTTGTAGATGAAGATCATTAGTCAATGAAAAAAGCCACTCTCATCGCCTTTTTAGATTTTTTCGCAGGTCTCTTCGCGGGGATTGCGCTTGCCTGCGGAGGACTGAGTATTTTTATCTTCAGGGAGTTGGGTCTGATGGTGGCGATTTTCTTTGCTCTTTTTGTTTTTGGCCTCTTTGCTTTCTTTGCCCTACTCTCCAAGTCCATCGCCGCCTTGCTGAAAGATAGTGTGCGCGAGCGTATTTGAACTTAGAATCTTATTGTATCACCCCATCCTTTTTTAGCACGCTTAATCCTTGGGATTTTAAGATCGCTCTATCGCGTATCTTGCGCACGCATCACCCCACTCGTGCGTGTTTGCGCGCCACTCACGCCAGTGATACCTTACTAGCTTGTTTTGTCTCTACTTGCCAAGAATTTGGCGTTATCACTTATCTCAACTTAGCACATTTACAAATAAGCATCCAAAAGGCCCTAGAACATGGGTTTATGGGAGTGCATGCTAAGGGGTCGGCGCTAGGCGAGCTAAAAATCATCCCTCCCACGCTCTCAAGTTTTTATAGCGCACATGGTGTTTCAGAGGTGCAAGAAGCCCTAGAGGAAGGCGCGCATTTTATCACTCTGAGCCCCATTTTTTCCACCCCCAACAAACCCCCTCCTTTGGGCTTAGACTACTTTAAAACCCTCAGCCTTGCGCTCAAATCCCATGTCTTTGCCTTGGGTGGAATCACCTCTCAAAACAGAGAGTTGTTAGACAATCTCAATATTAGAGGTTTTGCGGGTATCCAATATTTTTTGAATACAATACAAACTACTTAAAATATTTAAACTTTCTTGTTTTTATCTAATACATGATAAAATAAGCTGCTGGGTTTACTTAGCAACTTACACAAATATAAAGGAGTTTCATGCGATTTTTACAATTAGCTTTAATCACAGCAATTCTAGGTTATGGCTCGTTTTTAGGAGCAGAAAACAATGGTTTTTATGGAGCTGTGGGCTTCCAATACTCTAACATCACGCAGAGCACACAGAATAAAGCCCCCGAGCTCATCAAACAAGCCCCACTTTTTAATGTGCGAAATGCCACACCCCTGATCTTACAAAATCCCCAAGTCCCCCAAAATAAAGCGGGGAGCTAAGGGAGCGCCATGTCTTCTTACAAACACTTCGCGTTCAGTTTAAGCACAGCTCTTAGCGCGCCCTTTTTAAACGCCGATGTCCCGGATGTGGATAAGGATGGTTTTCAGCGTACCGATGTAATCTACTGCTGCACTCCAGATGGGAAATCTTTTCCCAAACCCCCCATTTGGGCACGCCCAGATTTTAACCCCACGCCCAATAAACCCAATGTGCAAAAGCCCCAAAAAACCCCCACATTTCTGCCCCAAAATCCCAGCACTCAAAACACCCCCAAGCCTCCAATCATCCAAGTTCCTAAGCCTCAAAACCCCATGCCCCCCAGCGTGCAAACGCCCTCAAATCCTAACACCACAGCTACAGCCCCCCAGCCCAATACAGGAGGAAATGCCGCACAAGGGAAAGTCCCGCACAATCCTAGTGCACAAGGAAAAATGCCACCCCAACAACCCAGCATAGGGAACAAGGGCGCAGGGGACAATAGTGCCCAAAACACAGGCCCACAAACGGGCAATAGCGCCCCCTCTCTCGCTTCTAAAACCTACCTACAGGCTTTGATAGATGGGGACAGCGTGCAGGGAGCTGTAGGGGGCTATCAAGCCGATCAAGAAAACACTCTACAAGTCAACACCCGCGCGCTTTTAACCCTTGTGAAAAACAGCGGTGCAGATGACGCTGCGGCGGTGAGCTCTTTGGTGGCTGGGACAAACAAATTCTTTAGCGAGGTATCAGGCAATCCTAATATCACTCAAAACCTCAAAGACACATTCAAGGGCTTTTATAGCTTGGCCTCCACCACAAGCCATGATGTAGCCGGTCTACAGGCTAATTTAAGCCAACTCATCGCGCAAGTGGAGCAGTTACAACGGAGCTTGCTCAACACTCTTGCGACCACTGCCATCCATGCTCAAAGACCAGATGGCTTGCTCGCCTCAACACCCCCAGAGAATCTAAGTCCGCAAAGCCGGCAAGCTAAGGGCAAAGCGATTCAAGACTTAGGTACACTATTAGCCTATCTACAAGCCACACAAAGCAAGCTCAAGACCTATGCCAGCAACAACCCCAGCTTGCTTGCGCTCTCATCTGTTGCCACTACTCTGAGCACCATGCGGAGTGGTCAGGTCAATGGAAATTTGTATGGAGTGAACGCTCAACTGGGCTATAAACAATTCTTTGGTAAGAAAAAACGCGTAGGGTTGCGTTATTATGGAAGTTTTAGCTACCAATACGGCGCACTCATAGGTAGCACGCCTTTGAGCAATGTTGTCTATGGCGCAGGGATGGATGCGCTCTATAACTTCTATGAAAGTGCTAAGGGGCACTACACCACGGGGGTGTTCGTGGGCTTTATGTTGGCGGGTAGCACTTGGCTTCTCAAAAACGCCCACGCCTACCAAACCCTTGCCCGCTTCATGAAAGATCAGAACTGGCAGGTAAGCCAGCACACTACCTATTTTCAAATCCCCTTAAATATTGGCTTTCGAAGTAATCTGAGCAAACACCACGGCTTTGAAGTGGGTCTGCGCATTCCCCTATTGATGGACAGCTATCTTAAAGGTACAAGAGGTGAACAGAGTCTTGATATTAGCTACAAGCGCAATGTGTCCGTCTTTGTGAATTATGTTTACAGTCTCTAGGGAAGTGTCGCTCTAAGGGGGGCGCTCGCCCCCCTCCCCCCTGAACCCCATGCTATACTTAGGGTAATTTCTCTAGGAGTATTGTATGTGGCACCAGACTTATGCCCCTATAGGGGGTAGTATATGGTTGAGCGCACTGGTAGCGGTTTTGCCTATTGCGCTGTTTTTTGTCTCCTTGATCGTGTTCAAGCTCAAAGGATATGTCGCGGCATTTTTGAGTGTAGCACTCTCCGTGCTGATTGCGCTCACGATCTACAAAATGCCAGTAATGATGGTGGGCGCTAGTTTTGTCTATGGCTTCTTATATGGTCTCTGGCCCATCGCATGGATTATTATCGCCGCCATCTTCCTCTACAAGCTCAGCGTAAAATCTGGATATTTTGAGATTCTCAAGGAAAGTGTGCAATCCATCACCCCTGATCATCGCATTCTGGTGATCTTGGTAGGCTTTTGTTTTGGGGCATTCTTAGAGGGAGCTATTGGTTTTGGGGGACCTGTGGCGATCACGGCAGCTATTTTAGTGGGTTTGGGTCTCACGCCTCTTTATGCGGCCGGGTTATGTTTAATTGCTAACACCGCACCAGTGGCCTTTGGAGCGGTGGGCATCCCCATCACGGCAATGGCTGGAGCAGTGGGTGTGCCAGCCACAGCGATTTCGGCCATGACGGGCAAAGTGTTATGGCTGGTGAGTTTAGGGATGCCTTTTTTCATCGTCTTTTTGATGGATGGCATGCGCGGGATTAGAGAAACTTTCCCAGCCGTGCTTGTCGCTGCTGGGAGTTTTGCGATCACGCAATATTTTAGCTCTAATCATTTAGGCCCTGAATTACCTGACATTTTATCAGCCGTGGTTTCTTTGGTGCTCACCGGGATATTCTTGAAATTTTGGCAACCCAAGCACATTTTTAGAAGTGATGGCAAACCAGTGCAACCCACAACCCAACAACACCATATTTGCAAAGTCTTTGTAGCGTGGGCTCCATTTTTGATCTTGATTATAGCCATCATCGTTTGGACTCAACCCTGGTTTAAATCCCTTTTTGCCAAGGGTGGACCCCTTGCCTTTTCTAGTTTTTACTTTGAATTTGAAAGCATTAGCCATAAAATTTTTAAAAGCACGCCCTTTGTGATAGAGGGTAAAAGCGCGGATTTTGGTGTCATCTACAAACTTCCTCTCCTTAACACTGTAGGCACAGCAATTTTTGTGGCCGGCATCCTAAGTATTTTTGTGCTGCGCGTTAAGGTGAGCGAGGCTGTGCATGTCTTTGGCGATACGCTTAAAGAGATGCGTTATCCCATTCTCACCATTGGTTTGGTGCTCAGTTTTGCTTTCGTTTCTAATTACAGCGGAATCTCCGCCACCATGGCCTTAGCACTCACTCACACCGGTCCGGCCTTTACTTTCTTCTCTCCCCTCATTGGCTGGGTAGGAGTTTTCCTGACAGGGAGCGATACGAGTTCTAACTTACTCTTTGGCTCTCTGCAACAACTCACAGCCCATCACCTTAAAATTCCCGAAGTGTTGACCCTCACTGCTAATACTGTAGGTGGAACCTTGGGCAAGATGATCAGTCCTCAGAGCATTGCCATCGCCTGCGCAGCGGTGGGACTAACGGGCAAGGAATCCGATCTCTTCAAATTCACGGTTAAATACTCCATTCTCTTTATCGTTCTTATGGGAATTGCCATTAGCGTTATCGCCTACATGTTTCCCCAAATTGTGCCCCATGTTTGAGGATAACTAAGGCATTGTTTTCTGCTTGTTATGAGCTAGGAGGGCTTTAACGAGAAGCTTAAGGGTTTTGAGCTAGAATGGATTCCTACAATACACATGAAGGGTTGTCGTGGATTATTACGAAGTCTTGGGCGTAGACAAGAGAGCAGACAAGGAAACGCTCAAAAAGGCCTATAAAAAGCTCGCCCTAAAATACCATCCCGATCGTAATTTGGGTGATAAAGAAGCAGAGGAAAAATTTAAGGAAATTAATGAGGCATACGGTGTTTTAGGAGATGAGCAGAAACGCCAAATTTACGATCGTTATGGGAAAGAGGGGTTAGAAGGGCGCGCAGGATCTAGCTTTAGCGATCTTAATGATATTTTTTCGAGTTTTTTTGGTGAGGATTCTATCTTTGGAAATGCTTTTGGCTTTAGCAAACCAGAGACTCGTTTCAAGATTCCCAAGGATACATTGTTGTCTTTAGAACTGAGCTTTAAAGAGGCGGTTTTTGGGTGTAAGAAATCGATTAAAAATATTTATAAAACTCTATGTAAAGATTGTTCGGGAAGTGGAGCAAAAGAGGGGAAGCTCAGTACTTGTGGGCTATGCAAGGGTAAGGGACAAACCTATGTGCAACAGGGTTTTATGACTTTGAGCAGTACCTGCTCCAGATGCCAAGGTCGTGGACAGATTGCGACAGATAAGTGCATGTCTTGTAAGGGAGAGGGCTTCGTGATGGCTAGCGAGGAATTTAGCCTGGATGTGCCTGAAGGCATTGATGCAGGCAATCGAATCCGTGTAGCGCAACGAGGCAATGAATACCAAGCTGGAAAGCGCGGAGATTTGTACTTAGAGGCGCTCGTGGGTGCCGATGAGCATTTTGTGCGTGAAGGCATGCATGTGTTCATTGAAGTGCCTGTGTTCTTTACTTCTATTCCCTTAGGAAGCACGATTATGGTGCCCTCTCTTAAACAAGAATTAGAACTTCAGATTCCGCCCAATACTGCTAATCGCGCGCAATTTATTTTTAAAAACCAAGGGGTGAAGGATGTGAATAGCGCGCGCCATGGTGATTTAATCGCGGTGATTAAGATTGTCTATCCTGAACGCTTGGATGACAAACAAAGAGAACTATTGCTCAAATTGCATGAGAGCTTTGGCTATCAAAGTGAACCCTATAAAAGTGTGTTTGAGGTTTGCTATGGCAAGGTCAAACGATGGTGGCAGGATTTAGTGAAAAAATAGCGAGGAATTTGATGGAGAAATTAGCCATTTTTGTGGATTGGGAGAATTTGCGTATTGAATTGGAGAGTATCCAACGGTATCATAAAGAATTTGGAGAGCAGTTTTTTCGCTTCAATGATCAGGATCATCTGCGTGCCTTTTGCGAAGCTTTCATGGAAGAAGATGAAGAATTAATGGATCATAAGATTTTTCTGTATGTTTCCACTCCTCTGAAAGAATGGGAAGGGCAGATCTTAGATCATAGCCAAGATGGCTACAAGTTGGAGAGTTACAAACAGGAAAATCCTGAGGAATATAAGCTAGCCAGGCGTAAGTCTGATATCACTAAAATTTTTAACCAAGAGATGCGCCTATCTGGATTCTTTGAGGTGCGGCAGGTAAAGCTCAAGGTAGAATTTGAAGAGCGCAATAGTGAAGAATATGTTAAAGATATTGGTAAAAGTGTCAGAACTATCAAGATCAAACCAAGATTGAAGCAAAAGCAAGCGGATACCTATTTGACTGCTGACATGGTACGTGTAAGTTGCAAGGAGTTAGCTGATCGCATTTTGCTTTTTAGCAAAGATACGGATATGGTACCCCCTTTAGAATATGCTAAACAGGAGGGGTGCAAGGTTTTTGTGGCACACATTACAGAGAGCAATCACTTTGTGCCCAATGCGCTCAAAGAGGTAATCGGGAATACGGGGGTGCGCCACAGAAGTATCAAGGAAATTTTAACTCGGATTCCCAAGGGGTTTTCCAAGTCATCTTTGGAGAAGTCTAACCGCCTCATGCTTTTTAATAACCCACTTAAAGACGCGTTTAAATAGTTTATCGACATACTCTCCGCAGCTAAAGCTAGGAGGTTTAGTGTTATCAAGGCTCACTTGCACAGATCCCATAGTCGGAAGCTTTGTGTTACCCTAGAAATTGTGCACCCAGTTGAAGAAAACACTCATCTGAGTTTTATAAGTCAAAGTTTCCGAGAACCCGCCAATAGTGCCTCTAAAATAGGTGTTATTAATCACAGGAAAACGCATTCCAATCTCAAATCCTTCTTTGCCGATGTTGGTGCGCAAACCTACATTGATGGGTAATTGAAAAAAAGTTTTACGAAGGTGTGCACTCCCTCCTAAATCCTCGACATTGTCCGCGAGAACCTGCCAATTATTCGATCCCTGCACCAGCCATGAGCTCCCTGCAAAAATCAATCCTGTGAAAAAGCCTGTGGTAAAGGTTTCATTGGCACTCTCAAAGAAATTCCACAGCATATCAATCCCCACTCCATAGATAAAATTATTGAGCGCACCATTCAGATGGTTATTGCCATGTTGGTAACTAAAATATTCATAGTAACGCAAGCCAAAACGCCGTTTAGCACCAAAAAAATGCTTAAATCCAAACTGGACATTCACACCATACATGTTACCATCGTTGCTGCCCATATTGATGAACTGCTTTAAAATCCCAAGAGTGGGGGTGGCAGGACTAATGTCGAGTTCTTGATAATAGCTCAACAACTCTCTTAGCTTTTGAGGTTCAGAAGTTTTCATGTTATTCAGATCGCTCTTTAATACACCATTAAGAGCTGTTTGTGCCTGTTGTATACGCGCTGCACTCGCAAGCATGGCCTTAAATACTGTCGGATTCGCAAAGGAATCTTGTTCATAAAGATGGCCGGCAAAATTATTCATGAGACTAGAGGCATTGGCACGACCTATGGGAGAAAAGAGCCAGTAAAGGCTGCTGCGTATAGGCCTAATCTCCCTTGGGGTCAGTCTTCTAGGAACATCAATAATGCTAGAAAATGGTATTCTGATGGAGTGTAGGGTGCCATCAGTTACTCCATTGCGAGACATATAGTCGTACAAAACATTTCCAATATTCTCTGAAGAAATAGCAGCTCCATTGTATGTAGCACCCACATCCTTTAAAACCGCCAAAAGAGCAGAGATTGCCAAACTCATCGAGGCAGCATCTGTCGTTGCGTCGAGGAAATTTTGCATTTGCGCATTGCTCACTAGGCATCCCTTCGAGGCACACCCACTATTTTTAACAAGCCCTTCTACTATGCCAATTTGGTGCGCAGCTGCAGCAATACTTTCCTTGCTTGCGCCGGGTTTAAAGAGGCTATAAAGAATGGAAGTCTTGGTATTAGAGTCTAATGACGCAAGAGAGGCAGGGGTGTTGGAACGCTCAATGGTTTGCACGCGTGAGAACTCAAACCCAATATCAGTATAAAAGCCATTGCTCTCCGCACCTAAAGACCCTAAACCAATGCCAATCCAAGACAGGGCATTTAAGGTAGTTTTATTCATCGCGCTTCCCTCCAATGCAAAGCGCTGTGGAGCATTATCAATATCCCCAGCAACTATAACCGGTTGTCACAATGTTCCAAGAGGAACCCCAGCGATCACATTATACTGCAATTTTACCATAAGCCTTTTTAGCACGCCATCGCATCAAATATCATTAAAAAATAAAAGGGTAGTGTCGATGTAGTGGTATTTAAGGAGAGTCTATGTCAAGCGGTATCGCTAGCATCTCTGAGATAAAACCCCATGTCTTGCCTGTTAACCCAGCAAGCAAGCGTGATTTAGGTGCAGAGGCACTCAAGCACGAGATAGCCAAAAAGCCAGATGATGATCCCATCACACAAGCACATGATCTACAGGCTCATGAACTGAGGGAACAGGATTTGCAGAAGATTAGCAAAGACCTCAATGAGAAGATGAAACGCATGCATTCAGACATCACCTTCAGCTATAACGAGGACATCGAGGGTTTGGTGGTGGTGATCAAGAATGATAGTGGTAGTAAAGTGATTCGCGAAATTCCTCCGCAGGAAGCGATCAAATTGACTAAGAAAATGCGTGACATTGTAGGGATTCTCTTCGACAAAAAGGGCTAAAGAGAGCTTAGAATGGGAAGTGAAGCATGGCGATAGGACAGTTGAGTTCCTTGGGGCTTGGGAGTAAGGTCCTAAATTATGATGTGATTGATAAGCTTAAAAAAGCAGACGAAAATATGATGGTTAAGCCCATTGAGAAAAAAATGGAAGCTAACCTAGAGAAGCAAAAAGCCCTTATAGAGATTGAGACCCTCATTTCCAATCTCAGAGCCCCCACCAAGGCCTTGAGCGACTATTCTACTTACACTGCGCGCAATAGCAATGTAACTGGCGACGCGCTCAAGGCAAATGTAAGTCCTGGCATTCCCATTCAAAACATTAGAGTAGATGTGGAGAGTTTGGCACAGGGGGATATCAATGAAGTTGGAACGCATTTTAGCTCTCGCGATGACGCTTTCAGTCAATTCGATACCACTTTGCATTTTTACACCAACCATCAAGATTACGATGTAAACATCAAAGCAGGTATGAGTGTGGGAGATGTCGCACAAGCTATCACAGATGCCACTGATGGTAATGTCATGGGGATTGTCATGAAAACTGGGGGGAACAAACCCTATCAGCTGATGATCAATGGCAAAAATACGGGTGCGGACAACCGCATCTATTTTGGTTCAAACGTGATTTCTCATCTGAGTAGTGATGCCCCCATCAGTTTGGCACTCAAAAGTGAAACCAAGCCCGAGGACGACTTTTTTATCAGAGTTTATGATGAACACAATAATGCACTTGAAATTCCCATTGCCCTAGAGTTAAGTGCACAGAATTCTATAGAAAGCAAGAATAGAGCTTTACGTGGGGCGATCCAAAAAGCCTTAGAGGACAATCCTGCTACGAAGGCTCTTGTGGAGGATGGGCAGCTAAATGTGGGGGTGATTAATGATGGCAAGTCTTTAGTCATCAACGATAAAAGAGGGTTGGCTGTGGAGGTGGGAGGGGACAAGGCGCGTGAACTGGGTTTTATCCAAGAGAAATCCCAAGCGGAGGGGGATTTACTCAAGGCAGTAACCGCTCCTAAATCAGGGACAATCAAGGGGACTATCAGTGTCAATGGTCAAAGCCTGGACTTGGGGGCGATCACTAAGTCTGGCAATTCTAGCGAGCAAAATGCCCAAGCTATCGCGCAGGCCCTGAGTAAGTTAGAAGGTGTCAGTGCCTCCGTGGGCAATGATGGCAAGCTTGTTCTCAATAGTGCTAGTGGGCAGTTGCGCCTGAATGGGGCAGATGCGCAGGGCAAGCTAGGACTCAGCGCTTTGGGCCTTTCTGAGGGTTTCAGTCGTTCCTATGCTAATGCTCAAGAACTCTTCGCCATCAAAAACCTCCAAAGTGCTGAGGATGCTAGATTTACCTATAATGGCGCGACTATCACCCGCCCCACCAATGAAGTGAATGATGTGATCAATGGGGTATCTTTAAGCTTGCTGGGCACAACGGAGGCGGGCAAGCCTGCCATTGTGAGCATTACTAGAGATGATAAGGCGATTGTGGATAATGTAAAAGAGTTTGTCAAAGCCTATAATGAACTCATCCCTAAATTAGATGAGACAACCCGTTACGATCCCGACACTAAAATCGCGGGGATTTTCAATGGAGTGAGTGATATCCGCACCATTCGCTCGTCCTTAACCAATGCAGTTACATTTACGCTCACTACCAGTAAAGGGGTGGATAGCCTGATGAAATACGGAATCATGCTCGATGAACATGGCAAAATGAGTCTTGATGAAAATCGCCTCTCTAGTGCAATCAGTGCTGATCCTCAAGGCACACAGGACTTTTTCTATGGAAGTGATAATAAGACCATCGGAGGTAAAGAAATTCACCAAGATGGAATTTTTGAACGCGTAGATAAAGTTTTGGCGAATTTAGTCGATGGTGGTAATGCGCGTTTGAAACTCTATGAGGACTCTTTAAACCAGGATGTCAGAGCCTTGAAAAAGGATAAGGAGAACGCCATGGAGCTTTTAAAAACGCGCTATGACACCATGGCGGAGCGTTTTGCCGCCTATGATGAGCAGATTTCTAAGGCGAATAAGTCTTTCAATACCGTGCAGATGATGATCGATCAGGCTGCCGCTAAGAAGAATTAGCGCCAATACCACGCTTGAAAAGGGAAGAGATGTTTAGGGCGAATGCATACAATATTTACCAACAAAATTCTGTGACCGTAGAGTCTCCGGCTAGACTCATTGAGATGCTCTATGAGGGTATTTTGAAGTTTTGCGCACAGGCGCAGCGCTATATTGAAGCAGGAGACATTGAAAAGAAGATTCTTTACTTGAATAAAGTGACCGACATCTTTACCGAGCTCCTGAATGTCTTGGATTATGAACGCGGAGGTGAAGTGGCTGTTTATCTAACCGGACTTTACACCCACCAAATTAAAGTGCTCACTCAAGCGAATTTAGAAAATGATAGTGAGAAAATTGGATTGGTGATGCGTGTAGCTCGAGGACTCTTGGAGGCGTGGCGTGAGATTCACCAACACGAATTGGGTCGATAAGCTTAAGATTGCACTCTTGGAAGACGATCTTCCCAAAGCTTCTGTTCTAGTGGAGGCTTTTCCTTTCGAGGAGGGGGATGGCACGGATTTAGAAACTCTTCAAGTTGCCCGGGAACTAATTTTGCAAACCCTTCAGAAGCTTAAGGACGAGCAACAGGCCCTTGGCGTGCAAATGCGCCAACTCAGAGCTGCCCAAAGGTTTTTAGAAATTTCTGCACATTGAGTCAGTCTGGATCGTGTGCACCGCGTACGGCGGGGTTTGACGCTTCTCATGTGGTTTGGCTGTTTGTGGGCTTTAGACGCGCGAGGCAACCTCCTTGTGACACCTTGTGAGTTTGATATCTGAAAAGGGGTTTGAGGACGCGAGTGCGTATCAACTATCTTTGAGTTGTTCTAAGCGCTCTTTTTTGGTGCCAATGTCTGTGATCTGGATTCCAAAGTTCCCATCCACAATCACAACCTCTCCTTTGGCAATTACCTTGTCGTCCACTAAAATTTCTAGTGGATCATTAACCATCTGATTGAGTTCAATGACGCTTCCAATATCCATAGAAACGACATCTTTTAGGATCATTTTCTTTTGTCCAATACGCACTTTCACATTGAGCTTGATGTCCAAGAGCATATTGATATTGCGCACTTCCAACTGTTCAAGATGGTTATCTCCCTCTGCACGCTCACTTTTGGGTACAACGGGCAAATTAGGCATTGAGGGAGAATGTCTAATTTTAGAAGTATTTTGAGGAATAACTTTTTTCTTGAAAAGGTCTAAAAAGACCCCTCCGCAGAAAATGAAGAAGCTGGATTTAATCGTATCGAGCTCAAAACCAAATTCAAAGCCATCGCTATAGGGATCGAGCAAAGAGGCATCCTGGGCATCAATTGCTTCACTCACTTCAAAAGAAAGCTTAGGAAGCACCTCTTGAGCTTGCAAAGCAGTGGTAAGAGCCCCAAAGATATTAGAACCGATTTCTTTAACAGCATCTAAGTCATCTGTTTCTAAAGTTTCTTTGCTAGTTCCTTCACCCCCTATCATCAGGTCTGCTAGCGCACTTGCCATAGGGACAGGAACAGCTAAGGTAATTGTAACATTGGTTTCAGGCTTGACGTGCGTTACAATAGAGGCATGCTCGATAAAAATGAAATCCCCCACAGAAATTTCATTTTTGAGTTCTACAGCTGGACTCTTGCCCAGCAGTCCACTCAAAGTCGAAGTGCATTCTTGGACAAAGAGTTTTAAAAAATCCTCAATCATTCTTCTTCCTTCTTGATATTACCAATCTTGATTTTACGCTGATTTTCTAATACCTCTAACACCTCTTTCACTCTATCTTTTTCCGTATAGATGACTTCCTTGATTTTAATGGTTTTGCGATAGCCCTGATAGCCCACTGTAGCTAAATAGCGCTCTTTTTTGTCGATGTTGACCACCACAGTGTCATTGGCGACTTTATTAAGGCGAATTGTATCTCCCACCACGAGATCCAAAACCTCTTTAAGTGTGAGCTTGACCCCTCCTAAAAATGCCGACACATCCACACTAGCCCCACCCACGAGGGCTTGGAGTTCCTTATTACGACTCTTCTTGGAGCTTGTTTCAGTGAGCATAACATCGCGATTACCCATTTTGGATAAAATCCCCTCAATGGAGATCACAGGGTAGCACAAATTCATCATGCCCCGGCTATGTCCAATCAAAATCTCCATCACTACCATGATCACGATTTCGTTCTGCGCCACAATTTGCACCACATTTGCGCTCGATTCTTTGGCATCAATGGTGGGAAAAAACTCAGTGACGGGATTCCAAATGTCCTTGAGGATTTGCATCACCTGTTTTAAAATTGTATCTAGCAAATTGAGCTCAATATCGCTAAATTCGCGAGTTTGATCATAGGAACTCCCCTTGCCTCCTAACAGACGATCGATCATTGGAAACACAATGCTAGGATTGACCTCCAAAACCCCCGTGCCTCCAACCGGTTTCATGGAAAACACATTGAAGCTGGTAGGGCTGGGCAAACTCATCAAAAATTCCCCATAGGTCATTTGATCCACGCTGTGCAATTGAATCTCTACAATGCTACGCATAATGGCTGAAATCTGGCTCGAAAGACTGCGGGCCATTTTGTCGTGGATACTTCTAAAAGAACGCAATTGCTCCTTACTGACCCGATTAGGGCGTTTGAAGTCATAAAGGGTGATCTGCTTTTGAGGCATGATCTCCTTTTTTTGAAGTGTGTTGACATCCTCAGATTCATCGACTACTTCTAGGAGCGCATCAATTTCTTCTTGGCTTAAAATATCAGCCATGCGCACCTCCTAAGCTCATACGGATTTTGCGGATTACTTCCTTAATGATTTGGGAAATCCTAGATTCTGTAACCCCTAGAACCTCCCTAATCTCACTCAGGTTAAGCTCTTCAAAAAAATAGAGTTGGATGATTAATTGTTCGCGCTCAGACATAGTCTTTAAGATATCGTAGATGTGCGCCATCAGTTCTTCCAACTCTAACTTAACACCAACAGTGTCCTGTTCAATCGCGTTAAATTGCTCATCTATGGGCACATTAGTATAGATGTCAGAGGCCACCTTGGCTTCTCTAATTTTTTCAATACTCTCTTGTAGAGTCTGAGCCAAATAGAGATCATCGGGCTCCTGCCCATGTTCATTATAATATTTAGACACCTCATGATCAATTCTCTTGATAAGCTTCCTAGAAGTGCGCGAAACTATATCCAGTGAGCGTAAATAATCCAGCATGGCACCATTGACTCGGGTTTTAGCATAACCCCAAAAGGAATCGTTGAGCGCAGTGTCATAACGGCGTGCGAGCTTAATCAGCTCCTCAGTGCCTACGGACACTAGGTCATTGGAATCAACGCAACTAGGCAAGCGTTCTTTTAAACGAAATGCCATGGCACGCACAGCGGGCAAGTATTGAATCGCCAAGGCATCCTGAGAACTTTGGATTTGTGCGTCGTAACTAGATTTTTTGAGCACTTTATTTCTCATCGAATTCATAATTATGCACGTACTTCAAAAGACTATCTATCTCTCTCTCTCTTTCCACAAACTCTTTGTTAAAAGAACTCAACTTGCGCTCCAAATCCACCTTGTTTAAGAAACGCTTGCGTGGGTAGACAAAATTCATGAAGATGGACGCGAACAAGAGCATGATCATGTAAAAGCCCGCTGTGGCTACTAAAGTCCCAAAAAGCATGTACTCAGGCTGGTCGAACTTGATGAGTGAGAGAATCAACCCGATAAAAAAGCCCCCCACGATGGCAAAGTTTACAAAGTTATCCACTCTCATGGCACCACCTCATAAATATTTTAGTAAGCGCTTAAAGAACCCGACAAAATTATCTCTAGGCGTTTCTATCACATTGTGTTCCATCTTCATGGTCAAAATTTTAGAAACCTGACCTATGGAAAAGGAAAAAGTGTTAAAAGGTTCACTCTTGCACAAGAGTTTACGATTTTTAATGGCTTGTTTGAGAGCATTGCTATTTTGGATATAGCCCAAATAATTCAAGGTCATGTGAGGGATATTTTCTCGGGCCACGCGTTGGATACCCGTAAAAATTTGCATAGCCTTGTCTGCGGAGTCTACCATGTTGACCAAAACAAACACATCATCTTTTGTTTTAGAGTTGACTTTGATGGTTGTGTAGGCATCGGTAATAGCCGCTGGATCAGAAGTGGTGATCACCACCACGCAATCGCTCGCGCGCAAGAAAGCCTGGGTAAATTCCCCAATTCCCGCCCCCGTGTCAATAATCATGTAATCTAGATCGTCTAGCGCATTTTCTTCATCCACGAAACTATCTAAAATTTCTTGACTTACATATTTAAAAATCTCTTCTCCACTATCCCCGGGCACTAAATAAAACCCTTCCTCAATGGGGTAGATGACATCATTAAAGCGCGCCTCACCTCTGAGCGCGTGCAAGATATTCTTATTGGTCTTGATTCCAAAGATAATATCCAAATTAGCCAGCCCAATATCTGCATCCAATACCCCCACCTTATACCCATTCTTGAATAGACTATAGCCTAGATTAGCGCTGATGGTCGACTTACCCACGCCCCCCTTACCACTGGTGATGGCGATGAATTTAGTCTTGCCATTTTTATTAAAAATACTTCTAGGCTCCATGATATGTTCCAAACCGCTTGCTTGGTTATGCGTCATGCTTTTTTCCTATCAGGGTGTACAAACCCATCGAGCATGCAATCCACCAAGTAATCATTACTGGCTACCAATAGGTCCATGGGTACTTCCTGCCCGATGCATAGGTAACTAATGGGTTTTTTACTCTCATAAACTAGAGAAAATAAATTTCCAAACCCACGACTTTCATCTAGTTTAGTGAAAATCAAGCTATCAATCTCTAAGGGACCAAAAGCGTTATAAATGTCCTTCAGATCCTCGTACTTTGTAGTGAGTGAGAGCACCAAAGTTGTGTCAATCTTATACCCACTAGCAGTGAACTTCTTCAAGGCTTCGATTTTCTTTTTATCGTGCTGAGAGTGCCCCGTTGTGTCGATGAGCACCACATCACAATATTCCAATGTGCTCATCTCCTTGGTGAAGTCCTCCGAGTCCATCACGGTTTCAATGCTGATTTTCATCTTTTTGGCATACCACATTAACTGCTCTACAGCGCCGATACGATAAGTATCCAAGGTCAAAATTCCCACCTTGTATTTTTTGTCTAGTAGCTTAGAATAACGCGCAGCCAATTTAGCTAGAGTGGTAGTCTTGCCCACACCAGTAGGTCCTACTAACATGAGAATTTTCTTATAATTGGGATCTAAGCTCTCATGGCGACAGTAGATCATTTTGCGCAAGACCTCTCTAAAATAACGCTTCACAGTAACCGAATTTTCACGCATTTTCACAGGCATGAGTTCCAAACTCAAACGCATGATCTCATCTAGGTGTGTCTTGTGCATGCCACTATTTTTCGCCAAACGATAAATTTCGGCAAACTCTTGAGGAATGATGAAGTCGGGTTCCTTGCTATCATTCCACACCATGTTCTGGATGAGTTTAAGATTATCGTTGATTTTATTGAGTTCACCCTTGATAGAATGCAGGCCTACCCCATCCACATCCTTCTTTGGAGAGGCGACCTCTTTAGGAACATTTGCATCTGCATCGGACACACTTGCTTGGGTAGGAGCAGGAGGGGGAAGAGGACTCACCCCAGCAAGCTTACGCATCTCTTCCAAGGTTTTTGAGAGGTCAATGCTCACCTCCTCTTCAGGAGGAGGTGGGGGTTCTTTAGAGCGTGGAGCGGCCTGCAACGCGCTTTCTAGGCGTTCCTGCATATTATTGCTTTTAGGTTTGCTGTCTTCCTTGGGTTTATCCACCGCCACCACAACTTCGTAGAGTCCGGGTTCTGTCAAACTTTTCTTACGGATTTCTTGTGCCTTCACCACTAGAGCATTATGCCCGTGTTCACTTTGGGCGCGTTTGAGCGCCTCAGCGGTTGTCTCACCGCTATAGGTGTAGAGTTTCATATTTGTCTCCATACCGCATGTTGCAAAATCAAAGGCACAAGCACGGAGGTGCGCTGATCCCACTTAGGATGGGGTAATGTCAAATAAGACTGTTTATACACGACATTGTTAAAAAAAAGAATGTCGATATCAAGTGTTCTAGGTGCATTCTTGAAAGAACGCTTGCGTTCTCTCCCCCAGCGTCTTTCCAAATAAAAGACGAGTGCGAAGAGTTCCAGTACACTTAAAGTTGTGTGAAAAGACAAGGTGGCGTTTGTAAAATCCCTCTGTTCTGTGTAGCCAAAAGCGGGATTGATATACAGAGGTGAGGAACACACTCGTGAAAATGCGCTATGGCGTGTAAACCACACCCACAACGCCTCAAAAACTTTCTTAGAATCGCCCACATTGCTCCCTATACCCAAAGTTGCTACATTCCTCAAAGAGTGCGTGCGCACACCCCTACAAGGAAAAAAACGCGTACAGACCAGTGCGCACATCACTCCATCAAAGAACCTCGGCCCTAGAATGCCTCACCACTACCAAGTCTTCGATACGCACCCCATACCGTCCTGGGATATAAATTCCGGGTTCTACAGAGAACACCATGCCATCTTCAATCACCATCTCGCTTCTAGGCGAAATAAAGGGTAATTCATGGATGTCTAGCCCGATACCATGCCCAGTGCCGTGCGCAAAAAACGCTCCATACCCGTTCTCCGTAATTACCTCTCTGGCGAGCGCATCGATTTCTTTGCCCGTCATGCCTGCACGCAAGTTTTCGATGACGCTTTCCTGCGCCTTGCGCACCACATCGTAAATCTTTTGCAACTCCGGGTCTTTGAAACGCTGATCCCTACCAAAACTAAAGTTTTCTCCATTGAAAAAGGCTGTGCGTGTGCGATCAGCACAATAGCGTTGATATTTCATCCCCATATCAGCTAGGAGCAAATCACCTTTTCGCAAACGCTCTTGACTGGGGAGCGCATGGGGTTTAGCGGCATTGGCATTGATGGCTACAATGGGTTCGAAACTCAGATCGTAACTCCCTCCATGCGTTAAAAATTCCTTACTCTTAAACTGCAAGGCCTGCTCCACATGCCCCTGCGCACTTTCCACATGCCGCGCAAAACTTTCAAACGCTTCTACATTCAGCGCCTGCGCACGTTTGAGTAGCGCAATCTCCTCTTCACTCTTTGTAACGCGCTGCTTTCTGTGATAATCCACTTCCCCTACTAGCTCACAACTTTTCAAACCAGCCAAAAGCCGCTGATGAACCTGCACACTGATCTGGGCACTGTCAAAATAAAGTCGAGGAGTCTTGTGAGCCAGCTCAATCGCCTTGCCCCATAAATCAGCACTTTCCACCACCTCTACACCCGCGCGTACTCCCTCACGCGCCTCCAAGGTATAACGTGCATCGGTGATGAAAAATGCCCTTTCCTCTAACTGCAAAAACACCCCATGATCGCAGCTATAACCGCATGCAAAGTATTGGGCGTTCTCGTCTGTGGTGAAATGGGAGGTTACACTCAAGACTTCACCTCATCCAACTCTTTGGGAGCAGAGCCCGCCTGCGCTTGATTCTCTTTCATGGCTTTGATTTCGGCTACAAACTGCATCATGGCAATCAGTGCCACATGGTAACCAAAAGCCCCAAAGCCAGTTACAACACCTGCGCTTGCCGCACCCGTATAGCTAGTTTTCCTAAACTCTTCGCGGGCAAAGATATTGCTCAAATGCACTTCAATGACGGGTATGTCCGCAAGCATGATGGCATCGGCAATCGCAATGGAAGTGTGCGAAAACGCTCCGGGATTAATAATAATCCCCTCAAAATCACTCCCTACACATTCCTGGATGCGATCGATGATTTCCCCTTCAAAATTGGTTTGGAAGAACTCCAGCTCCACATTATTTTGCTTGGCGAGATTCTCCATGTTCTCGTGAATCTGATCAAGGGTAACAGGCCCATAAAGTCTAGGATCGCGGTGTCCTAACATGTTCAAATTGGGTCCTTGAATCACTAAAATCTTCATCGAAACTCCTTGGTATAAATATGCGGGATTATAGCACAACTAAAGTGTAAAATTATGCACGATTTTTTGCAGGTCTTGCGCTGTACGCTCCAATACACGGATTTCTTGAGTATTCCCACTCATGGAGGTAGCGACCTCACGGGCAATTTGAGCAATCTGTCTGATTTGATTGGCAATGTTGGCAATATTGTGGTACTGGTTTTCAGAGTGCATCACTACATTCTTGGCATCTTCTAGGGAACTGGTAGCCTTATTGTAAATGGCCTCTAAGGCATTAGAAGCTTGGTTGGCATGTTCTTGACTCTTAGTAATCTCAAGCACCATATTCTCTATGCTGGCCACAGACTTTTTGGTTTCCTCTTGAATCATCTGGATAATACAGCCGATCTCCTGAGTGGCCCCGCTAGTGTGTTCGGCTAATTTGCGGATTTCATCGGCTACCACGGCGAAACCACGCCCATGTTCACCCGCTCTGGCTGCTTCAATCGCTGCATTAAGCGCAAGTAAATTGGTTTGATCGGCAATACCCTGAATGATCTCAGCACTTTGGCCGATGTTCTGGACATATTTGTCCAAAGATTGGATTTGTGCTGCTCCAGCGCGCGCGCTTTGGGTGATACCTACCATGCTCTGCGCGGTATTATACACAGCCTCTTTGCCTCTTTGGCTTAATGTCACGCTTTGCAAGGAATTCTCCTCTGTTTGGGCAATGATATTACTCACGCCCTGAATGCTATCTTGTACATGCCCCATATTTTTAATGAGTTCTGTGGTCATGTTCACTTGCTTATTGGCATTTTCTTGAGAAATGCGCGAGAGATTAGATACCAAGGCAGATTTCACAGAAACATCGTCAGAAGACTGGCTAATCTGTCTGATAATATCCGTCATAGAAGTCTGCATCTCCCTAATGGCATCCAGTGCGCTACCCTCAGAGCTCGCTCGGATCGTATTAGAGAGATTACCTTCCGCAATGGTGCACACAACCTTTTTGATTGCAATGGGTTCTGCACCTAGAGAAGCCTGTATGTAACGCACAATAGCAATGGCCACGACAACCCCAATGACCAGCACAATGAGTGTCAAGGTGATCATGAGGCGACTAAAACCATCGGCAATGTGCATGGCAAGCGAGGTCAATTCCTTATTAAGACCTTCTTCGTGATCGATAAAGGCGTTGATGGCTGCAAGCCACTTGACAAAATTCTGCGCTAGACCCTGGTTTAAAAAATCTGCTGCGCGTTGTGTGTTTTCCTCTTTCAAGGCGATAATCTGATTGATCTGTGCGACAGTGGCTGTTTCAATCGTATTGATCTGAGCGTATAGCCTGCGCTCCTCCGAACTAATGTAACGCTCGCCCAGATTTGCAAAGAGATCGTCCATGGACTTTTTGGCACCTTGGTAGTCTGCATAAAGTTTGGCAATCATCTTGACACGGGACTCCAAAACTTGGGGATCTTGGGTGATTACCACATCGCGCACGGCAATAGAACGATCGTGCACACTCCCGCGCATATTGATGGCATAGCGCTGTTTGACAGCATTGTAATTAGTAATTTCAGTTAAAATATCATTGATAGTGCGCACTCGAGTCACACCCACAATACTCAGAACTATCATTAGAATGATTACAATCCCAAAACCTCCATAGAGCTTCTGAGATATACTCAGCTTGTTCATAGTACACCTTACGAGGGCGGAAACCTACCTTTTAATTTTTTCTATGGCGTTGCTATAGCGATTGACATTGGAATCCGTAAGCTCGGCCACCAACGATCGCATCACTTTCACATACATCTCATTGAGAATCCTGCGAATCGCATCGTCCTTATCCTTAATGAGTTGGACTTTGTTAGTAACACCGGGGGCATAAAATCCCCCCGAGTTAGTGCTGCGGTAGCTGTAGGTATGAGTAACTGCTTGATAATTGCTCACATCGACACCAAAGTTGTGAATTACCCTGCCCGTTTCCGGTTCAAAGAAATTAAACCAAAGCGAACCCGAGCTCTGATCCACCATGACATCTAGGTTTTGTTTAGCTGGATCGCTTGTCTGCATTTTGATATCTTCTAAGACACCCACCCAAGCATTCAAGTCTAAAACAGCCCATGTTTTGTGTCTCTGTGCCGGTGTTAGTGCCTCTCTTGTAGTGAAATGCAGAACCTGATAACCTCGTTTTTGGAAAATCTCTTGAATTTGACTGAGCAGTGCTTCCTGAAACTGCGCAATATAGGGTTTGAGATTATCACTCACCTGCATATGTGGCGCAAGAATGCCGACGAAACGATTATTAATGGGTTCTTGAACGATATTGATTGGGTAGTTAAAATCTAGGAGAGTATCGCCGGTAGTCCGACCTAGTTTATTTTTGTTGGCGAATTTTTGCGTGGATTTAGCGACAGGCTCGGCGCTAGGTTCGTTCATTGGGACTTGCGTTTCTGAGGGTTGTTTGGCCATGAAGAGACAGCCCGAAAAAGTCAGTGTAGCTCCCACAAGCATAACCCCTTGTTTCATTCTTTGCATCTAAAAACACCTCAAATACATCGTTGAAATTGGCAAGCCTCATTATAGCACAAAATTGATAATCAGGCCCCCCTCTTACTTAAATAGGCAACACGCGGATGTGTTCGTCTAAATACTGTTGCAACACTCCTTCGATGGCATATAAGGTTCCTGTAGATGCGCTCGCGCACCCATCACACGCACCCATGTAGCGGATATACACATCCACAAACCCTCCGCCCTCTTTAATATCTAAGATTTCCAAGTTACCTCCGTCCATCATGAGCATGGGGCGAATATGCACATCAATGGTCTGGTCGATGGCCTTGACTTTTTGCACCATCGTCATGTCTACAAAAGCCAAATCCCCACTCAAGGATTTTTGTGCATTCTGCTTGAGTGCTTCCGTCTGCATTTCGGCGTGCACATCTCTTAAGATATCCACTAAGTAATGCTCCCTAGCTTCGTGCCCGCCCGGCTGTACGCAACTCTTGCAAAAACCCCCCGCCTTAGTATATTGGGTGATCTCCTCCACACTCTTGAGATCATTGAGTGCGATCACCTCCTTGAGCGTTCCCAAACTTACCCGTGCACATTCACACACAATAATCTCGCTCTCAAAGTCTTCGGGGTTCTTGCCTAAATACTGCCCGGCGGCTTGTTTAATCACATCGTAAGCCATCACAGAGCAGTGCATTTTTTGCCCAGGCACAGCAGGCACATCGGGATGATCGCGCAGGCTATGCTCCACATCCAAATTTGTGATCTTGACGGCATCCTGCACCCGCTTACCCAAGCAAAGTTCAACCATCATGTCCGAGCTCGCAATGGCTGTGCCACACCCAAAACTTTTAAACTTAGCATCCACAATCACGTCCGTCTTGGGGTCTACCAACCAATAAAGGCGCACCGCGTCCCCGCAAGCCTCTGCACCATAGTCTGCAACAATGAGCTTCCCCCCTTTAACCTGTGCCTCCTCCTCTGTAATAACCCCCAAATGTGTGGGGTTATCCATGCGTCTGCTCACTTCTTTAGAATAAGCATCCCACAAAGCGCCACCGAGTAAATTCTTCTTTGCCATGCGATCTCCTTTCTTTTATAAGCCATAAGAGCTAGAAATATTGCGCAAACGCTTCACCGCTTTTTGGAAAGCTTGGATGGTATAATCAATCTCCTCCGTCTTATTAAAACGACTCAGAGAAAAGCGAATTGCGGTGTGGGCAAGCTCCTTATCTGCACCAATGGCTACCATCACTGGGTTGGCCTGCAAATCCTCACTCGCACACGCACTCCCCGTAGAAGCAGCAATATTGGCGCGATTCAAATCCCAAAGCATCGCCTCGCCTTCGATTCCACGCACACTGACTAAAGTCGTATTGGGCACGCGGTGTGTGCGATCCCCGATCACAAAAACATCTTGAATGTCTAACAACGCATCCTCGAGCTTATCGCGCAATTCCCCAACCACCTTTTTTTCATACTCTAAATGCTCTTGAGCTAGACGCATCGCCTCACCCATCCCTATGATGTAGGGCACATTCAGAGTGCCACTACGCCGTCCATGCATGTGCTCTCCGCCGTGTAACAGGGGAGTGAGCTCCACACCAGAGCGGATGTAAAGCCCCCCAATGCCCTTGGGTCCATGAAATTTATGGGCCGAGAAGGAGAGAAAATCCACATGTACTCGGCGCATATCCACGGGAATCTTGCCAATAGCCTGCACCGCATCGCTGTGAAACAATACACCCTTCTCTTTACACACTGCTCCAATTTCTTCAATGGGGAAGATAAGCCCGGTTTCATTGTTTGCCCACATCACACTCACCAAAGCGGTTTTATCGGTGATGGCTTCTCTGACCTGTTCTGCGCTAATGGTGCCCTGTGCGTTAATGGGTAAATAGGTAACCTCCATCCCCACACTTTCCAGAAATTCGCATGTAGCATGCACGGCCGGGTGCTCGACCTCTGTGGTAACAATGTGGCTCTTCCCATGCTTGAGATAGGCATCAAAGTACATGGATTTGAGCACCCAGTTATTACTCTCTGTAGCACAAGAAGTGATGATAATGTCATCTTCATTGCGCGCTCCCACCCCTGCGTAGAGCTTGTCGAATGCCTCTAAGATAGCCGGATGAGTCTCTGTCCCAAATTTATGCAGGGAATTTGGGTTACCATACTGTGCCCCAAAATAAGGTTGCATCAAGGCCTGAACCGCAGGGTCAACTTTAGTTGTTGCATTGTTGTCTAAATAAATACGTTCCATCGAAAAATCCTAATTGAAGTAGAGTTTGTATGTATAATGGTCATTTTCATGATGAAAATGGTATACCACGCTATCCTTTAGCCAATCTTAAGATTCTTGCATGAGCGCGATTAACTGCTGGATACTGGTGTTACTATGCACAATTTCCTCCTCTTCTTGTAACATGAACGCTTCCATACTTGCCTTTTTGGCGATCGCCTCGTCTAAATCTGCATCAAAACCCTGTTGGTAGGAGCCAATACGGACTAATACTTCGTTTTCCTTAAGCAGGGCGTAAAGTTTACGAAATTTGCGCGCGGCTAGCATGTGTGCTGGCGCACTCACTTCCTTGCTCACCCTAGAAGCAGAGTTTAAGATATTGATGGGCGGGTAAATACCATGATCGGTGAGTTCACGGCTGAGCACAATATGCCCATCTAGGATACTGCGCGCTTGATCAGCGATGGGGTCAGAGAGATCATCACCTTCTACTAACACGGTAAAAAATGCCGTGATACTCCCCTTGTTTTTCTCCTTGCCCGCGCGCTCCATCAGTTGGGGCAATAGGGTGAGAGCAGAAGGAGGGTAGCCTTTGCTCGTGGGGGGTTCGCCCATTGCCAGTCCAATCTCGCGCTGGGCCATCGCAAAGCGGGTAATGGAGTCCATGAGAAATAGCACATCATGGCCTTGATTTTTGAAATACTCCGCTACACTCATCGCACAGAACGCGCCGTATTTGCGCATCAAGGGCGAATCGTCGCTGGTAGCAACCACAAGCACGGTGTTATCCAAATTGCCCTGTAAGTTTTTGTGGATAAATTCGGGAATTTCACGCCCCCTCTCTCCAATGAGCGCGATAACCTTAATGGGAGCGTTGCATCCGCGCACCACCATGCCCATGAGTGTGGATTTACCCACTCCGCTCCCCGCAAAAATACCTAATTTCTGTCCCTTGCCACAGGTGAGCAAAGCATCAATGCTCTTAACCCCTACCCCAAAGGGTTCATCGATCACACCTCGATCTAAAGGCTTCATCGGCTCTACCATCACGGGTGCAAAGCTGCTGGCGCGCACAAAACCTAGTCCATCTAGGGGATTACCCAAAGGATCGAGCACGCGCCCTAGTAAGCCCTCTCCCACAGGAAAGCTCAACCCCTCCTTGGCAAAGAGCACCCGATCTCCCACCTTACACCCCTCTACAAAGGAAAAGGGTGTGAAGCCAAATTGATGTTGTTCAACCACCACCACCATTCCTAGGCATTCCTTGCCATCACCCCGTTCCACTTTAACCACATCTCCCACGGAAGGTAAAAACCCCTGCACAAACACCATATTGGGCAAAATTTTGCAAACCATGCCATAGCGAGGTGAGAGATCGCGCGCGAGTTGTAGACGGGCTTTAAGTGCTTCTAAAGAAGACATGATCCTCCCAAGATTTTATTGTGGATTAACGCATATTTAGTTAGAATGACCCCTTTATTATACTCAAACCTCAAGGAGTTGTGGATGGATTTAGAGACTAAAAGGCTAGATGGAGCTAACGCACGCATCCATGCCAAGCCTTCTATGCAGGATTTTGAAGAAAAATCCAAAAAGATTGCCCAGAAGATCGCCAAAAGCACTAAATTAGATGGTTTTAGAAAAGGTAAAGTTCCTCTAGACATTGTCAGACAGCGCTATCAAGGGCATATTGAACAAGAATCGCAAAAAGAATTGCTCGATTCCGTCTTGCGTGCGGGTGTGGAAGCCTTGGAACTCGCTCCGCAAGAAATGATTGGGAATCCAGCTATTCTCAAATTTAGCAGGGAGGACACGCACTTTGAAATTGAATTGGGCATTGGGCTTAGACCCACTATTGATCTCTCTGGCGTAGAGGCGTGTATTCCCAGTTTTTCCGTAGAGGAGATTACTCAAGCTCAGGTGCAAGAGCGTTTGGATCTCTTAGCCAAAGAACGATCTACTTTTTCAGACGCTCCAGAAGGGAGCGCTGTAAGCAAAGGGCATGGGGTAGTTGTAGATTTTGAGGGCCTACTGGATAATCAGCCCTTTGAAGGCAATCGGGCACAGAATTTTGCTCTCATCGTGGGAGAAGGTAGACTTGTAGAGGGTTTTGAGAAAGAGTTGGTAGGGATGAAAGTGGGGGATGAAAAATATTTTTCAGTGCATTTTCCCAAAGATTATGCCAACACCACTTTAGCAGACAAGGAGGTTTCTTTCCGTGTCAAGCTCCACCAGATTCAAGTGCGCAAAATTCCAGAAATTGATGAAGAGTTTGTCAAGGCCGTGCTCAATCAAGAAAAGGAACCCACTTTAGAATTGCTCCAGCAAAGAATTAAAGATCAACTTTTCTTAGAGGCTAAAACCAAGCTCTATAATCAGGAGTTGAAGGAACGCCTCATCGACAATTTGGATAATGCACTCTCCTTTGATCTACCCAGCACAATTGTAGAGCAGGAAATGGATCTGTCTTTGCGTCAGTCTTTACAGGGCATGCCTGCAGAAGAAATTAAAAGACTTCAGGAAAATCCTGCCAAGGTGCAAAAAAAACGCGAGAGTTTCAGAGAAAATGCACTCAAAAGCGTCAAGGTAACTTTCATCATCGATGCTTTGGCTAAACAAGAAAAGATTGAGGTGCAGGACAATGAGGTGTTCCAAACCCTCTATTATGAGGCGATGGCCACTAATCAAAACCCCCAGCAGTTCATCGAACACTATCAAAAAAACAACATGCTTCCCGCTGTTAAAATGGCGATGGTCGAGGATCGTGTGCTCACTTTCTTGCTCGACAAGCATCTAGCCAAAGCTTAAAAAGGAGGGTTTCTTGAATTATGTTCCCATTGTTGTTGAAAAAACAGGGCGTGGGGAGCGCAGTTACGACATTTATTCGCGTCTTCTCAAAGATCGCATTGTCTTGCTCAGCGGAGAAATCAATGATGCTGTAGCGTCGGTAATAGTCGCCCAATTGCTTTTTTTAGAGGCCGAAGACCCCGAGAAAGATATTAATCTCTATATCAATTCCCCCGGGGGTTCTGTTACCAGTGGCTTTAGTATTTATGACACCATGAACTACATCCATCCAGATATTTGCACCATCTGCGTTGGTCAGGCTGCTTCGATGGGCGCGTTCTTGCTCAGTTGTGGAGCTAAGGGCAAACGCTTTTCTCTGCCCCACTCTAGGATTATGATCCACCAACCCCTAGGGGGTACACACGGTCAAGCTGCCAATATCGCCATTTACACCAAGGAGATTTTGCGCCTCAAAGATTTACTCAATCAAATCATGGCAACCAACACCGGACAACCCCTAGAAAAGATCGAACAAGATACCGATCGCGATTTTTTCATGAGTGCGCTAGAAGCTAAGGAATATGGGCTTGTAGATGAAGTGTTAGTCAAAAGTTCTAAGCAGGCTTAGATGGCGATTTTAGAAGTTTTACAATATCCTAATAAGAAGTTGCGTATGCGCTCTAGCGAGGTGCGTGTGTTTGATGCGGAGTTGCATACACTCTTGGACAACATGCACGAAACCATGCTAGCCCGTAAAGGCATTGGTTTAGCAGCTATTCAGGTAGGTGTGCCCAAGCGCATCCTCATCATCAACTTACCCCAGGGAGAGGAGGAGACGCAGCACCCCGAGGATTGCCTAGAGATCATCAACCCCGTGATCACGCATACAGAGGGGAGTGTTTTATGGCGGGAGGGGTGTTTGTCCGTACCTGAATTTTACGAGGAAATCGAAAGACATGCTAACCTCACTCTAGCCTATCAAGATCGCCACGGCACGCCTAAAATGTTGCAAGCCAGCGAGCTTTTAAGCGTAGCAATTCAGCATGAGATGGATCACCTCAATGGGGTTTTATTTGTGGATAAACTCTCTATGCTCAAGCGTAAAAAATTTGAAAAGGAATTTAAAAAAGCCCTCAAGAGCGAGAGTTAATGCACGCACAAGTGCATGTCAATACCCTTTATTGCTCTACGATGCATGGCGCAAGCGCTAAAATTGTAGAGGTAGAGGGGAGTTTTACGCGTGCCCTGCCTGCCTTTGTGATTACTGGTCTTGCCAATAATGCAATCCAGGAATCTAGGCAGCGCGTACAGGGGGCGCTGCAAAATAACGGTTTTGCCTTCCCACCCTTGAAAATCACCATCAATCTTTCTCCCTCCGATCTGCCTAAAAGTGGAAGTCATTTTGACCTACCCATGGCGCTCTTGATCGCTTTACAGAGAAACCCCCTTAAACATACTTGGTTTGCCTTTGGGGAATTAGGTTTAGATGGTAGAATCAAGCATAGTGATGCAATTTTTCCCATGCTCTTGGATATTGCCCTGCAAGCCCCCAATGCCCATGTGATCCTGCCCCAGGCTGGGCAAGAACTCTTTAGTTTGATCCCCAACCTGCATTTGCACTTTGTAGAGCACTTGAAGCAAGCTTTAGAAATTGTCACTCAGAACAGCCAAGTCCCGCGTACCCATACCCCTAAACTCCCCTTTGAGTATTTGCACATTGGTGATATGCCTTACTACTATACACGAGATTTTTCCCTAGATTTTAGCGATGTCAAGGGACAAGAGCGCGCCAAACAAGCCGCGCTTGTTGCTGCTGCGGGGATGCACAATATTATCTTTGAGGGTAGCCCGGGTTGTGGAAAAAGCATGATTGCCAAGCGCATGCGCTACATTTTACCCCCCAGCACCCTAGATGAAATGATCACCTCTACAAAATTGCGCATTTTGAGCCATCAAGAGGGCACCTACACGCCCTTAAGAAGTTTTAGAAACCCGCACCAAAGTGCGTCTAAGTCTAGCATTTTAGGCTCGACACAAGCCAACAACCCTAAACCCGGGGAGATTGCGCTCGCCCACAATGGGGTTTTATTCTTTGATGAATTGCCCCATTTCAAAAAGGACATTTTAGAAGCTCTAAGAGAGCCGATGGAAAATAACCAGCTTGTAATCTCTAGGGTGGCTAGCAAGATCGCTTATGATACTTCATTTCTCTTTGTGGGGGCAATGAATCCCTGCCCTTGTGGCAATTTGATGGATAGTTTTAAGGTCTGCCGTTGTTTAGAAAAAGACATTATCGCGTATAAAAACCGCCTAAGCGCGCCTTTTTTAGAACGCATCGACCTCTTCGTACAGATGACTCCTACAGATGTGCAAGCTAAAAGCACGCAGACTTCCGCACACATGCACCAACAAGTCTTAGAAGCCTTTAAGATGCAAAAATCCAGAGGGCAAACCTGCTTAAATGGCAAACTCTCTGAGCAAGAGATCGCTCAATATTGTCCTTTAGATTCACAGGCGCAATATATTTTAGAACAAGCAATTTTACGCTATGGATTCTCTGAGCGTGTGATTGAGCGCACTAAAAAGGTTGCGCGCACCATCGCCGATTTAGCGAGCTGTGTGGCAATCCAAAAAGCGCACATCTTACAGGCACTCCAATTTAGAAAGGTTTGAGCGATGCAAAAATACCACTTCACCGGGCTAGATTGCCCCGATTGCGCCAATAAACTAGAGAGCGCACTCAACAAACAAAGCTATGTCCAAGAGGCGCGTGTGGTTTTCAACACCAATACGCTCTATCTTAAAACCCAAGACATGCCCAAAGCCCTAGCCCTCATTAAACAACTAGAACCTGAGATGGAGCTCTCCGCTGAAGCTCAAAGCGAGTCCAAACCCAGCGCGACACCCTTACTCGTTAGCATCGCGCTCTACTTAATAGCGATAGCCACCATCCATTTTAGCACCCAAAATTGGGCACTTTATTTAAGCTATGTGGTTTTAGCCGGGGTGTATGTAGTTGCGGGCAAAGATGTATTCTTGGGCGCACTGCGTGCCATTAAAAATAAGCAATTTTTTGATGAAAACACGCTCATGCTCAGTGCCACCATTGCCGCCTTTGGTGTGGGCGCACATGAAGAGGCTGTCTCCATCATGGTTTTTTACTCCGCAGGGGAGTTTTTACAGCAGCTGGCCATCGCGCGCTCCAAACAATCCCTGCACGCGCTCCTAGATGTCGCGCCTAATCGTGCGGTGCGCAAAGTAGGGCAGGAAATGCAAGAGGTCGAGCCTAGCGTGCTAGCCATTGGGGATATAGTCGTGGTCAAGGTGGGGGAGAAAATCCCCACGGACGGCGTGGTGCTCAGTGGAGAGAGTTTGCTAGATCAAAAAGCCCTTACCGGTGAATCCTTGCCCGTGAATGTCAAGGAAAATAGCCCCGTTTTAGGGGGAAGTATCAATCTTAAGGGCGTGCTAGAAATCCAAGTAAGCAAGCTTTATGCAGACTCTTCGGTGGCTAAGATCGTAGATTTAGTCTCTAATGCGGTGAGTCAGAAATCTCAAACCGAGAAATTTATCACCACTTTTGCGCGCTACTACACCCCTGCGGTGTTTGTAATTGCTCTTTTGATCGCCCTTGTCCCCCCCTTGCTAGGACATGGGGACTTTGACACTTGGATTTATCGCGGACTCTTTGCCTTGATGGTAAGTTGCCCTTGTGCGCTGGTGATCTCTGTGCCTTTGGGGTATTTTGGAGGTGTGGGGGCGGCTAGCCGTGCGGGGATTTTGATTAAGAGCGTGCAAACTTTGGAGGCACTTAGTCAGGTGAAAAATATCGCCTTTGACAAGACGGGCACTTTGAGCAAGGGAGAGTTTAATGTTGTGGATGTTGTGCCCATTGCCCCTTTTTCTAAAGAAGATGTACTCACCCACGCTGCTTGTGCGCAAGTTCTCTCCACCCATCCCATCGCCATTTCCATCCAAAAAGCCTACAAACGCCAATGCCAACACGAGGTCAAAGACTATCAAGAGATCGGCGGGCTGGGTGTGCAGGCTAGTTGCCACGCTCATCTCATCATCGCAGGCAATGATAAGATGTTGCACAAATACAATATCCCTCATGACACCTGCAGTTTAGAGGGCACCGTTGTGCATGTGGCTGCCAATGGGCAGCATGTGGGCTATATTGTGGTAGCAGACATGCTCAAAGACAATGCCAAGGAATGCCTAGATGGACTCAAACATGCGGGTGTTGAGCACATGTGTATTTTGAGCGGGGATAATGAATACAGCACCAAGCGCGTGGCTGAAGAATTAGATTGCCCTTATTACGCTAATCTCCTGCCTGAAGACAAACTCAAGGCTTTTGAAGAGTTTCAAGCTAAACACGCGCATAAAAGCGTGTTTGTGGGCGATGGAATCAACGATGCGCCCACTTTAGCGCGCGCAGATGTGAGCATGAGCATGGGCTCGGCGAGCCAAATTAGCAAGGAGAGCGCGGACATTGTAATCACCAATAACTCTTTAGAATCCGTGCTCAAAGTCTTTAAGATCGCCAAGAAAACCAAGCGAATCATCATTGAAAATATTGTTTTTGCGCTGGGGATCAAAGCGATGTTTATTGTCCTGGGCTTTTTTGGGATTGCAACCCTTTGGGAAGCAGTTTTTGGGGATGTGGGCGTAACTTTGATTGCGCTGGCTAATTCTATGCGTACCATGCGTATTTAAAGAGTGAGCTTGATCGAGCAGATTTGGGAGGCTGTAAAATTGAACATGAGCGAATATGAGTTCAAGACTTACATGCAGCTTTTACACTACGACGCGCATGCCTCTAAAGCCGATCTTTTTGTCTTTTACGCGCCCAATGTGTTGCTATGCCACTATATCAGTGCCAAATACCGCACGCTTTTAGAAACTACCATCGGCGCGCACAAGGGCTATAAGGTGCAGGTACAAGTGCGCCCTAAAAGCCAACAACAAACTACCCCTCCCAAGCCCCTCATTTTAGCCAAAAATAACCCCACCCTGAACCCCGTTTTCCGCTTTGATACCTTAGTAGTGGGGGCGTGTAACCAAATGGCGGTCAAAATTGCCACCCAAGTGGCACGCCAAGCAGGGGTATATAATCCTGTGCTCTTCTTTGGGGGGGTGGGTTTGGGTAAAACCCATTTGCTCAACGCCATAGGCAACCACACCTGCGATCAGCTCAAAAGCGTGCTCTATGTTACAGCCGAGCAATTTCTTAATGACTATGTGTCTGGGCTTAATAGTCGGAGCATGGACAAATTCCAAGAAAAATACCGCTCTTGTGATTATCTCTTGATTGACGATGTACAATTTTTCGCCGGCAAAGAGAAAGTCCAAGAGGAGTTTTTCCACACCTTTAACGCTTTGCACGCCCAAAACAAACAGATTGTGATGACCTCGGACAAACCTCCTAAGGATATTAAAGGTTTAGCCGAACGACTTCTCTCGCGCTTTGAGATGGGCATGTTGGCCAGCGTGCACCCCCCTACCCTAGAGACCAAGATCGCCATTATTGAGCAAAAATGCGCCCAAGATAGTATCACTCTCCCCCAAGAGGTATTGCACTATCTGGCTAGCCATTTAAATGAGAATATCCGCCAAATTGAGGGCACGCTTTTACGCCTGAATGCCAGCGCTACCCTCAGCCACCAGCCTATCACCTTGCAAATGGCACAAAGCATAGTGCAAGAGACTTGTAAAGAGCGCGCCCAAGAGATCAGTTTAGAGCGCATTTTACGCGTGGTCGCCTCCACTCTCAATCTCAAATCCTCTCAAATTCAAAGCAACGCGCGCACGCGTCAGGTCAGTTTGGCTAAAAAAAGCGTGATTTACCTAGCCCGCCAGCTCACCCCCAATTCCTCGAGCGTGATCGCGCAGTTTCTGGGGCTCAAAGACCATAGCGCGGTGAGCAAATCCCTGCGCCTCATCCAAGATGCTATGCTAGAAGACACACAGATTAAACTCCTCTTAGAAGAGATGGCACACAAGCTCCAAACCCATAACTAGCTATGTTATAATAGGCTTTCTCATCTTTAATTCTCAAATAAGGCAGATGATGCACTCTTACATGGGCGATAAAATCAAGGTTCTCAAAGGTTTAGAAGCGGTCAGAAAACGCCCGGGCATGTATATTGGCGACACGGGAGTCAATGGTTTACACCACATGGTCTATGAAGTGGTGGATAATGCGGTCGATGAGAGTATGGCCGGCTTTTGCGATCACATCAAAGTAACTTTAAGTCAATATGGCTCGTGCATTGTGGAGGACAATGGGCGGGGGATTCCTGTGGACATCCACCCCACAGAAGGCATTCCAGCCGCCACGGTGGTGCTCACCATTTTACACGCGGGGGGCAAATTCGATCAAGAGAGCTATAAGGTCTCTGGAGGGTTGCATGGCGTGGGGGTGAGCGTGGTCAATGCGCTCTCTATCAAGCTTATTATGACCATTTATCGAGAGGGACAGATTTACCGACAAGAATTTGAAAAGGGAATCCCCACCACCCCCCTAGAAGTGGTGGGCACAACTAAAAAGCGCGGGACCACGATCGAGTTTTTCCCCGATCCCCAAATTATGGAAGTGGTAGCTTTTGATAGTGCGATACTCAAACGCCGTTTTCAAGAAATGGCGTATCTGAACAACAAGATTACTTTAGAGTTTCACGACCAGCCCGCCCAAGTGCATGAAAGCTACCACTATCAAGACGGCCTGAAACAATTCATTATAGATAGTCAAAAAACCCCACTCATCTCTGAGATCATCGCTTTCAACGCGCAAGTGGAGGGCATGGAGGTGGAGGTGGCTTTGGCCTATAATGAGAGTTACGAAGAACAGACCTTTAGTTTTGTGAATAATATCCGCACCACCGAAGGGGGCACGCATGAGAGCGGATTTAAGATGGGTTTGAGCAAGGCTATTTTGAACTATATCCAAGAGAGTGGCTCTTCTAGAGAGAGTGCTAGCGTGGTACAAGAGGATGTTAGGGAGGGCTTAAGCGCGATCATTAGCCTTAAACTCTTAGACCCTCAATTTGAGGGGCAGACTAAGTCTAAGCTAGGAAGCTCTTTTGTGCGTCCTATCGTGGCTAAACTTGTCTATGAAAAGGTGGCTAAATACTTTGAGGAGAATCCTAGCATCGCTAAGGCGATTGTGCAAAAAGTGCTCTTAGCTGCACGCGGACGCGAGGCAGCCAAAAAGGCGCGCGAGATCACGCGTAAAAAAGATTCCTTGAGTGTGGGGACTTTACCGGGCAAACTAGCCGATTGTCAGAGTAAGGACCCCAGAGAATCTGAGCTTTATTTGGTGGAAGGGGATAGCGCGGGTGGGTCAGCCAAACAGGGCAGAGATCGCGCCTTTCAGGCGATTTTGCCTCTGCGGGGCAAAATCCTCAATGTCGAAAAAGCGCATTTGGGCAAAATCCTCAAATCTGAGGAGATCAAGAACATGATCACCGCCTTTGGGTGCGGGGTGGGCAAGGAATTTAATTTAGAGAAGTTACGCTACCACAAGATTATCATCATGACCGATGCGGATGTGGATGGAAGTCATATCCAAACCTTGTTAATGACCTTTTTCTTTCGCCATTTAAAGCCCTTGATTGAAAATGGGCATGTCTATATTGCCCAGCCTCCTTTGTATCGCTTTAAGAAAAAGAAGATCGAGCGATACCTGCGTGATGAGCGGGAGCTCAACCACTTCTTGATCGAACATGGAATCGACAGCATGGACATCGAGGGCATAGGGCGTAATGACTTGCTAGATTTACTTAAAACTTTAAGCGCGTATCGCTCTATCTTGCAGGAGCTAGAAAAACGCCCCCTTTTAATGGAGGTGTTGCGCTACTTAGTCGAACACGATATAGAGGGCTTGAGTTTCCCTACTCTAGCTGAGCACCTAGAGGAGCTTTTAGAGAGTTTGCATTACCGCATTCTCACACAACAGATTTCAGAACAAAGCGCACATTTCTTTGTGCAGACTTCTTTGGGGCTTGTGGAAGTGGGGATTGATGATTCGCTTTTTAAAGATGCGTTGTTTTTAGAAGCTAAAGCTCTCTTTGCACGGATCGCTGAGATCGACACGGAGGTTTTAGGCATGGACGCGTTGGGATTTTTGGACAAGGTCGAGCAAAGTGCAAGGGCAGGGGCGTATATTCAACGCTATAAGGGCTTGGGCGAGATGAACCCTGATCAACTCTGGGAGACCACGATGGCACTAGAAAACCGCGCCCTTTTGCGAGTGTCTTTAGAAGATGAGGTAAAAGCCGATGAAGCCTTTAACTTGCTCATGGGCGACGAGGTGGAACCTAGACGCGAATATATCCACGCACACGCTAAAGATGTCAAACACTTAGATGTATGAGTCATTTTATTTAATGGGCAACAACACGGCAAGACTCAAAAACAGGGCAATTCCACAGAAAATAAACAAGCTAGTAAAGCTGATGTAGTGCAGTGCGATGCTAAAAGCAAAGGAAAAAATAGCTTGAGCGATCGCAAAATTAAAGGTGAGCCAGCCGGAGGCGCGCGCAAAGCAATCCTTGCCTACTAGGTGCAAAGCCATGGCATTAATGAGTGTGATATGGCCCGTAGTGGTGCATCCCATCAAGAAAATAGAGAGATTGAGCCAAGTAAGATGAGAAGAATACACCGGCATTAGACACCCAATAGTCTTGATCGCAAGCACGGCGATAAAAGCTTGTTTTAAGCCAATCCACCTGGCCAATAACCCGCTTAAAATCGCACCACAGGCCGATCCAAATCCAAAAAATGCCCATGAAGCGCCTGCCTTTGCATTGCTAAAATGTAGGGTGCGCACTAAATAATCCACCCAAAAGAGGGTGTGGGGTAAATACCCAATGGCATTGAGCATGTTGTTAACCAGCAATAAGACAAAGAAAAAAGAAGGTCTAAACCTCTGTTGATCTTGGTTAGGGCGGGGCGGATGGAGGTTTTTGAGTGTTGCGCATGCAAAGCCAAAAGCTATCAAACTCAAAGTCCCTAATAAAATCCACGCCCAGTGGACTGAAGATGCAAAGAGGGGCAATACAAAACCACTAAAGACCGCTCCCACTCCAATCCCACTGAATATAAACCCACTCACACTGGAGCGCTGTTTTTCTTGTACAAGACCTAAAGACAAGGGTGCGGCTAAAACCATTAATGCTGCAGCAGCTAATCCTGCAATAAAACGCCAAATCCATGCCCAAATAAAGGGCAAAAAATCTAAGAAGCAGGCAAAAAAGCTCAAGGAAATCAAGAAAAGGCTGATTTTAGCGATATTCTCTAAACTCATATATCTTTGCAAAATACCAATCCAAAAGCTTCCAAAGATATAGCCCACCAAAATTGCGATGCCTAGTTGAATGCTTTGATCTTGGCTCAGTCTGCCCGAGATAATGAGCATGGGAATAAGCACCACATATCCAAAACGCGCCAACCCATTAGCCACAAAAGTCGCCAAAAAACAAGCAAAAATGCGCATTTTCATCGAATGACCTTTAAGAGAGTAACTTTATGCACCCTATATGGGAAACGCCTTGTGTATTTTATCCAATTGACGTAAGCAGCTAGTCATTTTATCCCACAACGCGTGAAGCTCTGTCCTTTAGGGCAACAAGTAAGTGAGACTGGTGAAGACCCGGGTGGTAAGAGTTGGATACGTGCATCATAGCCACGCGGGCTATAAAATACAAAGCCTTTCGAGTTGGTGTCCGTTAGGGACGCTTTAGTTAGAAAGTCGTTCTCTTTAGGGGGAATGTTTCACGATAGCATAAACTCAACAACGTCTCACTACCAAAATCAGCAACCCAAAGCACCATGGTAGCAGATAGGGTTTCTAGCCCCCTCTTAGAGGGCTTTAGATAATTGTCACTTGCCTGTTTCTTCGACCTCTGCGTCGATTACATCTTCGTCTTTTTGTTTTTGTTGCGCACTTTGATCCTTTTGCATCATGGCTTCGGTTAATTTGCCAGAAACCTCAGCCAAGGCTTTCATTTTTGCCTCGATGTTTTCTTTTGTGGTGCTCTCATCTTTCAGAGTGGCCTCTAAGTCGCTCAAAGCCTGCTGGATTTTTTCCACTTCGCTGGGCTCTAAACTGGCCTTGTGTTCTTCTAAGCTCTTCTTAGTTTGGTGGGCTAAACTCTCAGCCTGATTCTTAGCCTCTACCACCGCTTTGCGACGTGTATCCTCCTCTTTATGCAACTCCGCATCTTTGACCATTTTTTCAATCTCACTCTCACTCAAGCCACTAGAGCCAGAGATTTTGATTTCCTGAGATTTGCCCGTGTTCTTGTCTTTGGCTGAAACCGTGAGAATCCCATTGGCATCGATGTCAAAGGTCACCTCAATTTGGGGCATGCCACGAGGTGCAGGCGCAATGCCTGTGAGATCAAATTTACCTAAAGACTTGTTGTCCCTAGCAAATTCGCGCTCACCCTGCAAGACCAAGATCGACACGGCGGGTTGGTTGTCCTCAGCGGTGGAAAACACTTGGGCTTTTTTGGCTGGGATAGTGGTCCCCTTTTCAATGACTTTAGTCATCACACCCCCAAGGGTTTCGATGCCCAGACTCAAAGGGATCACATCTAAGAGCAAGACATCTTTCACATCTCCCTTGAGTACGCCCGCTTGGATACTCGCGCCCACAGCCACCACCTCATCAGGGTTCACAGATTTGTTGAGCTCTTTGTTGATGAAGCTTTTGACCCTCTCTTGTACTTTGGGGATACGAGTTGAACCGCCCACTAACACCACTTCAACGATGTCGTCTCTGCGCAAGCCTGCATCTTCAATCACGCTGTCGATCTTGGTAATGGTTTCCTCCACCAAGTCCTCAATCAGGCTCTCAAATTTGGCGCGCGTAAGCTTCCTAACAAGGTGTTTAGGTCCGCTGGCATCGGCAGTGATAAAGGGCAAATTGATTTCTGTTTCATTGGCAGAACTCAATTCTTTTTTGGCATTTTCGCTGGCTTCTTTGAGGCGTTGCAAGGCCATGATGTCTTTTTTAATGTCAATGCCACTCTCGCCTTCAAATTCTTTGGCAATAAAGTCGATGATGCGGTTATCAAAGTCATCTCCGCCTAGAAAAGCATCCCCGCCTGTGGCCAAGACCTCAACCACATTGTCCCCAGTTTCTAGCACGGTTACATCAAAGGTTCCTCCTCCTAGATCGTAAACCATGATTTTCTCAGAACTTTTTTTGTCCAATCCATAAGCAAGAGCTGCTGAGGTGGGTTCATTGATGATGCGCAAGACATTTAGGCCCGCGATAGTGCCTGCCTCTTTAGTGGCTTTGCGCTGGCTATCATTGAAATAGGCAGGCACGGTGATCACCGCCTCGTTTACTTCCTCGCCCAAATAGCTTTCCGCATCCTCTTTGAGCTTCATCAAAATCTTAGCCGAAATTTCTTGAGGGGTATAGACTTTGCCTGCAATCTCAATGGCACATGCCCCATTGCGATCCACAATTTTGTAAGGTAGGCGTTTTTTAGCCTCCTGAGCCTTGTCTTCATTGTTCATCAAGCCCATGATGCGCTTAATGGAATAAATGGTTTTCTCGGGATTGGTGATCGCTTGGCGTTTAGCGCTCTCACCCACAAGAATTTCACCTTTATCCGTGAAGGCAACGATGGAGGGGGTGGTATTCTTACCCTCTTTATTGGCAATGATCTTTGCCTCATTGCCCTCGTAAACTGCCATTGCTGAATTGGTTGTCCCTAAGTCAATTCCAATTACTTTTGCCATGCTGAATCCTTTGTATTAAATTTAATTATTTTTAGCGACGCTGACCATCGCGGGGCGCAACAAGCGCTCTTTATACCTATAACCTCTTTGAAACACCTCCACAATTTCTCCTTCTTCCTTGTGTTCTGTGGCCACATGCATGACCGCATTGTGCACATTGGGGTCAAATTCTGTAGCGCATTCCACACACTCAATCCCGTGTTTTGCTAGCACTTCATGCATTTTGTGCAAAGTGAGCTCTAAGCCTTTGGCAATAGCTTGTGCACCTTCCTTCTGTGCGCTCTCTAAAGCTCCATGCAGGGCATCGATCACAGGCAAAAGGTCTTGGGCAATTTTCTCATAGGCGTATTCTAAGGCCATAGCCTTGTCTTTCTCTAGCCGCTTTTTGGCGTTCTCAAAATCCGCATGGGTGCGCACATAGAGGTCTTGGGCCTCCTTGAACTTCATTTGATAATCGATTTCAGGTTTGCTCTCTACCTCCTCTGGGAGGGTTTCTGCTCCCCGCTCCTCTGGATTTTCTTGCACTTGTTCAGTTGTCGTCATGTCTTCCCTTCTCTTAAGATGCTTGCGCAATCGCGTGGTAAAAGCCCTCAAAATTCTGCTCTAAGCCTCCTACACACAGCATTTTAGTCTCCTCCCCTTGGGCTTTAATAGGCTGTAAAATTCCTAAAAAGCCCCAGGGAAACAGACTTTCAAAATACAAGCCTTCCTTGAGATGCCTAAAGATATGCCCCTCCAAGATGTTTAACAGCAATGTTTCATCACAATGTGCACCCAATTGCGTTAAAAACTCCAAGCCAAAGTAAAGACGCTTTTGATAAAAATTCTCAATCTGCGTAACCAGTCGCATCGCGCATACAGAGAGTGCTATTTGACGGATCGCCCGACATTCCAGCCCCACCAGCTCCCCCACAAAGCGTTCCAGCTTCCTGTGATAATCTAGGGCAATCTGGAGTGCTCCAAAGTCCAAAATGAGCCACCTGTGTGCGTGGTTATGCACAGCTTGCAAACACGCCCTTTGGTAAGACTCCACCACACTGAAAATTCCATAACGCGCGCTCGCCTCTTGTAAACGCTCTAAATCGATCTCCAGACAATCATAGGGATTGAGCCTGGCGCGCCAATAATCCTTGAGAGCTTGGGTGGTGGGTATACGCCCCGCGCTGCTATGGCTTTGGCACAAGACTCCCTGCTCTGTTAGTCGCTTGAAATGATTGCGGATGGTGGCTGAAGAGATAGCCAACATATGGTGCTCTTGGATGGCGTGGCGCAAACTCTCTGAGCCCACAGGCGCGCGGTTTCTCAAATAGGTCTTGATCAAAGTCTCCAAGAGCCATGCTGTTTTAGAACCCATCGCCATCCTTTCTCTGAATTTGAACACATGATAGCATAAAATTTACAGAATTTAGCAATATTTATAAAATATTGCTAAATTTTACGCATTTTAGGGGGTTCTATTACCTCAAAAATTCCAAAGTTGATATAAGTATCATAAACTTACCTAAGATTTTTAACTAATAAAATTTGCTATCAGCGACAATTATTAATATAAAACTACCATGGATACAGACCTTTAAAATTCCATTTTACATAGCACAATGTAGAAACCTGTGGGTAAAATTATCTGTCAAACAAGCCGATCAATGGCTGGATAAATAGCGCCTGTGAAGTTTCCAATAGAAGAGATGGTGCTTTTGTTTGTGGAGCGCTAAGATACCTCTTTGAGGCATGCTAGCGCACAAGAGGTAGGTCTTTTGGATGTTAACTAGCGATCTTGAAGTGGGATAAAAGAGCGTTTAGATGCGCCAGTGTAGGTGGATGTAGGTCTGATAATGCGGTTATGGGCGCGCTGCTCAAAGGCGTGTGCCATCCAGCCTACAGCCCTGGACATCACGAAGAAAGGCGTGTAGTAAAGTCGCTCAAGGCGCATATAGTGATAAACTAACCCACCAAAGAAATCGATGTTATCAGGTAAGCCTTTTTCTTGCTTGACTTTGTCGCGAATCGCTATGGCAATCTCAAAGAGTTTAGGATCGCCTAAATGCTTGAGTTGTTCGGCAAGTTCAAAACCTACCGCGCTCCTAGGATCGGCTTTCTTGTAAACGCGGTGTCCAAAGCCCATGATCTTCTCTTTCTTGGCAAACAATGCGTCGACTTCTTGCAGGGCCTCTTGCACACTATGAAAACGCAAGACAAAAGCAATCGCCACTTCATTAGCCCCCCCATGCAAACGCCCCTTGAGTGTGTTAATGCCCGTGGAAACGCAAGAATACAGGTCTGAGAGTGTGCTAGCCGTAATGCGGTTGGCGTAGGTGGAGGCGTTGAACTCGTGCTCGGCATAGAGAGTTAGCATCGCGTCCATCGCTTTCACTTCTTCTTCTAAAGGAGTACCCGTACGCAAACCTTCTAAAAGGTAGTGCGCCATGCTTTTGTCTGAATTTAGGCCGGCATGCTTGCCCAACTTATGAAGATTATGCCAATAAATCAGAATGGATGGTAGCGCGCCCAATAGACGCAAGGCACAAGTGTCCTGGTTGGAGAAATCCAACTCCTCCGGATACGCACAGCCCAAAGCTACCACGCCCGCTTTCATCACATCCATGGGGTGTGTGCTGACAGGTAAAGCTTGCAAAACCTGTTTTACGATCAGAGGTAGTTCTCTATAAACCTGTAAAGCTTGTTTGAAATGGGCTAATTCGCGCTCTGTAGGCAAGTGCCCTACAACCAGCAAATGCGCCACCTCTTCAAACTCCGCTCTACGCGCGAGCTCTTCAATGGAATAGCCCCGATACAACAATCCCTCTCCCGTGCCCACGCTACAAATAGCTGAAGCCCCCGCTACAACACCCGCCAATCCTTCCATACTAGCTCCTTCATTTAAAATATCAGACTATAGCAAAGCTGTCTTAATCCTCGATATTGCTATACAGCGCGATCACGTCTTCATCTTCTTCAATGCGATCGAGGAGTTTCTCTGTCTCCGCTAGAGCCTCTGGGCTTAAGCGGATAGGGGTGGTGGGCAGGCGTTGCAAGCAAGCTTTATGAAGGGGTAATTTGAGAGCCTCAAACCCATCGCTGAGTTGTTTGAAATCTTGATAATCCCCAATAACAAAAAAGCGCTCGCTATCCATCTCTAGGCTTTCTAAACCATAGTCAATCAAGCCTAACTCCACATCTTCTACACTTAAGCCTAAGGTTTGTAGATCAGCAAGCGTGCCTTCTAGCACGCTTTTGCGCGTAAACATGAATTCTAACGATCCATTTTGCACAATGCTAGCCCCCGGACTCTTGTTGAAATAGCTTTTTAAATTGGCGATGGTGCGCGTGGGGTTGTCGGTCATGCACTCTATAAAAAGCAACACTCCATGGTTTGCCTTGCCCTCATAGCTCACCTCCACCAGTTGCCCCTCTTTACTACTGGCGCGCTTGATGGCCGCGTCAATATTATCTTTGGGCATGTTTTGGGCTTTGGCGTTCAAAATGGCAGTGCGCAATTTGGCATTACTACTTGGATCGCTCCCTGCTTTAGCTGCTAGGGTGATGGCTTTGGCGAGTTTGGGGAAAATCTTACTCATTTTATCCCAGCGTTTTTCTTTAGCGGCACGGCGGTATTCAAAAGCGCGTCCCATGTCTCTCCTTTAGGTGTGTAAAAGTCGTGCGACTTCTTTAGCGTGGTAACTGATGATGATATCTGCCCCTGCGCGCTTGAAGCCTGTCATAGTTTCTAAAAGCAGGCGATCGTAATCCATCAAGTTATGGGCTTGGGCGAGCTTGAACATGGCATATTCTCCGCTCACATTGTAAAGGGCAAGGGGTAAAAGGGTGCGCTCCTTGATCGCGCGCACGATGTCTAAATAAGCTAGAGCGGGCTTGACCATGAGAATGTCTGCGCCCTCAGAAGCGTCGTTTAAACTCTCTAAAATTGCCTCCCTGCGGTTAGCATAATCCATCTGATACCCCTTGCGATCCCCAAAGCTGGGTGCGCTAGCTGCTGCATCCCTAAAGGGAGCATAATAATGGCTAGCAAATTTGCTCGAATAGCTCATGATAGGCAACATGCTAAAGCCATGCGTATCTAGGGTATATCGCAAGCTGGCTACCATCCCATCCATCATCGCACTGGGAGCGAGCATATCCACCCCGCTTCGGGCTAGGACTAGGGCTTGTTGCCCGAGTAACTCTAGCGTGGCATCGTTATCCACACTTTCCCCTTTGAGCACTCCACAATGTCCGTGATCGGTGTATTCACAGTAACATAGATCGGCGATCACGCACATGCGGGGGAATTTGTCCTTGATCGCGCGTGTGGCTTGGGCGATGAGGTGGTTATCATCTAGGGCTGCGCTCCCCTGTGCGTCCTTTTGGCTGGGAATCCCAAATAAGAGCACGGCTTGCAAGCTTAAATCTTGCAGAGTTGCGCATTCTTTCAAGAGTATATCTACACTCATTTGTGCCACCCCAGGCATGGAGGCAATGGGACGCTCAATCCCCACACCTTCGCGCACAAAGAGGGGAGCGATGAAATCTTGGGGGTGTAGGCATGTCTCGCGTACGAGATCGCGCAAGATTTCATGAGAGCGCAAGCGTCTAAGGCGTTTAAACATGTAAATCCTTTAGCTGTCCTTGGTAGAAAATATAGGGTAAAATTCTTTGAGAACACAATTTTCAATGCTAAAGAAATTCACCCCGTCATGGTGTGCGTAAGCCAGCGTAAAACCCAGGGTGTCGAGCGCACTCTTGATGATATACATCCCCAAGCCAAAGCCATGCCCATCGCTTTGGTTTTCATCTTGGAAGTAGGGTCTGAAATAATGCGCCAGGTCTTCTCTCATGGGTTCACCTTGATTGGATACCACAAGATTTTTACCTGTGATTTCAACATGGACCTGTTTGTTTGGGCTGTATTTGAGAGCGTTATCCAGAAGATTTTTAAGCACTAAGGCGAAGAGATCAAAATCTGTATGGAAAGCGCAATTAGGAACATCGGCATGGATGGAGGTGCTGTTATGTTCTAGTAACAACATGTTTTTTACGCGTTCTAATAATTGATCCATCATGAACATGTCTTTGGCAATTTTGTAGTTTTTAGAGGAGAGTTGCTCGATGCGGGCAAATTGTTCGATGAGAGCATTTAGTCTTTGAAAAGTGCGTAGTAGTCGCTCTTTTTGAATTTGATTTTCTACCATTTCTGCAACAATAATGCCCTTAGTGATGGGTGTGCGCAGTTCGTGCATGATTGCGCGCAAGAACAAGATACGCGATTCATTCAAGCCTCTGATTTTTTTAATGGCAGAATCAAAGGCCGCAGCTAAATCCCCAATCTCATCTTGTTGATCAATTTTGCATTCGATATCCATCTTACCTCCGGAAAAAAGATGAACCTTTTTGCGTAGCTCATTAATGGGGATAAAGCCACGAATCACGAAGACAAAGATCATCACAATCAAAAGCCCCCCTATGAAAATGGCCAAATAATAGTTGTGATAAGAGGTTTTTTGGATTTCTTTGTAGAGAATGGTATTCCCATTGCTTTTGAGAGAAATAAAAATCTTATTGCCTACCTTGAGAATGTTGGCCAAGGGGTTGTCATTCCGTTCAATATCTTCACTTTGCTGGGGCGCAAGCACTTCGCGAAGCTCTTTAGAACTAATTTCTTTAAACCCCAATTCATGCAGATACACCTCCGCTGAATAGCGGTTGTGTTTGTCGGCTAAAACCTGATTGATCGTGGTAACAAATTGCTGGTGGCGAATTTGAGTTTGAAAGTTCTCGTGGTCGATTTGCGAGCGGATAAAATAATAAGAAAACGCCCCAAAGCTCGCTAGGGAAACCACAAACAGAGAAACAATCTTGTTGAAAATGGACAAGGGCATTGTGGGCTAGTATTCCAATTTGTAGCCCACCCCCCGTACAGAGATAATGTGCTGAGGTTTTTTAGGATCCTTTTCAATTTTAGCACGCAAACGCCCGATGATCACATCAATGCTCTTATTAGAGCTTTCAGGATTGATCGACTCTGATTCGATAGCGATGGATTCTCTGGAAAAAACATAGCCCCTCTTACTAATGAGCAAGGTTAAAATTTCATATTCGGCACGGGTAAGATCGAGCTTTTTATTGCGCATATAAACCTCACGCGCGTCCTTATCAATTTTAAAAAGGGTATTCTTGGGTGTATCCATACCTCCATGGGCAACTTTTTTATTGTAACGGCGCAGAAGAGATTGAATACGCGCTAACAGCTCCTTGGGATCATAAGGCTTAGGGATATAATCATCTGCCCCATACTCTAGGGCCTTGACCTTGTCATCAATATCGTTACGGGCAGAAGAAATAATAATAGGAATGTCTTTTTGCTTGGAAATTCTCTTACACACTTCAAGGCCATCTAAATTAGGCAGAGTCAAATCTAAGAGTAAGAGGTCGTAGGGCTGTGTCGTAGCTGCGCTAATGCCCGTATAAGGTTCGTCGTAATTCACAACTTCAATGCCATGCTGGAGGAAAAACTCGCTTAAAATTTCCGCTAACTCCACATCATCTTCTATCATTAGGATTTTGATCATCAACACACCTTTAAGGAAGTTGGTGTGGCTACCAGCGCACCCGCACACCACTTACACACTCCGAGAACCTCCAAAACAAGAGACTCCTGCACCAGCACCGCCAAGAGAGAACCTGCAACACAAAGCCGACATCTAACCATCCAACAAGCATAACCCACGAACCATGCAACCCCAGTCAACCCACTCCCAACACAACCCATTGTCCACGATTATAACACAAAACTTGCGTTTTAGAACATGTACGCATCACTCCAGCAAAACCATGGTTGGGTGTTGCCAGTGGTCTACATTCTGTGAACCACCCACCAAAGACGACTGGACTTCTTGTTTCAACAATCCATAACTAGCTATATCCAGTATGTAGCCATAC
>NZ_JAERIS010000019.1 GCF_017979425.1 Helicobacter salomonis | reverse complement strand
GATGAGCTCTTGCTCAAAGCCATGAATGTGCACTACATCAATAAGAATATCTTGCTAGCGGCCATCATTGCTAAGGATGAGCTCTTAAAGATGGTGCGCCATAATTTAGAGAATGCCAAGGGTAATCCGCTCATCATTGCCGCGGCTGAGAAAGTGGCTAAGATGTTTTCAGATTGTTGTTAAAACAGGCATTGCCTTTAGTAGTCAGGGTTCTTGCTATATCAATGCTTGTGGACATGCGGAACACTTGACAACTGAAAACCAAAGGTGTAAAGTAGACATGGATGAAACAAACATACAGCAGAAATCCCAGCCTTATAGAATGTGGCAGGTCTGTAAGAGCGGTGCACTCTTTTAGCGACCAGGTTAGCGACCAGGTGGGGTGTTCTTTAGTCGTTAATACCATGCGTTATTGTCAAAATGTCTCGTCTAATCATGAATAAATCCCTAACGCGTATAGTTTTTGCAATTTTTTTACCAGCCCTTGTTGGACTGGGTGTGTGGTGGATCACGCGCACGCCCCTAGCTACCCCCCAGCCTCCCAAGTGGAGTTTAGATAAAGGCGTGTTTTTAAACGCCTCACAAGAACTCTATGATTCCATGTTGGGGGCGTTTCAAGAAACCACTAAGGGGATGTTGTGCCCTAAGGGCTTTGATCCAGACATCTACTCCGTGGATATGGTTAAAAAGCATGCCCCCACTTGGATTAATCTAGCTAGCAAAATGGTAGATGCGCTCCCCACTATCAAAGCCATCCAAGCGGAGTTGCCCCCATCCCTCGCCAAAGAAATTAGAAGTTTTGAAATTTTGCATGTGATTGCGCTCATGCGCTACAAGATTCCGGGTGTAGATTGCTATGACGATCCTCTATTTGCTCCAGATTATAAACTCCAACCCCTCTCCCTCCACCCAGAGGTCTTTTTAGAAAATTTTTCTACCAGTTTAGAGGTGGTCTATCCCCTACTCATACAGGCGTTCAAACAAGGCTTAGATTTAAAGGAATATCTGCGCTTTTTGGGCGAAAAGTCTGGTATGCCCACTTTTTTAAACGATTTGGACGCGTATTTAGAGAAAAATAAAGTAGATGCGCCCCAAAAGGGCACTTTTATCGCGCATTTGCAAGCTTTGCAATTTAGCACTCGGGCGTATCTTTTTATCTCAGAAAATTGGTGGAGGAGTGGCTTAGGTGAGTATGAGAGAGATAGTTATTATTCTGAGATCAATCAGCCTTTAGGTTTGTCCTTATCTGCTATGCGATCTTTAAGCCATGCCTATCTCTTTGCTATCCATGCGCGCCTAGAGGGGATTACGGAAGTGAATTGGGAGATGAGTCCCATGCTCGAATATAGCTTGCCCAAGATGGTGCAAGGTTTTTTCCATAATTTTCGCTTTATTGCCTTCAAACAGCCCTGCCTCTATCTCACCCCCCAAAACACGATCCAAACCTTCCCCTCCAAAGAACCCCTTTGCCAAATCCTCAAAGACAACCCTCCTAATGTCAGCGCGCCTTTGCCTAAAAGTTTGGTGCAAGCCTTTCAAAATGCCCAAGATTTTCTCATACGGGCTTTTAATGAGCACAAGGATAAGGGGATTACGCTTGCACAGATCAAGCCCGCCCTAAGCCAACACCTACAAGCCATTATACAAACCACCCCCCTGCTAGCCCCCCTCAAAGGCAAAGAGTGGGATCACCTGCTAGATTACACACAATCCCAGCTTTTAACTCTCTTGCAAGCTTATATGCGCAAAGTCAATGAAACGAGTAATGATCTGCACCGCATCATACACCCCGCCACCTTTATTGCGCAAGATTATTTACACATGCTAGATTTGATCTACCCCTCTTTGCTCCAAGCTAAAAAACAAGGGCTTGACCCTAGTTTGTATTTAAAGGCCTTGCAAGTTTCTAAGCCCTTACAAGCTAGACCCTGCAAGAATTCCTGTGATCCTATCCCTGATATCGTCTCTAGGGCATATCCTAAAGATTTAAGGGGCATGGGTTTAGCCCAAAAATTGGCTTTACACCAAAGAATAGTCCCCAAGCCTTGCAATCGTAACTCTACCGACTATTGTATAGAGTGGGACGATCTCCAATGGGATTTAGCCAACCAATGGCTTAAGAGTGTGGATACACACACCCAAGAAGTTTTTCAATTATGGGATTTGCACGCCCAAAGACGCGTAGAGGCGTTTTTGTATAACCAAGAGTTCTACATGGATAGTATCCGCAGGTCTGAACTTATCTCAGCAGAGCGTTTGCGCGCCAATCCCACCCCCTGCTTTGCTCCCCAATACCTAAGCGCACAGAGCGTGCAAAATTGCCAGCATATCTTTAAAGCCCAAAGTTTTAACCCCCTCTATCTTAAGGATTACATAAGAAGTGTTAGGCTCTTGAGCATAGGCAATAGCCCTTGCTTGTATTTGAACGCTCAAGAACAATTAAGCGGTTTTGACTCCAAAGAGCCCGCATGCCTTGCCCTGCAAGATTGGGCACTCTACACTCCGCCCAAAGAGCCCACTTTACCCGCTGTATTCTTACAAAACCTAGATTCTATGCACACCCAGATTCGACATGCCCTGCAAAATGCCCCCTGCAGGCAAGATCATACCTCATTTTTAAAACCCCTCCTCTCCAGCTTAGAACAACAAGCCCAAAATGCCCTAGAATCCCTGCCTCTATTTGCGCACTTTAAAACTAAACTAGAGAAATACGATAAATACAGCGATGGCACCAACTTAAAACAACTCAGAGAAAGCGAAGCGGCCACCTTAAAAAAACACATGCAAACCCAAGCGATCATCTTTCTCTTTGCCCTTTTAGAGGGCAACTCTAGTCCGTGCCAGCAAAACCCCCTCTCTACCCAAGAGATTGCCAAAAACTTGGTGCGTGTGCTTGACTTTCTCTACAAACCCCTGCGTTACCAACCTCTGCTATCTGTCTATGATGCCTCTGAATATGTGAGCTTCCTTGCCCATCGTGCCAAGGATAGACCCCAAGCGCAATGGGCGCATATTTTAGTCCCACTTATAGATTCGCATAAATTTGAAGAAAACAGCTACAATGGCAAACGCGCCTACGCGCTTTACCAAGATTATAAAATCGCTTTGCTAACCTATCAAATGGTGCGCGAAATCCCCACGAAACTACTAAGTTGGAATTTAGCCACAGCTTTTAAAGGGTCTAACTCTTTAGGGTGTCAAATAAGGGAAGCAGATCCCTTAGACCTCTCGGCTGCAAGTCTTGCTAGATTCTTGAAACAACCAAGTCCATCGGGCGAGCTAAGGTTTAGTGATCTAAAGTTTTTTGCCCTCCAGCGTATCGCCCAATTCTTAGAGGGCTTAGAGGTGGTGCTCATGGATCAGCGTGCGGAGGATAGCGTATTTCATTTACCTAAACACCCTAGTGCGTGTCTGCACCCTGAATATCTGCGCTCTAGCACCCAAGCACAATGTGCGGTTATGTTCGCCAAGCAAACCTACGATGTCGCGTCCTTGAAAACCTATTTGGATAGGTATAGGGTAATAAGCATTAGAGGGACGCCATGCGTGTTTTTGGATCCTGGGCAAATGCCCCAGCAAGTGCTCCCCTTGAGCTCCCTAGATCGTATGTGCCGTAGTTTGAGCGAGCCCATCAGCCAGCGCGATTGGTTTGAGGAAAATGAGGGGCGGTAGTGTATTTGGCTAAATTTATGCTGGACTCCAAGCCTACACTATTTGGGAGGTTTTTTATGCAACAAGTTTTAGAAAAGTTAGAGCAAGAGCTTAAAAATGTTAAGCGGGCTATGCGTTTAGCCAAGAGTGCCCTAGAAGAGGGCTTAGAAATGCAACAAGAGGCTGAGGAGTTTCGTGCTAGTTTGGCGGCATTTTCTGAAGGTTTGGGCGGTGCGCTAAAGGCTTTAAGAGAGCATTACGCTAGCTTAAAAGAAGACGACTTAGAGCTAGAAAAAAGCTTGACTAAGCTAAAACACGCCCAAGCTAAGATTAATGCGCCTTTAAGCGCGCTAGAGAAACCCAATAGCACCCAAGAGGTCTTAGAGGTGCTAGAGGGCTTGCAAAATAGCGTTACAGATTTAGAGAGCGTGCTAGAGGGGCTACACAAACCCACCCAATCCACGCCCCAAAATTTTTCCACACCCAAGGGTGCTAAGAAATATTGCCCCCAAAGCAAAGAGGAGCTTAAAAAATTAGTCGCCGATGAGAGTATCCATTTGGGGGATATTGACATTAGTAAGATTGCGGATTTGAGTGGCGTATTTTCGCATGCAACTGGAGAGGAGGAAGAAGAGAATGTTACACCTTTTAAACGCCACAATTTTGATGGGCTAGAGACATGGGATGTTTCTCATGTAACTAGCATGGTGGGGATGTTTTACAAAGCAATCAATTTTAACCATGACATCTCAAGTTGGAATGTATCTAATGTGGTAAACATGCAAAGCATGTTTACTAAGTGTACTAATTTCAATCAGCCTCTGAATGACTGGGATGTTTCTAGCGTAAAGGATATGTTTTGTATGTTTATGGGCTGTAGGAGTTTCAACCAACCCCTAGAGAGTTGGGATGTTTCTAGTGCAGAATGCATGGCGGGCATGTTTGGAGATTGTGCTAACTTCAATCAACCCTTAGAAGCATGGAATGTCTCTAGTGCAATATACATGTCTAGCATGTTTAAGGGTTGTACGAACTTTAACCAACCCCTAGAGAGTTGGGATGTTTCTAATGTTACAGATATGATGTACATGTTTGAGGGTTGCACCCGTTTTGATCAATCTTTGGACCGCTGGAATGTTTCTAATCTTGAACGCGGGGCTAAAATGTTTAGCGACTGCCACGCCCTCACAACCCTCCCCCATTGGTATCGCGCCTAAGACTGCTTGAGCCTCACCCCTAAACTTTAAGCCCCGCGCTTAAGAAGTAAAGCGCGCGCTTTAAGGGTGCTAGTCTGCCTTGACATGCCCGCCCTGCTTGGCTATCATAGTTGTTTAAGACATAGGGAGAGTGCATGCAAGAGGGCGATAGAATTTTTATAGCCGGGCATAGGGGTTTGGTGGGGCGCGCGATTGTAGCGTGTTTGCAAGAGCAGGGTTTTGACAACTTAATTTTAAAAACCCATTCTGAGTTAGATTTAACACAGCAAAATGCGGTCGAACAATTTTTTGAGATAGAACGCCCCGATGTGGTGATCTTAGCCGCGGCTAAAGTGGGGGGGATTTTGGCTAATAACACTTACCGCGCGGATTTTATCTACCAAAATTTAGCGATTCAAACCAACACGATCCATTGTGCCTACAAGTATGGGGTTAAAAAGCTCCTCTTTTTGGGCTCTACTTGCATTTACCCCAAAGAATGCCCCCAGCCTATCCAAGAGCAAACCCTTTTAACTAGCTCCCTAGAGGCTACTAACGAACCTTATGCTATTGCCAAAATTGCCGGGCTTAAGATGTGTGAGGCGTATAATGCCCAATACGGCACAAACTTTATCAGCGTGATGCCCACCAATTTATACGGCGAGCATGATAACTTCGATCTGCAAAACTCCCATGTCTTGCCCGCGCTCTTAAGAAAAATGCACCTAGCCCATTTGCTAGAAAACAACCGCCTAGATCTGGTGTTGCAAGATTTGCAAGTGTCTGGCCAGCAAGAAGCCTTAAGCATTTTAGAACAACACGGAGTGAGCGCACAAGGGGTGCAAATTTGGGGCAGTGGCGCGCCTAGACGCGAGTTTTTACATGTGCGTGATTTAGCCCGGGGGTGTGTATTTCTCTTAAAACACCAACAAGCTAGTGCTACACTCAATCATACCAACATTGGCACGGGGGAGGATATTAGCATTAGAGATTTAGCCAACTTGATTAAAGAGATTGTCGGCTTTAAGGGGGCGTTGGTTTTTGACACCTCTAAGCCCGATGGGACTTTATTAAAGTGTAGCGATGTGAGTAAAATCGCTAGTTTGGGCTGGAGGGCAAATATCCCCCTAGAAGAGGGGATTAAAAAACTCTATGAGTGGTATCAAAATAGATGAAGAAAACATTTTGGTTTATGATTCCCATTTTCTTCTTGTTCTTTGTGCCTAGTTTTGGCTTAGGCGCGCAACACACGCCCACAAACTCTATTAGCACCTCCCAAGAGCAAGCTTTTTTCAAAGCGGCTAAGGACCTCTATGATGCAATGTTAGATGATCATAACAGCGCCCTACAGGTTGCCCTTAAAGCGGAGTGCGACTCAAGTCAAATATATCAATCTTCTATGCCCTTACAGGTGGTGGCGCAGCACTACAAAACATGGATTAGCCTAGCTACCCAAATGATAGACCATGTGCCTTTTATGGCGCGCTTAAAAAGCCTCCCTCTTTATGAGCAAATCAGGGGCTTTGAGGCTTTACATGTCTTGGCGATGGTGCGTGCTAAGATTATCGAGGTGAGTTGTAGGAACGCTCTAAAACACGGAGTACCCCCTCCAAAGCCCCTTGAAGCCCAAAAACTCTTAGAAGTTTTGCAACAAAACCTAGAGTTTATCTACTCCTTCTTGATCAACGCCTCCAAACAGGGCTTGCCTTTAAAATCCTTCTTGCATACTCTGCATTGGACAAACATCCTTACATTCAGCGCATGCGAGTACCAAAGCACTCTACTTTCACAGCTACACTTCTCCTCAAAAGAGGACTCTGCCAAGCTCAAAGAATTAAAGGACATCTTAGCCAAAGACTCCTCGCCAACTATCCTGCGCTTTAAAACCCTAAGAGCGGGTTTAGATAATTTCCTCTTGGATAGCTTTGATTATGACTTCCCTCGTACAGAAAGCATAGCCTATAACGAACAACTTATAGAAAATTTCTACCAACAGGTCCAAGAGACTTTAGACTTGAGCCTGCAAGATATCCATCGTTGGAGAGATTATTACGCTTACCGCTTTAACACATGGTTATATAGTGTGCGCGCCCTAAGCGCCTCTCAACCCCTTGCCACCCCTGATCTCTTTGCTTGCTTCAATGCCTCTAAAGAAGACATCCCTGCATGCCAAGTCTTATTAAAGCATCCCAATGCATATTTCTACCGTTACTTTCGGCATACCCGCCTCATTAGCTTTAACGACCAGCTTTGTCTCTATCTCACCCCCCAAAACACGCTCCAAACCTTCCCTTCTAAAGACCCTCTTTGTCAGACCCTACAGGCAAACCCTCCCCAAATGGGTATGATCGTGCCTTCCAATTTGATCAAAGCCTTTCAAGAGGCTCAAGACACCTTAATGTACATGTTAGATACACCCCCCCATGACCCCAAACCCTTTAAAAAACGCCTAAAAACCATTTTGCAAGCCACCCCTCTAGCCTCTCTGCGGGGGGCTAAATGGCATCATTTGCTGGAGTACGAACAAGTCCATCTTTTAGCCCTCCTAAGAGGCTCGATAAAAGATTCTGATTTGAATATATACAAACACCACGCCGCTTTTACCCCCATCCCTGTGTTGGCATACCATTACCTCCACCTGCTTAATTTTTTCTACACCCCTTTAATAGAAGCCACTAAACAAGGCTTAAGCCCTAGCGTGTATTTAAAAGACCTCAAAAAATCCGCTCGTACTGCTACCAACCCCTGCGCGCAAAAAAACCTCTGCAAGCCACCTAAGAACATAGGAGAAAGCCCGTGGCTTGAAGATTTTAAAACCGCCAAATTAGGCAGTTATCTTATAAGTGATGAAGGTAGTAGTTCTCCCTATGTTCCCTTTGTCTGGTGGAGTGTTATATCCCGAACTCACAAGCAAGGTGAAACTTCACCCAATAAGGGTTTAGCCCTGCGATGGACTCCTAAGCAAGCCCCACTATGGGATTTGCACTATAAAAGACGCATTGAGGCGTTTTTCACCAACAAAGACTTTTACACAGACACGCTATTACACCCAGAGAAAATCTCTGCAGATCGTCTACGCGCCAACCCCACCTCCTGCTTTACCCCCAAATATTTAAACCAGCAGAGCGTGCAAAACTGCCAACTAATCCTAGAAAAGCAAAGCTTTAACCAATCTAAAATCCGCGACTATTTAGAAAGCATGAGACTTTTAAGCGTGGATGGCAGTCCCTGCTTGTATCTGCACGGCAAAGAGCAATTGCGCGGGTTTAATTCTAAAAACCCTCTCTGTCAAGCCCTGCAAACACGACCCCCTAATTTCTCTCCCCCAAGCCATATTTCAAAAAGGACACTTGTCAACCGATGAAAAAACATGCAGTATGGCCATGGTTTGTGATCCCTACTTTTCTAGCAGTTTTTTTACTGAGTTTTTGGTTTATCGCGCGCACCCAGCACACGTCTCCCAACAGCGCGTCCTTCCCCCTAGAAAAAGAGGCTTTTTACCAAGCAGCACAAAGTCTTTATGACTCCATGCTCAATGCCCATAAAGAAGCCTCTGAAAATGCCCGCTGTGGTGGTGGTGCGGACCCTGATTATGATTCTATAGAGATGATCAAGCGCCATGCCAAAACTTGGATCAAGTTAGCCACGCAGATGGTAGATGCGCTCCCCACTATCAAGCAGATTCAGGCCAGTTTGCCTAAAGCCCTAGCTACGCGCATTAGAAACTTTGAAATCTTGCATGCCCTCTCTTTAGTGCGCGCCAAGATTCCAGATGTAGATTGTTATGGCGATCGCAGACCCCCGGACTACGATGCTGTGGATAAGTACTTTGATTCCTTTACTCCCTACGCGCTTAAAAAAGAAGAATTTTTACAAGCTTATTCTACGAGCTTAAAGCTCGTTTATGCGCTCTTGATCCAAAGCGCACAACAAGGGCTAGATATTAGCGCTTACTTGCGCTTCTTAGAGGACAAACCTGACAACACGCCCCTTGAGCTCAGGGATGCAGGCAATTACGACATGGACGCTTCTAAAAATCCTTTAGTTATTGCGCAATTGAAAGCTTTGTACTTTAGCACAAACTCCTATCTTTTTTTTACTGACACCATGAGTGGTCTGGGGCATTATAGTGCTGAAGCCTATTATAAGGAGATTTATAAGCCCTTAAATTTGGATTTAGAATTTATTAGGGCTTTGAACCAGCATTATATTAGTGTGCTTTGGCGTGTTTATGGGGTGGCTAAACTATTCAATCAAGCCCAACCCCTAGAGCAAACCCTTAAAAATTTTCCCCACATTTGTTTTAACGCGACTCTATCTAAAGAGATGGAGACAGCATGTCGCGACGTCTTGGCGCGCCCTAACGCCCCCCTACAAGACTACTTGCGCAACTTTCGCCTCATAGGCTTTGATAACCAACCCTGCCTCTATCTCACTCCCCAAAACACCCTTAAAACCTTCCGCTCTAAAAATCCCCTTTGCCGTGTGTTGCAAGCCCACCCCCCTAACATGGGCGCGCCTCTGTCTAAAGATTTGATTCTAGCTTTTCAAAACGCCCAAGATTTTTTGAAAAATACCGCGTCCACGCGCGATGCCCAGAATCTGCAAGAGTGGTTGCCCACTGCCAAAGTATATCTTAACGCCATTTTGCAAGCCACCCCTCTAGCCTCTTTGCAAGGCTCTAAGTGGGCTTACCTGCTAGATTATGAGAGCCTGCATCTCTTAGCCCTCTTAGAGGGCGAAATAGCAGATTCCGATCAATTCAACGATCTTAAATTTTATTTTACCAACACCCCCGCACCCCTGTTAGCACAAGATTACGCGCGCTTGTTGGATTTCATCTACACCCCCCTCATCCAAGCCTCCAAACAAGGGCTTGATCCTAGCTTTTATTTGAAAAATCTTAAAGACTCTCAATTCCATGCCATCCACCCCTGCGCCACTGAAGATTATTGCACTTTGCCCCCTGACATTCCTCCTAGCCCATGGCTAGAGGACTTTAAAAGCGCCGATCTGGCTATGGACTTTGCAGCACACAGCGGAAGTTTTGGGTTGGATTGGTTTAATGCGGATACGTGGTATAAAAGCCTCTCTGTTAGCCAACAGCAAGCCTTTAAACTATGGGATCTGCACTATAAAAAACGCGTGGAAGCCTTTTTTTATGCCAAAGATTATTATGTAGATACCCTAAAACACCCCGAGCGTCTTTCTGCAATGTACTTGCGCGCCAACCCCACCCCCTGTTTTTACCCCAAATATCTCAGCCCAAAGAGCGCGCAAAATTGCCAACAAATCCTAAAAGCACAGAGTTTTAACCCCTTTAGATACCGCGAATATTTGAGAAGTTTCATGCTCTTAGGCATAGACAATAGCCCCTGTTTGTATTTGAACGCCAAAGAAGAATTACGCGGCTTTGACTCCAAAAATCCCTCTTGTAAGGCCCTGCAAGCATGGGCGCTCTACACTCCACCCAAAGAGATCGCTTTGCCCCCCTTGTTTTTACAGCATGTAGAGGCGATGCGCACGCGCCTAGAAAGTGCCCTGCAAGAGGCGCACACACAAGACCCCACATGCCAGCAAGATCGCACGCAATTTTTGCAAGGCGTGTTACCTCAGCTAGAACAACAAGCCCAAAGTGCCCTAGAATCCTTGCCCTTATTTTCCAATTTTAAACCCAACAATGACAAAGAGAAGGCGTTATTAAAGCGCATGCAACAACAAGCCATGTTTTTGCTCTTTGCGCTCTTAGAGGGGGGCTCTGAGGATACCTGCCAAAAGAACACCCCCACTTCTACAGAGACAATCACCCAAAACTTGATCCGTGCTCTAAATTTTCTCTATCAACCCTTGATCCGTGCCCACGCGCAAGGGTTAGATGCGGTGTGGTATGTGCACACCCTAGCGCATATCCAAGACTTAAAACATTGCGGTGGTTGTGGGGATTTAGGTAAAAGGGTGCAGGATTTTATAGATCGCCGTTACAATGCGGGGAATACCTATGATGGGCGCATTGCTTACACGATTTATCAAGATTTTGACATCGTGTCCTTAGTTTACGACCTCATCATGAGCAAGTCTAACCCCCATTTGGGCTACAATCTGCTCAACACGCTTAAAATAGCCCGCACCCATGCGCTCCAACAAAATGACTCTAAGAAGGAAGATCGTATTTTTATCTTTTCTTGGGATAAAGATGGGGATGGAGATATGCATTTTTTAGGCTCTACAAATCAAAATGGCAATCAAGCTCTTGATCTCTCTAAAGAGGGTATCTCTACCATGATGGACAAACAAAAGCCCCTGCGCCCCATGAATTTTTTTGCCTTAAGACGAGTCGCCCAGTTTTTAGATGCCCAAGAGGCTCTCTCTGTCGATCAGGGCGATGATGTCTATAATACCCCTATTTTCTTCCCCAGATACCCTAGTGCGTGTTTGCGCCCGGAGTACTTGCGTGAGAGCACACAAACAGAGTGTGCGCAGATGTTTAGGAGTGAAAAATACGATGTGTCCGCCTTGAAAGCGTATTTGCAAGACTACATAATGGTGAGCTTACAGGGCGTGCCTTGTTTGTATTTAGATGAACAAAAGCAGGTTAATGGCTTGGGTTCTGCTAGTAGGCTATGCCAAAGCCTGCTCAAACCCTTGAGCAAAAAAGGATGGTTTTATCACGATGAAGGGCATTAGTTGATGCGTAAGCGCGTTTTATGAGGGGTGTCTTTAGGAATTGTTATCATAGCCTTAATCGCGACTTTGTTGTTTAAAAACCACTTGGATACACTACAAGAGCGCGCACCCACACAGAGTGCCCCGGACACAGACGCGTTTATCAGGGCTGCCCAAGAGTTATATGACTCCATGGTGAGTGCACACAAAGCCGCTTCTATGTTAGCCCTTAACGATGCCCCATGTTGGGTACACATGTCAGATCCCACTTACAAGAACCTATTAAAAGCGAACTATAAACTCACCCCCATTGAGGGGGTGCTCATGCCTAGAAGAAAGTGTAGCGTTGAGCTAAAGACACTTCAGAGGCGGGTTTAGAGGTGCAGAGTTTGCCATCTACAAAGACCTCGAAGGTCTTAGGATCCACGGTAATTTTTGCCGTTTTGTCATTAAACTTGAAATCCTTCTTGGTGGTATTGCGGCAGTTTTTCGCCGGTAACACCTTGCGCTCTAAGCCTAGCTCTTCTTTTATCCCATTTTCATAAGCAACTTTGGAAACGAAAGTGATGCTGGTGTCAAACTTGGCCTTGCCATGGTGGCCAAACATTTCGCGGTAATAAACCGGTTGGGGGGTGGGCACAGACGCATTAGAATCGCCCATTTCAGAGAACACTACCATGCCGCCTTTGATCACAATCTTAGGTTTCACACCAAAAAAGGCAGGATTCCACACCACTAAGTCAGCGATCTTGCCTTCTTCTACAGAGCCGATATACTCGCTCACCCCATGGGTTAAAGCAGGGTTGATGGTGTACTTGGAGATGTAGCGCTTAATGCGGAAATTGTCATTTTCTTGGCTGTCCTCTGGGAGCTTGCCAAATTCCTTTTTATTTTTATAAATACCCCTTGCTTGTACTTGGATATTAATCAGCAAGTTAAGGGCTTAGATTCTGTAGATTCTCTATGCCAAAACCTCTTAAAACCCATTGCACATGAAGGATGGTTCTTGCACGATGAAGGGCATTAGTTGACACACTCGCCATATTATCAAGCTAGGGGCTTTAGGGTGTAAGTGGTAAATTCTACCCTGCTCACTAAGCCATGGTAGCATGCCAATGGATTTCACTGCACCTTATATTAAGCCCATGCGCCCGATGTTTGGCATGCTACCCCCAAAAGCATAGTATTAGACTTTTTCATGTAAAATCGTAGCTTGCAATAATCAACTTAGGAGTGATGATGGCGGAGATGAATCGGCGGGACTTTTTGAGCATGGCTTTAGCTGGGGTGGCGGGCGTGGGCGCGCTATTTAGCCTGGTGGCCATGAAAAAAACTTGGGACCCCTTGCCCAGTGTCGTTTCGGCAGGTTTTACCAGCGTGGATGTGAGCAACATGAAGGATGGCGAATTTTCCAGCGTAGAGTGGCGGGGTAAACCAGTCTACATTATCAAAAAAACCCCACAAGACGCCTTTGATCCCAAGCGCGATTTCAAGATTCAAGATGGAGTGTTCACAGTGGGGATTCAAATTTGCACCCATTTAGGTTGTATTCCCAATTTTGAATCCAATCAACAAGGCTTTTTATGCCCCTGCCATGGAGGGCGTTTTACCAGCAATGGGGTGAACATTCCGGGCACGCCTCCGCCCCGTCCCTTTGAAATCCCTCCTTTTAAATTAGAGGGTAGCAAAATCACCTTTGGCGAAGTGGGGCCAGAGTATAAAAATATGGTCGCGCACGCGTAAAGGATAGAGAATGGCAGAAATCAAAAAAGCAACGGGAGTTGTGGACTGGCTAGATCAGCGCCTAGGGGTCAAGAAGCTCACGAAAGTGTTAATGACAGAGTATTGGATTCCCAAAAACATTAACTTTTTATGGGCGATGGGGGTGATTTTGCTCACCCTCTTTGGCTTGTTGGTGATCTCGGGTATTTTTCTCTTAATGTATTACAAGCCCGATGCCAAACTAGCTTATGACAGCGTGAATTTCACGATCATGCAGGAAGTTGCTTATGGGTGGTTGTGGCGGCATATCCACGCCACCGCGGCGAGCATGATCTTTGTGATTCTCTACATCCATATGTTTGTAGCAATCTATTATGGCTCTTATAAAAAGGGTCGGGAGATGATTTGGATCAGTGGGATGCTCTTGTTTGTGATTTTTAGCGCAGAAGCCTTTAGCGGTTATATGTTGCCCTGGGGACAGATGAGCTACTGGGCAGCTTCAGTGATCACGGAGTTATTTGGGAAAATCCCCGTCATTGGTCCGGATTTGCTAGTGTGGATTCGAGGCAACTATGTAGTGGCGGATGCGACGCTTACCCGTTTCTTTATGCTGCATGTCTTTTTATTGCCCGTGGTGATCCTAGCCATTGTGGGTATGCATTTTTATTCTCTGCGCATTCCCCATGTCAATAACCAAGAGGGCGAAGTGCTCGACTTTGAAGCTGAAGAAAAGAAATTCAAAGAGGGTAAAAAGAAAGAATCTAAGGTTATACCCTTTTGGCCTGTTTTCCTCTCTAAGGATATTTTTGTTGTCTGCGCGTTCATGGTCTTTTTCTTCTACTTGGTGTGTTATCACTATGAATTTGCGATGGACCCCATTAACTTTGAACGCGCCGACAGCCTTAAAACCCCGCACCATATCTATCCCGAATGGTATTTCTTGTGGAGTTATGAAGTCCTGCGTGGCTTTTTCTTCAATGGTAATTTAGGGTTAGTCGCCTTTGGAGTTGCCCAAGTGATCTTCTTCCTCCTGCCCTTCTTGGATAATAGCCCTGTGGTTAAACCCGCCCACCAGCGCAAAGCGTTTCAAATTTGGTTCTGGGTGTTAGTCATTGACATGGTGGTGCTAACTGTTTATGGTAAGTTGCCCCCCGTGGGGAATAACAAGTATGTCGGGTTTGTGGCTTCCATTGTCTTCTTAGCCCTCTTTTTTGTAGTCCTGCCCCTCATTGCACGCGCTGAAAAGAAAGGGGGCGCACAATGAAGGAGCTTAAAATCCTAGCGATTTTGATCGTGGTGATCGGGGTGCTTTACTGGGGAGTGGAGCCCTACGCGCATAGTGTGATGGAGCCAAAAGTACCCCCCGCCGACTTTGCCTTTAAGGATTTAAAGCCCATAGACTTGAGTAAGGGCGATGTAGCAAAAGGCAAGGATTTAGTTGCCCAAAACTGCACCGCCTGCCATGGCATTGAGAGTCAAAAAATCCCTGCTCCTATGGACCATGCTAGTGCGGGGGCAAGCTTTGGGGTTGTACCCCCCGATCTCTCCCATGTGGGCAGCGTGCTCAACCCTCAATTCCTAGCTCATTTCATCAAAGACCCGGTGAAAACAGCCAAACTTGCTCATAAGTATAAGGATGATAATCCCTATCCCATGCCTGCTTTTGCACAATTCAGTGATCAGGATTTGGCCGATGTTGTAGCTTACTTGGTTTCTATCGCGCCCAAAAAGCTCACAGATAAGGAAGTCTTTGCCCAAGCCTGCCAGCGCTGCCATGACATTAAATACGATAAAGTACAAGCGATCAGCGATCCTAAAGACTTGCACCGCTATTTAGGGGCTGCAGTGCCTGATCTCTCCATGATGATTCGCTCTTTAGGGCATGAGAAACTCGAGATATTCCTCAATGACCCCCAAAAACTCTTGCCCGGAACAGCCATGCCTAGAGTGGGCTTGAACAAGGAATCGCAAGAGCAAATCATCCACTACCTAGAGAAAGTGGGAGATAGCAAGAAACATCAACGCGACGCACTGGGCATTAAAATCATGGTTTTCTTTGCCGTGATGACCTTACTTGCCTATGTATGGAAACAAAAGGTGTGGCGACAAGTGCATTAAAGGGTTTCTAGCCACGCATCGATGTGGCTGGAGAGTTCTGTAAGTGCACAGGTTTGCTGGTGTATGCGGGGTTTGTCTAAAAGCTCGTGGATACAAGCGGGGGGATGAATCCCTAATTTGGCAAGTTTCACCAGGGCTTGCGCGTCATCTGTGCTTTCTTCTTGGCATAGGGCCAGTAAAGTACTTTGGGCGAATTTACTCCAAGAGGCGGTAGACACCACCACACATGGTGTGTGGCTCTCAAGGTGTTCATAGGCATAAAGAGCCGTCGCAGTGTGGGGGTCTACCAAATAGTGGTGATCACGATAAATGCGCGCAATGGTACTTAGACAATGCGCGTCATTGCAGCTAAAGCTTTCAAAATGCGCTTGCAGGCTCTGTAGTTCGCTAAAAGTGAGGGTATAGCGTCTCTGTGTTTGGAGTTCTTGCATGCATTCCTGCGTGCGAGCAGGTCCAAAGAGGGCATAAAGAAGGCGTTCGATATTAGAGCTCACCAAAATATCCATCGCTGGGGAGTGGCTTTTTTGCAGGCGACGCGCTTTGAGGTCATATACCCCCGTGTTGAAAAACTCAGTGAGCACATCATTGACATTGGACACTACACTGATTTTCTCTACGGGTAAGCCCATTTGTTTGGCGTAAAACGCACCTAAGGCATTGCCAAAATTCCCACTGGGTACCATGATTTTGATAGGATCGCCATAAGAAACCACACCCATGCGCACCAAATCCAAATACCCCCAAATGTGGTAGATAATCTGGAATACAACCCGTCCAAAATTGATTGAATTAGCCACACTTAAGTGTAAACCTTTTTGGGCTAAATGCGCTTGAAAGGCTTCATCGTGCAAAAGGGTTTTAAGCGCACTTTGCGCGTCGTCAAAATTCCCCTCTAAGCCTAGCACCTTGAGATTGGGCGCGTCCATGGTTTGCATTTGCAGGGCTTGGATTAGACTTGTGCCCCTAGCTGGATATAAACAACAAACGCGAGTATTGGGTAAGTTAGCAAAGCTAGCCAAGGTCGCAGGGCCAGTATCCCCACTGGTAGCCACCATGATGAGGTACTTTTCTTGGCGTTGTTGGGCTAGTTGTGAGAATAAAATTCCAAAGGGCTGGAGTGCCATGTCTTTAAAGGCTAGAGTGGGGCCATGCAAAAGTTCTTGGACATACACAGGGGTTTTAAACCCACACAGAGCGTGCAAAGGAGCGATAGCCTCAAACTTGGAGTAGCGCGCAAGGGCATGATCTAAGAGGGCAGGTTCAAGATTGATCTCCAATGTTTGGAAAAGGGCATGCGTGGCTTGGACATAACCCAAAGGTAGGTAGGTGGAAAAATCCACCTGTGGCAAACTCTGGGGCACGCACAGACCCCGCATGTGGCTAGGATGGAGCAAAGCGCGCTCAAAACTCTCTATAGTTGTGCCGCTTCTGCTATCTACCAATAATGCCATGAGCGATCCTTAAGAGTTGGGGATTTTGGCAAGATTTTAGTATAATGCGCCTTTAATTTTTGCCATGGAGATGCCATGCCAGCTTTGCCATCCAAGAACGCGCGCGCGCCTGTTAAACTGCGCCGTGTGGGACTTTTTGAAACCAATACTAATGTTCAAAGTCTCTCTGTGCGGGGTTTATTGGAGGGCATTAATGACATGGGTGAGTTCATTATTAAGATGAAAAAACATGTCAAAATGGGAGAAAAACCCGAAGTAGATTGGATTATCAACACCATTTGCGATCATAAGGGGGATAAACTCCTGCACAAGAAGGGCATTGCTTCCTGCCCTCATTGCGCATGGAATTTGTATTTGAGCACTTTGAGTTATGATAATGGACGCAGGAAACAACCCCTCAAATATCGCATAGAAGGGCGCACTCTTCAGATAGAAACCACCACTGATTTATCCAATCCTTATCAGTCTAGCTTTAAGGGAGATTTTAAGATTCGTTATCTTAACCACGCCTGTCTGTATATTGAAGCGGGTGGAATCAAGTTCATCACCGATCCTTGGTTATTGGGCCCCGCTTTTTTAGGGGCAAGTTATTTGGAAAAAGCTAGCTGCAAGGAAGCGGTGCATTGCTTGGTGCAGGCGGATTTTATTTTTATCTCCTCTAATCGCTCTAGCTGTCTGCACCCTCAAACTCTAGCCTTCGTGCCCAGAAGTAAGCCCTTTATTGTGGGCAATTTTCCCTCTAAAAGCATAGAACGCGCCCTGAAAAACTTAGGTTTTGCCAATATCTTTCCCCTCGAATTCCAGGAAATCTACGAATTTAGCTCGTTTTTTCAATTTAGCGTCCTTAGAGCTGGTGATGGCTCAGAAGAAAGTGGGCTTTATTTGTGCCTCTGTGGACATGATGTGCTCATCAACCCCTATGCCAGTTATATCAACCGCTTCAATTTACCCAGTGGGTTAACTTTGCTCTGCACCGCCTTTTTTGGAGAAACTTCGGGCTTTCCTTTCTGCATTGACAATTACACCGGTCAAGAGAAAAAGGCGTTGCACAATGCTTACTTAGAAGGACAAAAACAGCAATTAGAAAAACTTATCGATGTTACCAAACCTGCCTATGTCTTACCCATTGCAACTCCCTATTTGCAAGAGAGTCCTCGAGATGCTATTATCAAGCGCATCAACACGCATAACGACCTCATAGAGTGCAGTAAAATTTGTGATCTCTACAGCCGCACGCACCGAGAAACTCCCGTCAAATACCTCGCTCCCAATGATACACTCACTTTGGAATTCAAGACCGCAGATTTAGTGCAGTGGCAAGAAGAAGTGCACATACTCAAAAAAGATCTCCCTCCAAAGTATGTGCAATTCTATGCTAAAAACTTCACTTACAATCCCCATAAACTGATGGGTTTTCTCAAGCTTTCTACCTATAGGGCTAACCAAATTGTCAGTTTCATCCCTACTAATGATAGCTTTGATAAAATTGTAGCACCCATTGTAGAGGCCAACTTTGCTGCCCAGAGTTTTAAAATTGTAGAAGAGAACGCACTCATTTCTAGCCAGCAGGGTTACCGCGTTATGCAATTAAAAGTACGCCAAGAGATTTTGGCTTGTATTGTTGAAAATCATCTTCCATTCGAAGAAATGTTACGCGGTTTTCATTGTCGTATCAAGCGCAATCCTAATGCTTATGAGGCTAACTTTTGGTATCACTTCAGCCATCCTTATAGTTCACCAAAACCCTATAGCCTCAAACTGGACTAACCAGCTCGTGCTCCCTGGACTCTAAGATGCGCTTGTGCATTGTCTTTGCTGAACCTAAGTTGACTTTAGCCATTCTTTTGTTAAGATCGCGCTTTACTCAAAGGATTTCCCATGGATGAACAGAAACAGAAAGCCTTGGATTTGGCCATCAAGCAGATCGATAAGGTCTTTGGGAAAGGTGCCTTGATGCGCTGGGGGGATAAGGAAATTGAACCCATCGAAGCGATCTCTACGGGTTCGCTAGGGCTTGATATTGCGCTGGGCGTTGGGGGTGTGCCTAGGGGGCGCATTGTGGAAATCTATGGACCTGAGTCGAGTGGGAAAACTACCCTGACCTTGCATGTTATCGCTCAAGCGCAAAAGAATGGGGGCACATGCGCTTTCATCGATGCTGAACACGCCCTAGATGTGCAGTATGCCAAAAAGTTAGGCGTGGATGTAGATAATTTGCTGATTTCTCAACCAGATACGGGAGAAGAGGCCCTAGAGATTTTAGAAACTTTAGCGCGCAGTGGGGCGGTGGATGTGATTGCCGTTGACTCGGTCGCCGCACTCACCCCTAGGGCAGAGATTGAAGGAGACATGGGGGATCAACATGTGGGCTTGCAGGCACGCTTGATGAGTCAGGCTTTACGCAAGATCACGGGTGTGTTGCACAAGATGAACACCACTTTGATCTTCATTAACCAAATCCGCATGAAAATTGGCATGATGGGTTATGGAAGCCCAGAAACCACGACGGGAGGAAACGCGCTCAAATTTTACGCAAGTGTGCGTTTGGATATCCGTCGCATTGCCACTCTCAAACAAAACGATCAATCCATTGGGAATCGAGTCAAAGTAAAAGTGGTTAAAAACAAGGTTGCCCCTCCCTTTAAAGAGGCTGAGTTTGATGTGATCTATGGCGAGGGAATTAGCCATGCAGGCGAGCTCATCGATTATGGAGTCAAGCTGGACATCGTAGACAAGAGCGGAGCGTGGTTTAGTTACCAAAACACTAAGCTAGGTCAGGGTAAGGAAACTTCAAGATTAGTCCTTAAGGAGAACCAAGACCTAGCCCTAGAAATCGAAGAGAGGATCAAGGAAAAACTCTGTTTTGGTGATAAAACCCATGTGCTTGGTATGCCCACTGAGAGTTAGAGATGTTATTAACGCTGTGGCAGTTGGCTTATCTGTACCGCTATGCCTTGTTGCTCGTGGCTGGACTTGCGGCGTTGGGACTCTATATCGGGGCCTTGCTCTTTGGAGAAAGCTCGTTTGAGGTGCTCAATGCGCTCAAGGATAAACAAGTGAATTTGCAGGCCAGCGTGCAGAATCTACAGTATGAAAATGCTAAGTTGCAAAAGCAACTCTTTGAGCTTAAAGAGCTAGAGCCGCCCACGGGTGGTCGCTGATGAGGATTGCTAGCAAACTAGTCGTATTTGTGCTGTTAGGCGCACTTATGGCAAGGGAAGATCCTTTTGAGCCCGCTAACAAGGGCATGCATGGAAGCGCAAACATGCTTGAGGATGTTGTGGCGGATTATTTCAAAACTCTTAAGATCACTCTACCAACCACCGCCAGGGTGTTGACCAAAATTACCTTGACCTATCAAGATGTCGATGCCTCTGTTCACACCAAGGAAATTGATATTGGGCGGCGCATCGATTGGCACTATCCCCTAAAACTTACCCAAGAAAAGGCCTTTCTGCAACCCGAAGAGAGCACCTATAATATTGCTAATTTTGAGTTTTGGATTCGAGAGAATAAATTATATCTGCGCACTACCTCCAAAATCCAACGCTCGTTTATCTTGCTCGATCCTTATCGCATTGTCATTGACATTGATAGAAAAGAACCTACCTTGCATGAAATACTCAAAGTGAACCAGAAGCATGTTAATCAGGTTACCTTGAGTACCCATGATCGTTTCTACCGCTTTGCTATCGAATTGGACGGCCGGTATAGCTACCAGATTGCGCAAAAAGACAACTATCTTGTCGTTACTCTGTATTGATATATACTCTTATTAAGGATAAGTATGGCGACTAGATTCATCTTTATCACCGGGGGTGTATTGAGTTCTTTGGGTAAAGGGGTGGCGTCTAGCTCCCTAGCCCATCTGCTTAAACTCTGCAGCTTTGAAGTAGATATTCTGAAGATTGACCCTTATATTAATGTCGATCCGGGCACACTGAGCCCCTTTGAGCATGGCGAGGTTTTTGTTACGGCTGATGGGAGTGAAACGGACCTAGACATCGGGCATTACGAACGCTTCTTAAATAAAGATTTTTCCAAAGAAAATAATTTTACCACTGGGCAGATCTATTTGAGCGTGATTGAAAGGGAACGCAAAGGCAAGTATCTAGGCAAGACAATCCAAGTTATTCCCCATATTGTGGACGAGATCAAAGAGCGGATTTTAAAACTTGGTGAAGGCAAAGATTTTCTAATTGTAGAAGTGGGAGGCACGGTAGGCGACATTGAGGGAATGGTTTACCTAGAAGCCATTCGGGAGCTCAAGAACACCTTGGGGCGCGCGCGTGTAGCCAATGTGCATGTCAGCCTTGTGCCCTATATTTCCACCAGCCAAGAGCTCAAGAGTAAGCCCACCCAACATTCCATCATTGAATTGCGCCGCTTGGGTGTGAGCGCGCATATTATCTTAGCGCGCTGTAGCCAGCCCTTGAGCACCGAATTGAAAGCTAAGATTGCGAGCAGTTGCGATGTGCCCATCAAGAATGTGATTCAGGCGCGTGATGTACCCAGCATTTACGCCTGCCCTTCAGAATATCTTAAAGAGGGTTTATTAGAGGCGATCTGCGAGCATTTCAACATCCAGGCCTGTCCAGACGGCCAAAAGTTACAGATTTGGGATGAGCTGGTTACACATATTTTAAATCCCAAACGCACAATTAAGATTGGGTTTGTGGGCAAGTATGTGCACCTGGGTGAATCTTATAAGAGTTATTTAGAGAGCATGGTCTGTGTGGGAGCGCATTTGCAAGTTAGGGTTGAGGTGGCTTTCATCAATAGTGAAGAGCTGGAATTGCAAGAGGGTGAAACGGATGCGCATTTGCGCGCACGCGTGGCCCATAAATTGCAAGACCTGCATGGGGTTTTAGTGCCCGGAGGTTTTGGAACACGCGGCATTGAAGGGATGATCAATGCGATCACACATGTGCGCACGCACCACATCCCTTTTTTAGGAGTGTGTTTGGGGGCGCAATTAATGGTAGTGGAATTTGCTAGACAAGTTTTGGGTTTACAAGGAGCGCATTCTAGTGAATTTTCTCCTGAGTGCGCGCACCCAGTGGTGAGCCTACTTAAAAGCCAAGCGCACATCACCCACAAGGGTTCGAGCATGCGTTTGGGCACGCATTTAATCGCACTCAAAGAGGGTTCACCCATCGCAAAAGCTTACGGCACGCTCGAGGTTAAAGAGCGCCACCGCCATCGCTACACCATTAATAAGGACTATGTCAAGCAGTATGCCCAACATGGCCTAGAGGTTGTAGCGCATAGCTATCCTGACAATCTTATAGAAGCCTTGGCTCTGCCTGCAGAAAAGTTTTTCATAGGGGTGCAATACCACCCCGAATTCACTTCCAGATTGATTGCTCCTAATCCTCTGTTTAAGGCCTTTGTGCAAGCTTGTTTGTAATGCCTTTCGTACGCGAAATCTTTGATCTCTCCCAACCCACTAAGGCGTGGGTTTTTGTGTGTGATGTGTTGGCATGTTCGCGCGCACAGGCACAAAGCCTACTAGATCGGGGGCGTTTGTGTTATGTAAATGGCACGCGTATCCATAAATCTGAGCATATTGTAGGGCAGGTTGCCTTGTTACATTTCAAATCTCTGCACTCCCCCACTCTCACGCCTTTTTTCAGCACACCTTACTTTGAAATCTATTACAAGCCCAAAAATCTCTATTCTCATCCCAAGAACTACAACAGCGCCAGTTTATATGAGAGCGTGCACGCACGCAACCCTCATGCGCGCCTAATTCACCGCCTGGATTATGAAACCAGCGGGCTAGTGATGGTCAGCACGCAGAAGTGTTATGAAAATGCTCTTAGAGAACTCTTTAGCACACGCCAAATTAGTAAAACTTACCGAGCGTGGGTGCAGGGGGATATGCGTGCTTACGCACAAGGACCCTTCAGTGTGATCTTAAAAATTTTAGAACCCAAGAGCAAGCGTGCCGATCTAGGCATTCGTTGCCAAATTGCTAAAGAGGGCAAACCCAGCGCTACGAGTGTGCAGATTTTGCGCTTTTGCCCTAAGACACAGCACACTCAGCTTCAAATCACCCCGCTCACCGGTCGCACGCACCAAATCCGCCTCCATTTAAGCGCGCTAGGTTTTCCTCTTGTGGGCGAACCACTTTATATGAGCGATGATCATGCCAGGGCCTATTTAGACGCTAAAAAAGCAGATTTCCAAGGTGTGTTCAAACCCTTCCAAACTCAGCTTGCCCTAGAGGCCAGCGCACTAGAATTTGAATTATTCGGGCTGCGCTACGGGATAACTCTTCCAACTTCAGAGTATCAATAAAGTATTTGCCGATTTTGCTAAAAGTCTTAAAAGCGGGGCTTGAACCTTCCCAATACACAATCCCATAACCCCATTATGGTGCGCTCCATCGCGATGCCACACTTAGCACAAGTTTGCCCTAAATCAGTAGGCAAAAGCGCATCGCTTTTAGGACTAATAATTTTGGTCACTCCGCATTTGGGGCATTTGAGCTTAAAAGAAGATGGAGGAACGGGCACCAGAAGTCCTTTCTCTGTCCAGAAGAGCTTTTTTAGATTTGAGATTATAACACAGGCTACGCTTACAGCACTTGGTAAGACACTCAAGCTCTTTTAAGGAGATATACCCCTAGTACGCTGGCCAAACACACTCCCAGCCCTATGAGGTAGGGAATGGGTTGGAAGACCTTCCAATGCATAAGCCCCAACAGAGTGCCCAATAAGATCGCATAAGCCCCCATCTTGGGCCAGCCCACACTCAACCCCACTCCTAACATAAACTTCGAGGAATGAGTGTGTTGTGCATCGCCCAAAGTGTTCTTAAGCCGTTGATATCCCGTCATCAGTACTAACAAGAACCCTACAAAACTCGCCTCAAAGTTAAGTAGAGCCCACAGACCCCAGCCATAGGCTACCACTCCTGCCCCTAGCGTATTACACATCAGTATGAGGAGGGCACATTTTAAGCTACACATGGGAATCGTGTTTATACTTGGGATCTTGAGCCAGAGCATCTAGGTCTTTTTTGGCGCGCTTATAAGCTTTGTAGACATTGAGAACAGCCCCTCCGACCCCCCAAAAAACCCCCAACCAAAATAACCATGCAATGCCAGTGAGGCGCTTGAGCCCATAACCAATGCCAATACCAATGAGAATCGCCACCACGATGGAGATACCCAAACTCAGAACACTGGCTCCTTCTATAATCCGTTTGAACTTGGGTTCAGATTCCATGCATCATTTCAGAAAAACTCTCCTTGGCTTTCTGCACGCATGCATCGATAATATCCTCATGCATAGGAGTGCAGATAAAGCCACTCTCGAATGCAGAGGGGGCTAAATAAACGCCCTTTTGGAGCATCTTTTGATGGAAAGTTGCATACAATGCTTTGTTAGCACCCTTGGCCCCCTCAAAATTATGCACCGCTTGTTCACTAAAGAAAAAGCCAAACATGCTTCCGCGCACACAGGTTTGCAAAGCAAAATCATGGGATTGTGCCGCGCGCGCAAGCCCCTCGGTGAAGCGCAGGGCGAGTGCTTCCAATTTCGAGTAGAGTTTAGGGTCTTGGGCAATTTTTTCTAAGGCGACAATGCCCGCGGCCACAGCCACAGGGTTACCACTCAAAGTACCCGCTTGATAAACCCCTCCTGCAGGTGCAAGCAATTCCATGATCTCAGCCCTGCCTCCAAAACACGCCAAGGGCAAACCTCCTCCAATCACCTTACCAAAGGTAACCAAATCCGGCACCAGGCGGTGGTACGCCTGCGAGCCACTTGCAGAAGCCCTAAAACCACTCATCACCTCATCAAAGATCAGCACGGCGTGGTGTTGATGGCATAAATCTTGCAGTGCCTGCAAAAACTCCAATTGAGCGGGCACTAAGCCCATGTTGCCTGCGATGGGCTCGATGATCACGCAACCCACCTGATTGCTCGCTCGAAAACACTCTCTAACAGAGTCAATGTCGTTGTAGCGTGCTACTAAAGTGTGCTGGCTAATGCTCTTGGGCACGCCCAAAGAGTCAGGCACCCCAAAACTAGCACAGCCACTGCCTGCACCTACCAATAAACTATCGCTATGTCCGTGATAGCACCCCTCAAATTTGATAATGTCATCCTTTTGAGAGAAAGCTCTGGCGAGGCGAATAGCACTCATAGTTGCTTCCGTTCCACTACTCACCAAGCGTACTTTTTCAACCCCCTCATAGCTCAACACAATTTTTTTAGCTAGAGTGGTTTCTAGTTCTGTAGGTGCACCAAAACTCAAACCCCGCCGCAAGACTTCAATAACGCGCTCTTGGATTTGTGCATCTGCATGCCCAAAGAGCAGGGGTCCCCAACTCTGCACAAAATCTACATAGGAGTTTCCATCGACATCATAGAGAGAATAGCCTTCACCTTTAAAGATGAAGGGAGGAGTGCCTCCCACACTTTGGAAGGCGCGCACAGGAGAATTCACCCCTCCAACAATCACCTGCTTTGCTTCGTTAAAGTCGTTAATACTGTGCAGAAGCGTGTGGCCTAGCTGTTTTTTGGCCATTAATCTTTAAGGTCCGCTTTAAATGTAATCTGGACCTGCGACCAAGTTAATTTTTCATGCTGAACCTCACATGCTTTGGCAAGTTTTTGAAGGGCATCTTTAAGGCCAAACTCCAAAACATCCAATACACCAGTGGCTACGAGTTTGTTATCCTGAATTGTGTAGGTCATAGGAACTTTAACGCTCCTAGCATTCATGCGCACACCAGCTAAAATCGTGCCCTGATTTTCACCCGCCACAATATCTCTAAAAGTAACTTTTAGGTTCTTGTCCTTGAACAAATCAAAGAATGATTCTTTTAGGTTTTTGTTCTTGAGATCGTCGTGTAAATTCACATGAGAAACATTGATTGTGGCGGTGGCTTTGTCTAAGGCGTGCGCGACGCTGGACATATCTTTATTAAAACGATAAACCACATTGTCGAAAGTGCCTTCCACACCCGCCTTGTGGGGAGTTTTAAATGCAGTAAAACTCATACTTACTTTGGTAGTATCAATGGTTGTTGCATGCGCTAAAGAGGAAACTAAAAATGCACCTAGAATAAACTTTTTCATCTATAAAACTCCCTTGACATAATTTCGAAACACTGATAATGAATTATACGTCCCAAAAAGGGGGTCAAAGCAACGAAGCGACCCCGATAAACTAAACCAGCGCCCCTAGCCTACAAGGACCTCAAATCCTCTAGGCCACGAAGCCGGCCCACAACCCCTAAAACCTTAAGACCCACTACAGCAATGGGCGAGACCTAAGCCATCACGAGACAACTGAGACAACCCCCCAAACTCCAGGCTTGGTCCACTTACCTAGCTGAAGATTAGTGGTATTTAACTTAAGGGATGCTTACATTATGCGCCACAATGTGTTTTTATTCCACCCCTTCTAACACGCATATTTTGCAAGAAATAATCGTATAAGTGTGGCATTTGTGGGCTTCTTGAGAGTACTTAAAGCGATAATCGTAATATTATTCTGTGTGACACAGGCTTTAAGTGCGGAGGATATCTTAGAGAGTTTGGCGTGCAAATTTGCGTTTTCATCTTGGAGCTCTATAAGTTGTAGATAATCTATGATGACTAGTTTGATGCCTTTTTGTTTAGCTGCGGTGTTAATGGCGGTGGTGATGGTGTTTAAATCCCTGGAACCTGCATAGGTGTAAAGCGGAAGAGCTTTGCGCCTAGTCATCGCATGTGCGATGACTTCTTTGCGGTTTGGACCTATAATGTGCCTAAATCCTTCAAGTCTTTTACAGTGCTGAAGACGATATTTTGTGGTCATGCTACGGATACACAAACCCAAAGACCTTATCCTTAGGCAAGTAAAAGCTGATGCTATCAAGGGCGATCACTTCTGCTTTTTCCACACTTTGTTTAAAAATCTCAAAACAAGCATTAACATGCTTAGTAAAAGAATGCTTAGGGTTTGAAAGGTTATCGTTGTTCTCAAACTCTTTCCAAGGTGTTCTTGAGTGAGATAAATGCCCTTGATGGTCTTAGTGTGTTCCATAGCATCCTCTTTAAAGTTTGATGACAGATTGGCGTTTAACTTCGCCAGTTTTAGTGTGCCTAAAGCCTCGCAAGAGCACCTCTGTGATCGCTCCGCTAGAATGTGTGCTAGAGCGGTGGCGTTGGTGCTTGGTGGGGTCGTAAGTTTGCCCGACTTCTAAGGGGTCTAGTTGGTAGAGGGTGGCTTGTTCGTAGTAGGCAAAGAGGGCGTAAAAGATTTCTATGAGGGTTTGCGCGCCCTCTGTGTCGCTTTTAAGTGCATTGTTGGTGTAATCCCAAAGCATTTCGATATTTTTACCCTGAATACCGGCGGACAAAAAGCAAGTGGATCGCCCTCTTTAAAGAGATTAGATAAGCCTTGTTTCACACTTATAGGCAAAGTTAAAAACAATTCGCAAGCTTTGACTTTGTGTCTATCTAATCTGAGTGGGCTTGCTTTAAGGCTTCTTGCGTGCGCTTTAACTCTATTTGTTTTTGTCTGTCTGCCTCTTGCAGGTTAAATCTTGTCCTAAAGTGGCTAGTGTTAGTTTAAAATTAATCCTTCACCAATACATGCAAATACTCAATCGTGCTCTCTTTAGTGTGCATGCGTTTGGAATCGGCCTTGAAGCGGGTGTAATCTTGACTTAAAATGCGATAGCAACCGCATCGGCCAAAGAGATGGGCGATTTCCTCCAAGCTTAATAAACCCTCATCGTTGTAGCTTAAGAAAATAAAGCGGGCATCAGTATTTTTTATCACATGCTCTAAGCTCTGGTAGACAAGGTGTTTTTTGCACCAGGTAGATTTTTCATAACTTCTTAACCCCGTCTTGCCCTGCGGAGTAAAGTCGTCATAAAGGGCAATACTATTTAGCAGATGATAATTAGCCCCGTATTCGCGCTGGTTATAAGGTGGGTCTAAGTATAAAATGTCGGTGTGTAGGCACTTGATAATCTCTTCAGCGTCTGCGTTGTAGGCATAATGAGGGTTGGAGCTCAACTCTAGGGGAGCAGGGGTCAAACAGAGTTCCTGTCGTGCGCTTTTTTTGAGGTACTTTAAAAACGCCCCATAGACAGAGGCGGTATTAGCCACTTTATCACTAGCCTCTAAAAGTGAAGTGAGCAAAAAGTAATACTCGGCCTCATTAATGGCATGCTCTGCTTGCCACTGAACAATTTGGGTGCGCATGGCATCAATTTTCATGGCATTGTAATCGCTAAAATACTGCCGCCCTTCCCCACCCCCTAAGGCGTAGTGTTGGTAAATTTTGCCTTGAATAAGGGGCAGATGATTTAACTCAGCAACGAGGGCTTGCGCGCGCCCTAGGGGCTGGGTGTTTTCAATGTAGTGTTTGGCCAATGCAAAGCTATAAAACTCCTTGTCATTGCTGATAACCTGCTTAACATGGTTTTTAAACAGTCGTCCCACCGCCGCTGTGCCGGAAAAAAGGTCGGTAAAGATACAATCAGATAGAGAAACCCCGCAAGTTTGCAACACCTCTTGGATATTGCTAAATAAAAAATTAGAGAGCTTGCGCTTAGAACCTATGTAATTCACGCAGGGCAGTCACTCCCGCTCGCAAGCAGATCTGATATTATGGACATTACAACATAGATTGTAGGGCATTCCGCGGTAGACTGGCTGCATCGCCTAGCATTTAACGCCACATGGTAAGCTAACAAAGCTGGAACAAATGGCAACACTGCCCATCTCAACCCAAAAACCATGTACAGGGTAAATTTTACTTGCAGGATGATGGGTAAAACTAAGCACCCTAAAGTTTAAAGGATTGCTACTTAAAGATGCATGACTATATATACCTGTAGGACACCTGAAAATAACCTGCACCCACTCTCTGCTATGCACCAGAGACTCCATATTCTCCTTACTATACACTTTTACAACCACCTTACAACGCGCCTGCTTCACCACATCGTCCAAGTTAACAACTCCCCTAGCTTAGTTGCTTGGCTTAGTGGCTTGCAAGATTACCAGAGACTTGCATGCTAAGCATGTCTTAGCTCC
>NZ_JAERIS010000018.1 GCF_017979425.1 Helicobacter salomonis | reverse complement strand
CGTTAGTATGGGCGCACTTAAAAGTGCTTTGTTTAGCGATGTGGCTAAGGATTTTGTGGGAGAAATTGTAGTGGGGGTTTGGGCATTCTGGGGGTTTGGCGCTGGAGTTGGGTCTGCACCATAAAGACAGAGCGCACAAGCCAGCCAACCTAGCCATGCCTTGAAAATCCAAGCTTTCATACAAACCCCTTTTACTGACTTGAAACTCTGATTTTAGCACAAAAAGTCTTGTATGCCTTAGCCTAGTGGTGTAGACTTGTATTTAGGGTGATCTTGCGCACACTTCTTAGGGCAAGCATTTTCCCACTCTGACTCTCCTGTCTGAAATGTAATCCATGTAACCCTGAGAGCTCTCTGCCCTTGTAAAGACCATCGGGCTTGGGTACAAAATTGGGGTTGACTTTTTGCAATTCTTGAGCGCTCTTAGGACTGATTTCAAAAATAGTCCCGGCCAACACCCCAATCCCTGCGTCTACAATGCAAGCATCGCCCAAACTAATGCCTAGCACGCAGTTAGCCCCAAGCAGGCAATTTTTCCCAATGCTAATAGGCTCTTTATTACCCCCGCTAAGCACGCCTAGTACACTCGCTCCCCCGCCGATGTCTGTGCCTTCACCCACAATCACAGAGGAGCTAATGCGTCCCTCATTCATACAAGCCCCCTCCACGCCAGCATTGAAGTTAACATAACTGGCTCCAGGCATTTGGGTATAACCCCCCTTGCCCAAATACGCCCCAAAACGGGCTTTAGCTGTGTCTAATAGACGGATATTATCCGCTTGGGGTAAAACTTGCATCAGGTAACGGGGGAATTTATCCACAAAATCAATGCAGGGGTATCTATCTTGCATTTTGAGCGCAATTTCGTGTTCACGCAACCACTCTAGCTCATGAGGTGTATTGCCGCTCCAAGCTACATTGGGCAGTAGACCAAAGATTCCATCTAAATTCAGGCTACGCAAGGGGGCTTTGCCTAGAGAGAGAGCAAGCAATTTCATATAAGCACTCTCTAAACTAGCACAGGGCTTATCCGCATAGATCACCACCAAGTGGTAATTGTGGTGGTATTGTGTGGAAAAACGATTGGCGTGTTCCTTGGTAGAAAGCTCACAGCTAGGATCTACTTCCTGCACTAGTGGGGTATAGAGCCGTTCGCATTCCAAGGCCCTGGCCAGCTCCAGCACCACTTGGATATTCTTGTGGCTGTTCTTATTATGCAACACCTCTTGTAAAAAGGGGGCATAGAGTTCCAAGGCGCGGTGGATAAAGTTTTTATCAATCCCATAAACGGCTTCGCTGACTTTGTCCTCCTCTTGTGTGTATAGGGGGCTAGCATGTTTGATGGATTCCATAAATACGGCATACGATCCTAGGCATTCCTCGCCCCAGTTTAAAACGGGAAAAGTGGCGCACAATGGCTTAGCACTCTTTTGTCCGCGCGCGATTTTAGCAATCCCAAAGGCTAGTGGTTTCCTATAATGCGGAGAGTTTTGATAATCGCTAACGAATAGTTTAAATTTTTGCATGCATATCCTCTTGTTGTTGTTCTAAGGCTAAAGTCTGCACTTCAGCTACAAAGGTTTCTAAAAGTTGATCTTCGGGCAGTTTATGGATTACCTTGCCTTTTTTGATGATCAGCCCGCTTTTTTTACCAAAGGCAATGGCAATGTCGGCGTGTTTTGCCTCCCCTAGAGCGTTCACCACGCAACCCATCACGCTCACATCTAGGGGTGTTGTGATGTGGGCTAGGCGTTGTTCCACTTGGGACATCATCGCCACTAAATTAGATTCAATGCGCCCGCAAGTGGGGCAGGAGATAAAGGTAATGCCCTCTTTTTGCCGTCCACTGTAACGCAAGATCGCCTTAGCGACCCTAATCTCTTCCTCTAGCTCCCCCGTAATGGAGACACGCATGGTGTCCCCGATTCCCTCCCTGAGTAACTGTCCCAAAGCCATCGCGCTTTTAATGGTAGAATGAAATAAACTTCCTGCTTCAGTTACTCCCAAGTGGAAAGGATAGGGCACTAGGGGGCGCAGTTGTTGGTAGGCTAAAATTGTGCGTTCCACATCGCTAGCCTTTAAAGACACCTTGATATTGGTAAAACCAACATCCTCTAAGAGCTTGATATTGTAAAGGGCAGATTGCACCATCCCCTCAGGGGTTGCTCCATACTTTACTTCAAATTGCTTTTCTAAACTCCCCCCATTGACTCCAATGCGAATGGGTAAATTGCGCGCATCACATGCTTGAGCCACTGCTTTGATTTTCTCAGGCGCACCAATATTGCCCGGGTTGATGCGGATGCCATCCACACTCTCAGCTGCGATCAAGGCTAGGTGGTGGTGGAAGTGAATATCCGCCACTAAGGGCAGACTAGATACTCTTTTGAGTTCTTTTAGAGCATTGGCATCTTTTTTATGGCGCACGGCTACGCGCACCAAATCTGCCCCCGCTAACTTTAAACGATCGATTTGGGCTTTAGTGGCCTCAATGTCACAGGTCTGACTGAAAGCCATACTTTGGGTGCTAATTGGGGCATTACCCCCAATGCGTACAGGGCCAATAGCAATCTGCTTAGTAGGAAAACGAGGGTGCAAGGGCGTCCTTAATTTTTGGGGCATTATAGCTAATTTGCCCCTATAGTGGGTAAGATCTCTAAGACAAAGGTGCTAAAGCTATGGGCGTGGTAGGTGAGGGTATGGATAGTTCCCGTGCCTTCAAAATTGATACTGATAAGGAAAAACTGACGGATGTTCGTGTGCTCAAAGGGTTTGAGTTTATGGGCTAAATTCTCCAAAGTGGGGAATGCTAGAACCATGAAATAAAAGGTGGAGTCGTGATGCTTGGCGATTAAAAAGGGATGTTGGTAGTAAAGTTTGCCAAAATGGCGGATTAACTCTAAGATTACCATGTTTTCAAAGACGGGAGGTAGGGGGTGGGTGTGACTAAAGGCATAGGGGAGGGCAAAATCACAAAAATAGAGTTTGTGGGGCTTGGAGGGGGATTCAAGTGCAGGGATGAGAAAAATACTTTGGCTTTCTTGTAGAAAGTGCATGAAAGCATAAAAAGTGTCCTTAGAGAGTTTGAGTGTTTTTTTTAGCTGGGTGTAGAGGTGGTGAATCGTAACATTCAAGGCCTGGAAACGCAATAGGGCTTTGAAGAGAGGAAATTGTGCTCCCAGGAAAAGCGCATAAATCTCTTGTTTGCGACGGATTTTTTGCCATGCGCTCAAATTTAAGGTAGCAGGACTATTACCCTCCTTGAGAAAACGGCCAAAGAGGGCGTTAGGAGACTCCTTCTTTTGGCTACACACATACTCTTGAAAATTCAAGGGTAAAATTGCTTGCGCGCTAAAACCCTTTGGGATATTTGCGCGGGTAGACTGGATGAGAATAATGTGTTTTAGAGGCGGTAGAAATAAATCTGGAGGGCAGTGTTTGGCAATCAAAATATCCATTTTATTTTCTAAATGTAATTTCAGGAGGACTTCTTTAAGACAGTTAACCTCTAGGCGCGCATCGCTCCCATCTAGGTAAATGGGATATTTGAAAGAACGCGCCAAACTCAAGGCATGCATGCTCTTGCCCACTTTAGCGCTCCCATAGAACAAGACTTTAGAAGAAAGCCAGGGATAGGTTCTAGGTAGCAGCTCTTGTTGCACTGTGGCGTAGATAAAACTTTCTTGCAAAATCACATCTAGCATGGGCACACACTAACATACTTTCCTTGAGATAAGGAAAGTATCAATAGGCTTAAGTGCCTAAAAAGGGCTTGATACTTGACTATTATGTCATTTTTGCCTAGAATAAAAGCTTTTAATTTGACGCCCCTAAAGAGGAAAGGTTTATGGAAAAAATACGTTTAAAGCTTAAAGCTTACGATCATAGGGTCTTGGATCGATCTGTGGTGGCTATTGTAGAAGCAGTCAAACGATCTGGATCTGAGATTAGGGGTCCTATTCCCCTACCCACTAAAAACAGACGCTATACTGTCTTGCGTTCCCCTCATATTAATAAAGACTCGCGAGAGCAATTCGAGATTCGCATACATAGCCGTCTTATCGATATTATGTCGGCTACACCTGAAACCGTGGATAGCCTGATGAAGCTCGATCTAGCTCCCGAGGTAGATGTTGAAGTCACTTCTATGGAAGGCAAGTAGCACCACATTAAGATTTAAGGATTGATAATGGAGTATCTAGTTCAAAAGATCGGCATGAGTCGTGTCGTGGGGACAAATAGCATGGCAGTGACTTTGCTCAAGGTCTTAGAAAGCAAGGTGTGTACAATCTATGATAAACAGGTTTTAGTCGCCTATCCCTTGCACAAAACACATAATAAAGCCATTGCCGGTCAACAAAAAAAGTATAATCTGAGCAAAGAATTCAACCATTTTGCTACTCTTGATGCTCAGGTGGCAGAATTAGGCGATCTACCTTTAGAACCTTTGGAGAGCGCAAAGCAGATCAAGGCCACCTTTTGCACCAAAGGACGAGGCTTTAGTGGAGCGATGAAGCGCTGGAATTTTCAAGGTGGACCGGCAGCCCATGGGAGTCGTTTTCACCGCCGCTTGGGCTCTATTGGGAATAGAGAATGGCCCGGGCGTGTCCAAAAAGGTAAGAAAATGGCAGGGCATTATGGCAACGAGAAGGTAACCTGTCATAATGAGGTTCTCTCGTTTGATAAAGAGAGTAAAATCTTAGTTCTCAAAGGTTCTGTGGTGGGCTATGCTGGGGCCTATGGTAGGATCGCCATTAAGTAGGTAAAGGGAGAATATGAAAGCGAAGGTACTCAATCAGCAGTGCGAACAGGTGGGGGAATTAGACCTGCCTGCACGCTTTAAAGAAATTAAAGAACATAATTTATACTTGTATGTCAAGTATTATCGCGCCCAAGCCCGCGCCAACACCGCCAAAAGTAAAAACCGCGGTGAAGTGAGCGGAGGTGGGCGCAAACCTTGGAATCAAAAGGGCGGGGGGCGCGCTAGAGCTGGGAGCATCACTTCTCCCATTTTTGTAGGCGGGGGTGTGTCTCACGGGGCGACTAATGCGCGTAATTACGACCTCAAAATCAACAAAAAGCAAAAGAGGCTCGCCCTAGAATTCGCTTTGGGACAAAAAGCAAGTGCAGAAAAATTGCTTGTAGTAGACAAAGTGGACATCACCAGCCAAAAAACTAAGGACGCACACGCATTTTTGGCAAGTTTAAAACAAAGAGATGTGCTTGTGATTACCAAGCACTTACACGAACATAACTATTTGGCTTTTAGAAATCTAAGGAATTGTTATGTGGTGGAAACAAGCGAAGTGAACGCTTACCTTGTCGCGTCCTACAGCGCGGTGGTGGTGGAAAAAGCCGCGTTTGACACGCTTGTAACAGCTTAAAAGGAGAGTGCATGGCAGACATCACCGATATCAAATCTATCCTCTATACAGAAAAGTCCCTCTCAATGCAAGAGAGCGGGGTTATTGTGGTGCAAACCGCCATGGGTGTTAGCAAAAATCAGCTTAAGGCGATTTTTAAAGACTATTTTGGTTTTGTACCTTTGAAAATCAACGCACTCAGGCAACAGGGGAAGATCAAACGCTTTAGAGGCAGATTAGGACAGCGTGTTGGCACGAAGAAATTCTATGTCAAAGTTCCCAAAGATGCTAATATTACAGCGTTGAGCGCATAAGGATAGGACATGGCGATTAAAACTTATAAACCTTATACTCCCAGCCGTCGTTTTATGAGCGGTCTGGATTCTAAAGACATTAGCGCAAAACCCAGCGTCAAAAAGCTTTTAATCAAGCTACCCGCCCATGCAGGCAGAAACCACAGCGGTAAGATCACCAGCCGCCACAAAGAGGCCGGAGCTAAGAGGCTTTATCGCATCATCGATTTTAAGCGTAATAAATTCGGTGTAGAGGGCAAAGTAGCTAGCATCGAATACGATCCTTACCGCAACGCGCGTATTGCCTTAGTGGTTTATCCTGATGGCGATAAACGCTACATTCTACAACCCAGTGGTTTGAAAGTGGGTGATGCTATAGTGGCTGCCGAAGAGGGCTTAGACATTAAAGTGGGTTTTGCCATGAAACTTCGAAGTATTCCCATTGGGACCATTGTACACAATATCGAAATGCACCCAGGTGCAGGTGGACAGCTGGCTAGGAGTGCGGGCATGAGTGCCCAAATCATGGGCAGAGAGGGCAAATACACCATCTTGAGAATGCCCAGTGCGGAGATGCGCTATATCTTGAGCGAATGCATGGCAACCATTGGCGTAGTGGGGAATGAAGATTTTATCAATACGAGTATTGGTAAAGCGGGACGCAACCGCTACAAGCGTGTGCGGCCTCAAACACGCGGAAGTGCAATGAATCCGGTGGATCACCCGCATGGGGGCGGTGAGGGCAAAACAGGTTCTAGTGGCCATCCGGTTTCTCCGTGGGGATTGCCCGCTAAGGGTTATAAGACTAGGCGCAAGAAAGCCAGTGATCGCCTGATCATTTCACGAAAGAAAGGTAAATAGCAATGGGAAGGTCGATTAAAAAAGGTCCCTTTATTGATAAACATCTCATGGATAAGACACTCAAGCATAAGGCTAAGAAAGATAATAAGCCTATCAAAACTTGGTCGCGCCGTAGCACCATTTTACCCGAAATGATTGGGTTAACTTATAGTGTGCACAATGGACGGATTTTTATCCCTGTTTATATCACTGAAAACCATGTCGGTTACAAGCTGGGCGAGTTTGCCCCCACGAGAACCTTTAAAGGGCACAAGGGCACGGTGCAAAAGAAGATAGGTAAATAGACATGGTAGAACAATACATAAAGGAATGCAAATGAGCACGGCGTTACTCAGATATAGTAGGCTCTCTCCCACAAAGGCGAGATTGCTAGCCAGGCAAGTGCAGGGCATGAATGCAGAGGTGGCAATTGCCAGACTGGAGTTCACGCCCAATAAGGCCGCTCGTGTCCTCTCACGGGTAATCAGTGCAGCCGTTTACAATGGCGGGCATGATTCTAAATCCGTGTCTGTGTTAAGTTGCCGTGTAGATGCAGGTCCTGTGCTCAAGCGCCATATGCCCCGCGCTAGAGGTAGAGCCACAGCTATTAGAAAGCCCACATCTCACATTTTAGTCAAAGTGGGCAAGAAAGGAGGGAGCAACTAAATGGGTCAAAAGGTCAATCCAATTGGTTTGAGACTGGGAATTAATAGAAATTGGGCATCTAGGTGGTTCCCTGGAGCACAGGACACGGTGCAGAATATTCAGGAGGATCATCGTATCCGTAAATTTCTCAAGAAAGAGCTCTATTACGCAGGGGTGAGCGAGATCGTTATCGAGCGGGCTGCCAAGAAATTGCGCATCACGGTGGTGGCTGCAAGGCCAGGACTTATCATTGGCAAAAAGGGCGTGGATATCGAGAAAATTAAACTCTCCCTGAAAGACTTGATCAAGAAAGAAATTTCCGTCAATATCAAAGAGGTCAAGCGCCCGCAGGCGGATGCGCAGCTAGCTGCCGAAAATGTGGCGACTCAGTTGGAAAAACGGGTGGCTTTCAGACGCGCTATGAAAAAAGTTATGCAGACAGCGATGAAATCTGGGGCGCGTGGCATTAAGGTGCGTGTGTCAGGACGACTAGCTGGAGCTGAGATCGCGCGCACAGAGTGGTATATGGAAGGGCGCGTGCCTTTGCACACTCTACGGGCCAAAATTGATTATGGTTTTGCAGAGGCCATGACGGTCTATGGAATCATCGGGGTAAAGGTGTGGATATTTAAGGGTGAAGTGCTCCAAAAAGGGATCCAAACCGACAAGCGCGAAGAAGAGAATGAAGAGAGAGCACCTAGAGGGCGTGCTAGAAGAGGGAGAGAATAGCCATGTTAATGCCTAAGAAGACAAAATACCGTAAACAGATGAAGGGCAGGAATCGGGGAAAATCTGCGCGTGGAGTCAAGCTAGCCTTTGGGGATATTGGGATCAAGGCCGTTGAACATGGGCGTATCGATTCGCGTCAAATCGAGGCCGCACGGGTCGCCATGACTCGTCATATCAAAAGGGCAGGGAAAGTGTGGATTCGAGTCTTTCCCGATAAGCCTTTGACTGCCAAACCCTTAGAAACCCGTATGGGTAAGGGGAAGGGCTCTGTGGAAAAATGGGTGATGAATATTAAGCCTGGACGCATTGTCTATGAAATGTTAGGGATTGAGGAAGGTTTGGCTAGAGCAGCTTTGAGCTTAGCCCAACGCAAGTTACCCTTTAGAACAAAAATTGTAACTAGAGAGAGTGAAAATGAAATTTACTGAATTGAGTGGGAAGGACAGAAAGGAGTTGGCGAAGATGCTCAAAGATAAAAAGCTGGAGCTCTTCGAACTACGTGTGAAGCTCAAGACGATGCAACTCACTAATCCTAACGAAATTAGAAAGGTCAGAAAGGACATTGCGCGCATCAGCACGGCTTTGTCTGCCCTAAATCATGCATTGGTTGAGGAAAGGTAGAGCATGGAAACCAAACAGCCCCATAAGCGCCTTATTCAGGGTAAGGTAGTCAATAAAATTGATGCGTGTAGCGCGGTGATCCTAGTAGAGAGAAAGGTATTGCATAAAAAATACCGCAAGATTGTCAAACGCTTTAAGAAGTATACCATTGATGATCGTCAGAATGTCGTTCAGGTGGGAGATTTTGTAAGCGCTATCGAGTGTAAACCTGTATCTAAGACGAAAACTTTTGCTCTGAAAGAGATCTTAGTGAAGGGAGTTTCATGATACAGAGTTTTAGCAGATTGGTTGTAGCGGATAATAGTGGGGGCAAGGAGATCATGTGTATCAAGGTTTTGGGGGGAAGCCATAAACGCTATGCAAGTGTAGGCGATGTCATCGTGGCTTCTGTCAAAAAGGCCATTCCCAATGGAAAAGTCAAAAAGGGGCAGGTTGTGAAGGCCGTGATTGTGCGCACGAAAAAAGAGGTGCAGCGTCCCAATGGTTCTCTGATTCGCTTTGATGATAACGCTGCTGTAATCCTAGATGCCAAACGCGACCCAGTGGGCACACGCATTTTTGGACCTGTGAGTCGGGAAGTGCGTTATGCGAATTTCATGAAGATTATCTCACTGGCTCCGGAGGTCCTTTAATGAAGTGCAAGATTAAGAAAGATGACATGGTGAAAGTCATTGCAGGGGACGATAAAGGCAAGGTGGGCAAGGTGTTAGCTGTTTTCCCTAAGAAGTCCATGCTGTTAGTGGAGGGTTGCAAGCTCGCTAAAAAAGCCATTAAGCCCACAGATGATAATCCCAAGGGTGGGCATGTTCTCAAAGAAATGCCTATCCATGTCTCTAATGTCAAGAAAGAGAAGGAGTGAGCGCGATGGATGGCTTGAAAAACTTCTATGAAAAGGAAGTGAAGAAGAAATTGGCAGAGGAATTAGGAATCAAAAATCCGATGTTATTGCCTAAGCTTGAAAAAGTTGTGCTCAGTGTGGGCGCGGGGGATTACGCTAAAGACGCTAAGATCATGCAAAACATCGCCCAAACTCTCTCACTCATTGCCGGACAAAAGGCAGTAATCACCAAGGCAAAAAAGTCTGTAGCAGGGTTTAAAATCCGCGAGAACATGGCAGTAGGCGTGAAGGTAACACTCAGAAATAAGATTATGTTTAACTTTTTAGAAAAGTTAATTGTGATTGCACTGCCAAGAGTAAAGGACTTCAGGGGGGTTTCCAGAAATGGATTTGATGGGCGGGGGAATTATGGTTTCGGTTTGAACGAACAGTTGATCTTTCCTGAGGTGGTCTATGATGATATCATGGTTACCCACGGACTCAACATCGCTATTATCACTTCTACAAATAACGATAAGGAGGCATTTAAGTTGCTAGAATTGCTCGGAATGCCCTTTGCAAAAGGGCGCTAATGGCTAAGAAATCAATGATCGCAAAAGCCCACAGAAAGGCAAAATTCAAGGCACGGGCATACACTCGTTGCAATATCTGTGGGAGGCCCCATTCTGTCTATAAGGACTTTGGTTTGTGCCGAGTATGCTTAAGGAAAATGGGTAATGAGGGTTTAATCCCTGGTCTTAGAAAAGCTAGTTGGTAAGGGGCACACATGGTCAATGATATTGTCGCAGATTCTCTGACACGCATTCGGAATGCAAGCATGCGCCGTTTGGAGGTTACAGAGCTTTACTATGCTAAAATCGTGGTGTCTATCTTGGAGATTTTTAAGAATCGTGGATTTATCGCCAATTACCAAGTGGTGCAAAGGGAAGGGAAAAACTTTATCTCTGTAGAATTAGCCTACGATGACAAGGGGCGTGCGGTCATCAGTGAAATCAAACGATTGAGCAAACCTGGGCGTAGACTTTACAAGCAAGCATCTGAGCTCAGACGCTTTAAGAATGGATATGGGGTGGTTGTGGTCAGCACTTCTAAGGGTGTGATCACTAATGAGGAAGCTTACAAGCAAAATGTAGGCGGTGAGGTGCTTTGCAGCATTTGGTAGGAGTGTGGCATGTCAAGAATTGGTAAGAGGGCGATCAAAATCCCTAGTGGAGTGCAGGTGAGTGTTGAGGGAAGTAACTTGCATTTTAAAAACAGCAAAACAAGTCAGGTGCTGGAGACACACGGGCGTGTTAACATTGTGCTAGAAGGCGATTCTCTGCGCTTTGAACCTGTTGGAGAGGGGGCGCAGAGTCGCGCATTCTGGGGGACTTACAATGCTTTAGCAAACAATATTGTGGTGGGACTGGATAAGGGATTTAGCAAGGTCTTGGAAATTAATGGGGTGGGTTATAAGGCGGCTCTAGGACATAAAGTTTTAGAACTCAGCTTGGGATTTAGTCACCCAGTGAAGCACCCCATCCCTGAGGGTGTGGAAGTGGTTGTGGATAAAAACACCATCACACTCAAGGGGAGTAATAAGCAACAGCTTGGACAGCTTGCCGCAGATATCCGTGCTTACAGACCTCCTGAACCCTACAAAGGCAAGGGTATTAAATACAGTGATGAAATTATTTTGCGCAAAGCTGGCAAGACTGCTAAAAAGTAAGGAACGAGTATGACACAAAGTGTTTTAGAAAAGAAAAAGCTCCAGAGAGCTAAGCGCAAGATGCGCGTGCGCTCTAAAGTTTTTGGCACACAGGAGCGTCCCCGTGTGAGCATTTTTAGATCCAATAAGCACCTCTATGCTCAAGCCATTGATGATAACGCACATGCGACTTTGGCGCATGTGGATGGTAAAAAATTAGGACTGGGGAAAAATGTAGAGGATAGTAAGAAACTCGCGTTGATCTTTGCAGAAAGTCTTAAGAAAAAGGGCATAGACAGGGTGGTATATGATCGTAATGGATATTTATATCATGGAGTGGTGGCTACCTTTGCAGAAACTCTGCGCGAACAAGAGATTGCGCTTTAAGGATGGGCATGGAGATCAATAGAGAAGAGTTTTCAGAAGTTGTGGTGAATATTGGACGGGTTACCAAGGTAGTGAAAGGTGGACGGCGTTTCCGTTTTAACGCTTTGGTGGTTGTGGGCAATAAAAATGGCCTTGTGGGCTTTGGCTTGGGCAAAGCTAAGGAGGTCCCCGATGCGATCAAGAAGGCCATTGACGACGCGTTTAAAAACATCATTGAGGTCAAGATCAAGGGCACGACTATTGCCCATGACATTGAGTGCAAATACAATGCGAGTCGCATTTTGCTCAAACCCGCTTCAGAGGGAACAGGTGTCATTGCCGGAGGGTCCACGCGCCCTATGATCGAATTAGCCGGTATTAAGGATATTTTAACGAAATCCTTAGGGTCTAACAACCCCTATAATGTGGTGCGTGCCACCTTTGATGCGCTCTCTAAAATCAAAGGATAGGAGTTTTTATGACATTGGAAAAATTAAGCCCAGCTAAGGGTAGTGTCAAACACACGAAGCGAGTGGGCCGTGGGCAGGGCTCTGGTATGGGTAAAACCGCCACTAGAGGAGGCAAGGGGCAGACCGCACGCACGGGTTACAAACAGAAACGCGGTTTTGAGGGAGGGCAACAGCCCCTGCAACGCCGTTTACCTAAAGTGGGTTTTAGAAGCCGCACTAAGGGAGTGGTGTACGCAATCAATGTGGAAAAGCATAAAGAGGTTTTTGAGTTGGAAACTTTGAGTTTGGAGCTCATTAAAAAAGTGCATCCCTTCCCCTCCTATATTGAGAAAATTAAGCTCATTGGAGCAGGGGCTAAAAATTTAGCATCCAAGATTCAAGATGAGAGAATTCGCACCAGCGGACAAGAATAATGACCAAGGCGATTGCGACCAAAATTTTTATTACTCTGGGGTATTTGTTTCTCTATAGGGTGCTAGCTTACATCCCCATTCCCGGGGTAGATCTGGCTGCCATCAAATCCTTTTTTGATAGCAATTCTAGCAATGCATTAGGTCTCTTCAATATGTTTAGCGGGAACGCGGTCTCTCGCTTGAGTATTATTTCTCTAGGAATCATGCCTTATATCACAGCTTCCATTATTATGGAGCTTTTGAGCGCGACTTTCCCTAACTTGGCCAAGATGAAAAAGGAGCGCGATGGTATGCAGAAATACATGCAAATCGTGCGCTATGCTACCATTGGAATCACCATCATTCAGGCGATCAGCGTTTCTTTTGGCTTGCGTAGCATTGGGCATGGTCCTAATGGGGCGATCATGGTTTCTATGCAAACTTTTTTAATTTTGGCCACCTTTTCCATGCTTACGGGCACAATGCTCTTGATGTGGATTGGCGAGCAGATCACCCAAAGAGGCGTGGGTAATGGGATCAGCCTCATTATCTTTGCGGGCATCGTCTCTGGCATTCCTTCAGCCATTGCAGGGACTTTTAATTTGGTGAATACGGGTGTGATCAACATCTTAGTTTTGATTGGGATTGTGGTGATCATCCTGGCAACTATCTTTGCAATTATCTATGTAGAGTTAGCTGAACGACGCATTCCTATCTCTTACGCCCGTAAAGTGATGATGCAAAATCAAAACAAACGCATCATGAACTACATCCCCATTAAGTTAAACCTAAGCGGGGTGATCCCCCCTATCTTTGCCTCTGCCTTGCTAGTTTTTCCCTCTACCATTTTGCAAGCCTCCTCTAATAAGATTTTGCAAGCCATTGCGGATTTTCTCAACCCACACGGCTACGCTTACAATATTTTAATGTTCCTTCTCATTATCTTTTTTGCTTACTTCTACTCTTCCATTGTCTTTAACGCTAAAGATATTGCCGATAACCTCAAGCGTAATGGCGGGTTTATTGCGGGACTTAGACCGGGCGAGGGAACTTCAAACTTCTTAAACACCGTGGCGAGTCGCTTGACTTTTTGGGGCTCTTTGTATTTGGCTATTATCTCCACTTTGCCCTGGATTTTGGTCAAGGCAATGGGTGTGCCTTTTTATTTTGGGGGCACGGCGGTGCTCATTGTGGTGCAAGTGGCTATTGACACCATGAAAAAGATCGAAGCACAGGTGTATATGAGCAAGTATAAAACCTTGAGCGCAGTGGGCTTTTGATGGCAATCGCCATCCGTAATTCTAAAGAGATCGAGGCTTTACGCAGGGCGGGGGCTGTGGTCGGGCAGACTCTCAGATTGCTGAGTGAAAAAATCCAAGTAGGCATGAGTTTGTTAGAATTGGATGCTTTGGCCGAAGAGCATATCCATAAGCTCAATGCCAAGCCTGCTTTTAAAGGGCTTTATGGTTTCCCTAATACACTTTGCACTTCGCTCAATGAAGTTGCCATCCATGGCATTCCCACGGATTATCGACTGCAGAGCGGAGATATTGTAGGTTTAGATTTAGGGGCGCAAATGCAAGGGTGGTTTGGTGATGGGGCGATCACTCTAGGAGTGGGGGAGGTTAGCCTCCAAGATCAAGCCTTGATTGCCTGCGCTAAGGACGCTCTTCATGAGGGGATTGCTTGCCTAGAAGTGGGGATGCGCTTTAAAGAGGTGAGCCATATTTTAGAAACCCTCATTAGGCAAAAGGGCTTTGTGCCTTTAAAAAAATTTTGTGGGCATGGGATTGGGCGTAGCCCCCATGAAGAGCCCTCTATTCCTAACTACCTAGAGCCTTCCAGCAGGCCTAATAGTGGCCCTAAAATTAAAGAGGGCATGGTGTTTTGTATAGAGCCTATGATCTGCCAAAAACAGGGTGAACCTAGAATCTTAGCAGACAAATGGAGCGTGGTGTCTGTGGATGGCTTGCGCACCAGTCATTACGAACACACTATCGCGATGGTGGGTAAAAGAGCGCAAATTTTAACGGAGGCTTGATGGCAAAAGATGATGTGATAGAAGTAGATGGAAAGGTGATTGAGTGTTTACCCAATGCCACTTTCAAAGTGGAATTAGACAATAAGCATGTCGTGCTGTGCCGCATTTCTGGGAAAATGCGCATGCACTATATCCGCATTGCACTAGGTGATCGGGTGCGCTTGGAGCTCACGCCTTATAGTTTGGATAAGGGGCGAATCACCTTCCGCTACAAGTGATTAAGTTAGTTCTAACTTAAGATGGTTAGAATAAGGGTTTTGCTTAAGATAAGGAGAGAAGATGAAAGTTAGACCCTCTGTAAAGAAGATGTGTGATAAATGTAAAGTGATCAAAAGACGGGGTGTGATTCGCGTGATCTGCACCACTCCTAAACATAAACAAAGACAAGGATAGACATGGCAAGGATTGCAGGGGTTGATTTACCCAAGAAGAAACGCATAGAATATGCTTTGACCTACATCTATGGAATAGGCTTAAAAAGCTCCAGGGATATCTTGCACAAGGTGGGAATTTCTTTGGATAAACGCGTTCACGAATTAGGTGAAGATGAAGTATCTAGCATCACCAAAGAAATCCAGGCTAACTACATAGTAGAGGGAGATTTACGCAAAAAAGTGCAGATGGATATTAAAGCGTTGATGGATTTGGGGAGTTATCGGGGTATTCGACATCGTAAGGGCTTGCCCGTGCGGGGTCAAACCACTAAGAACAACGCGCGCACCCGTAAGGGTAAAAAGAAAACCGTAGGTAGCAAGTAAGGAGAGCGCATGGCTAAACGAACCGGCATTAAAAAGAAAATTGTTAAGAAAAATATCGCGCGGGGTGTTGTCTACATCGCTGCCTCCTTCAACAATACTAACATCACCGTTACAGACGAGATGGGCAATGTCATCTGTTGGGCGACTGCAGGAGGCTTAGGGTTTAGAGGGTCTAAGAAATCTACTCCCTACGCTGCCCAACAAGCTGTAGAGAGTGCGATGAGTAAAGCTAAAGAGCATGGCATTAAAGAAGTGGGGATTAAGGTGCAAGGTCCGGGGAGTGGGCGCGAAACCGCTATTAAGAGTGTGGGGAGCATTGAGGGGATCAAAGTGCTTTGGATCAAGGACATCACACCTTTGCCCCATAATGGTTGCCGTCCTCCCAAAAGAAGAAGAGTGTAAGGAGCAGCTATGGCAAGATATAGAGGTGCAGTTGAAAAATTAGAACGCCGTTTTGGGATTTCTTTATTTCTTAAGGGTGAGCGCCGTTTGAGTGGCAAGAGCGCGTTGGATAAGCGCGCCTATGGTCCCGGACAGCATGGACAAAGACGGGGTAAGATTTCAGACTATGGCTTGCAGTTACGCGAAAAACAAAAAGCCAAAGCAATGTATGGCATCTCTGAAAAACAATTCCGCTCTATTTTTAGAGAAGCCAACCGCATGGAAGGCAATACGGGGGAAAATTTGGTGCGTCTTTTAGAGAGGCGTTTGGACAATGTGGTCTATCGTATGGGCTTTGCAACCACGCGCTCTTTTGCGCGCCAGCTGGTAACACATGGGCATATTTTAGTCGATGGCAAACGCATGGACATCCCTTCTGCCTTTATTAAGAGTGGGCAAAAGATCGAGGTTAAGGAAAAAAGCAAGGAAAACCCCCAAATCACACGTGCGGTGGAACTCACTAATCAGGTAGGGATCGTGCCTTGGATTGATGTAGACAAGGATAAGAAGTTTGGCATCTTCACCCGCTATCCTGAGAGAGACGAGGTAAGCTTACCTCTTGAAGAGAGATTGATTGTCGAGCTCTATTCTAAATAGTAGGGGATTGCATGAAAGTGATTAAAGTAGCTCCACAAGTGCCTATGGACATCAGCGTGGAGAAAATTAACGACAGGCATATCAAAGTGTGTGTGTCTGCCTTTGAAGCGGGTTATGCCATTACCCTAGCCCACCCCTTAAGACGGCTCTTGCTCTTAAGCTCTGTAGGCTATGCGCCCATTGGAATCAAGATCGAAGGGGTTGCTCACGAATTTGATTCTCTGCGTGGGGTCTCTGAAGATGTGGCTCTATTCATTGCTAATCTCAAAAATATCCGCTTGGTAGGCAAGCATTTGGACAATGCCCAGAACGATCAAGTGATGGTTCACTACGCTTTTAAGGGTCCTGCCAAATTAAGCGGAAGGGATTTAGAGAACGAAGAGATCAGTGTGATCGACCATGATGCCTATTTAGCTACGATTAACGAGGATGTGAACTTAGAGTTTTCTCTCATCGTGCAAAAGGGCATGGGCTATGTGCCTTCTGAGAGCATTCGAGGTTACATTGCGAGTGATTACATCCCCCTAGATGCCTATTTCACTCCCATTAAAAAAGTGGTTTACAATATTGAAAACATGCTCGTAGATGGTAATCCCAATTTTGAAAAACTCGTTTTTGAAATTGAAAGTGATGGGCAGGTAGACCCTCAGCGCGCCTTTCAAGAGGCGATCAGAACCATGAACGCCCAAATGCACATCTTTAACACCAATATCGCCGATTACAAAGGCAGCGCCCATCTAGAAGAAGGCTTGGAGAGGGATTTGTTGATGGAAATTGAGGGGCTGAATTTGAGCGCGAGGTGTTTTAATTGCTTAGATAAAATCGGGCTTAAGTATGTGGGCGAGTTAGTGCTTATGGACGCTTATGAGCTCAAAAATATTAAAAATCTTGGCAAGAAATCCTATGATGAAATCGCTGAAAAACTAGAGGGGCTAGGCTACCCTGTAGGTTCTGAAATTTCGACGGAGTTTAAGGCATCTTTGCAAGCCAAATTAGACAAATTAAAGAATGAGGAGCATTAATGCGACACCAGAATCGTTTTAGAAAATTGGGACGCACCAGCGCGCACAGAAAGGCCCTGCTCAAAAATCTCGCCATTTCTCTGATCGCACATGGGAAGATTCAAACGGGAATTTTCAAGGCTAAAGAATTACAGTCCTATGTTGAAAAGCTCGTGAGTATGGCTAGAAAGGGTGATTTTAACGCACATCGCTATGTGTTTTCTTATCTACAAGATAAATACGCCACCCATAAGCTAGTGACTGAATTAGCCCCCAAATACGCGGCACGCAATGGGGGTTATACCAGCATCCACAGAGTAGCCATTAGAAGAGGAGATGCCTCTATCCTAGCCTCCATCGCCTTTGTCTAGCAATTTGAAGGTCAGTGTGTAGCTGGCCCGAATACACGCGCATACTAAAGTCTTCAACCCCAGGTTCCCCTTAAGACTCTCTTAACATTCGCTCCACGACCTCTATATGCGCCTGCATGCTCTTTTCAAAATCAAATTGTCTAGCCCGTTCGATCCCTTTAGCAATACAAGTGGTACGCAAAGTCTCATCAGTCAAAGCGCACTCTAGTTGTTTAGCGATGTCTTGGATATCATAAGGATTGCAATAGATGCCTGCATCGTCTAGAATCTCCGGCATGCAAGATACATTGCTGGCTAAGACCACTAATCCTGCCTGCATCGCTTCAATCATGGGCAAACCAAAGCCCTCAGCCAAGCTCCCATGCCACAGCACTCTAGCGTTCTTATAGAGGAGAGCAAGGAGTGCATCAGATGTGAAGCCCAAATCTACGATAAAAGTTTCACGCACCATCTCTGAAAAATTTTCATCTACATTCCATGGATTGCCTGTAATAACAATCCGGTAGCGTGTTTGTAAATCTGTGGGCAAAAGTTTAAAAGCATTGATCAAATTTTTGAGATTTTTACGCTTATCTTTAGCCCCTACTGCCAAAATAAATTCTTGTTCTTTTAAGGGCGGAGGCAAGGAACATGCGGTATCTAAATCGCGGTAAGGTCTTATACCGTGGTAAATAACATGGATTTTAGAGCCGGTATATTTCGCATTGTTGAGAATATCCTGTTTTACACAAGCAGTAAAACAAATAATTTCGCAGCTGTGCTCTATGACTGTTTCCAAAGATTTTCTGAGCGAAGCTTGTAATTGCGCGTCTAAACCCCATTCTGGTGTGAGTGGAAGGTCGTGGATTGCGCCCAAAATTTTTGCCGCTTTGATCTCGGTCAGGATATTTGCAGGCTCATGGGGTATTCTGGGTTCTATGTAAAGAGAGAGAGAGAAGAAAGTCGGGCTAAAAATGCAGCTCTTTTACGCTGTAGATAAGCATGATAGTGTTTTGCAAAAAAAGTTCTTAAAATTTTACGCACAATGCGCGTCAATAAAGAGGGTCTTGATGCTTCTAAAGCCGCGATATTTGGATAAAGTGTGTAATCTGCATATAAGTGCAATACAACATCATCTCTGTTTTGAAAATGCTTCTCCAATGCATGCACCAAGGCATGAGAGTAAACGCCAATTCCTGCCAAATGTTTTTCTGTCAATAAAGATGCGTTAATAATGATATGCTTTTTCAGTTTCACTCCTTTGTGCTGCTTATTTCCAAGCGTTTTTCTCTAAGCTGCCCGCAAGCTGCTGCGATATCCTGCCCCTTAGAGATGCGAATTGTGCAGAGCAAGCCCTTTTGATTGAGAAAATCCGCAAAAGCTTGCACTCTCTCTAATTCTGGGCGTTCAAATTTAGAATGAGAGGTAGAGTTGTAGGGGATGAGATTGATCTTAGCCTTCAGTCCATTGAGCAATCTTAATAACTCTTTGGCGTGGCTTAGTGAATCGTTGATGTCTTTTATCATCAAGTATTCAAACATCACCCGTTTGCGCTTGTCTAGTGGAAAAGCTTTGATCGCGCTAATCAAAGCCTCTAAATTGTAAACTTTATTAATAGGCATCAGTTTTGAGCGCAGAGTGTCATTAACCGCGTGCAAAGAAATAGCCAACTGCACGCCTAGATTGAGCGCGCCCAAAGTCTGCAAAGCGGGCACTACTCCGCTTGTAGAAATCGTGATGCGTCTAGGGGCGATGTTAAGCCCCTCATGGGCACTTAAAATCTCCAGCGCGCGCACCACTTGTGTAAAATTGTGCAAGGGTTCGCCCATGCCCATAAATACCAGATTGATTCCCTTAGTGGGCTCTAGCTGGTGAGCACGCTTAAGAGCGACGACCTGCTCTACAATCTCGCCCGCATCTAAATCACGCACAAAGCCCCCCTTAGCGGTCGCACAAAACACACAACCCACCTTACACCCAATCTGACAACTCAAACATAGCGTGATTTTCTCTTGTGCTTCCCCCTCTCTGGCTTCTCTCATCACCATGTACACACTCTCAAAGCTATGCCCATCAGAGGTTTTAAAAAGGTATTTCACGCTCTTATCCGCGCTTTGTTGGCACTCTAGCACCTCTAAGGGACGCACCTCAAAATCGGCACGCAATGCCTCTTTAAAAGCGTGGGGGAGATTGTGCATTTGATCTAAGCTAGCATAACGCTGGTAAAGCCAAGCATAAAATTGTTTGGCCACAAAGGGTTTAAAGCCGTGTTCTACACAATAGTTTTTGAGCTCCCCTAAAGAGAGAGCATATAAAGAGGGTTTTAGTTGCATTAAAAACGCCTAAAGAGGAGATTAAAGAGATGTTGGCAGAACCAACGGATTTTTAAAATGTAATTGCATAGGCGCAATAACCACGATAGGGTTTTGAGCCGCCCTCTAAAATGCTGGATGTTGGCATGGGGCACTTGGGAGGGGACACTCTCCACTAAAAGAGCATAGGACTTTAGAGTGAGCGTTTTGGCATGGTGGGTGTAGTGCGCGTCCATGTAAGTGTCCACGGGCAAAATCCATTGAGGGGGGCAGGCATCTAAAAGCTTTTGTGCGCCCTGTGGGCTTAAAATATATCCCTGTGTGCCCATCCCCCCTGCTGGGCTAAAAATCCAATCAAAATCATGGGTCAACGCGCTTTTAATTTGGTGGCGTTTGAAATAAAGCGCATACAAGCGCACGACTTGGGCTAACTCCGTGTTGATGGCTTCCAAACTCAAATGGCATTTTTCATAAAAATCAAAAGTAGGCAAAACATCATCTTCTAACACAATGATAGGCTTTTGCAATTTCACACACTCTTGCCAAAGCAAAAAATGGCTAGCAAAACAGCCCAGTTGCCCTAAACTTTGGAAGTTAACGCGTATGCGCAACGCCAGACGCATCAGCTCAAGGGCTTGGGCGCGCTTAAGGGTTTTGGGGGCAAAGTCGTTGAGCACGGGGTGGGCGTGTTTAAAGGTGATGCCCTTATTGTGGTAGTCCTTTTGCCCATGCACGGCTTTAAAAACCTCAATGCGGAAGTTTTTATGTGGGGTTTTGTCCAAGAGATAGTTTAAATGCCATAGCAAAGGAGTGATGTCCCTAGCCGAGTTGTCTAGGTGAATAATGTAAATGGGGGTGGTTTCACTCAACCGTAACGCTCTTGGCCAAATTGCGAGGTTTGTCCACATCTAGCCCTTTGCGTTGTGCCATTTCTAGGGCAAAGAGTTGCAAGATCGCGAGCATGTGAAAAAACTCGGGCATATAGTGGTCATAGGAGCGGGTTTGGATTTGAAAAGTGGCTTCTTCTAATTTGATCGGACTGAGCGCAAAAATGAGCGAATCGCGCGCACGCAATTCCTCTACATTGCTCAAATTTTTGGCAAAAAGAAGGTGTTGGGGGAGTAAAGTGGTGCTTAGAAGTGTGCCATCGGCTAGAGCAATAGGACCATGTTTCATCTCCGCGCTGGCATAGCCTTGTGCATGCACATAGGCGATTTCTTTGAGCTTGAGCGCGCCCTCTAGGGCCAGTGGGTAGAAGACCCCTCGCCCCATGAAAAAATACCCCTTTAAATCCCGCTCTAAGATCTGCGCACTCACTTCGCGCACTTGTTCGTGTAACTCTAACGCCTCTTGCATGGCCTTTAAGCTGGCTTGCACGGCTTGAATCTGTGTTTTTAACTCCTCTGCGCTTAAGGTGTGTCTCTCTTGGGCCAGTTGCAAGCCTAAGAGCCATAAGATTAAAACCTGACTGGTAAAGGCTTTGGTAGAAGCCACGCTACGCTCTAGTCCGGCATGGGTTAAAAGTAGCCCATCTGCCATGTCTGCCATGGTGGAGCTCTGAGTGTTGCAAAGGCTAAGGGTTTTTAAACCTAGACTTTTGGCCAGTCTAAGTGCCTCTAGGGTGTCCGCGCTCTCTCCACTTTGGGAAATCGCTATAAAGAGTTCGCCTTGTTGGGTCGCAAAGTTAGCATAGCGGTATTCGCTAGCCAACTCTACCTGCACCTTTACCCCGGCCAAACTCTCTATTAAGTATTTCCCCACTAGCCCGGCATGGTAACTCGTCCCGCACGCGCTAATACTGATACAACTTACCCCCTCTAAAAAGCCATTGGGCAATTCCAAATGCACGCCATTGTTAGAAAGCCGCCCTAGTAAACTTAATACTTTGGGCTGTTCGTAAATCTCTTTTTCCATAAAAGTTTTAAAGCCCTCTTTATCGCTCTGCTGGGTGTCTGTGCTCACGGGCTGCACTTCTCCTAAAACCTCTAAATTCAAGGGCGTTTGAAAATCCACCATCCCTACGCTTCCCTCCTCTAAGCGCACCATTTGGCTTGCACGCCCACAAAGCGCATTAGGCGCGCTAGCAAAATACACCCCGTTTCTACCGGTGGCAATGAGCAAAGGCGAGTGGTTTTTGGCATAAAAAATACAAGTAGGAAAACGCTCGTTAATGAGCAGAATCGCGTACGCACCCTCTAGCTGGGCAATGGTGTTTTTAAAGGCTTGCAGGGCTTGTTCTAGGCTATTAGCAGGGTTTTGCTCCAACATATCCTCAAATAAATGCACCACCACCTCACTATCAGTTTGGCTAGAAAAAACATGCTCTTTTTGTTCTAATTCTGTCTTGAGGGTGGCATAATTTTCAATGATCCCATTGTGCACAAGCGCGCTTGAGCGGTAGGCGTGCGGATGGGCGTTGGCTTGTGTGGGTTTGCCATGTGTGGCCCAGCGCGTGTGGGCAATCCCCACGCCTAAACCCTGTGTGCGCACTCTCTGCACCAAGTTTTCTAGCGCGCTAATTTTCCCACTGGTTTTAAACACCTGCAAGGGCGCGCCCTTCCCTAAAAGTGCTAACCCCGCACTATCATAACCCCGATACTCTAGCTCTCTAAGCCCTCCTAGCAAGAGCTCTACTCTCTCCTGAACACCTAAATAGCCTACGATCCCACACATACCAACCCTTTAAAAAACTAACATTTCCCGTTTGTATTTGTTCAGCGCATTGATACACTCCTTGAGTTCTTCGACATGTTCGCTAATTTGGGTGTAAAAGGCCATGTCCAAACTCTGCGGAATGTCCAAACTACCGCGTTTCATCAAAATAAAATCACTCAAACTCACATTAGCCAGTTTCAAAAGTAATTCGACTTCCTCTTTGGCGTTTTCAATGTCTTTAATGAGCTGTTCTAAGCGTTCAAACATCATTATTCCTTTAAGTCTTTAAGTCCTAGTGCCAGCAAAGCGTGCAGATGCACCACTCCAAGCACTTTTTTGTGCGCATCTAGCACGATGAGTAAAGAAATTTGATGGGTTTCGATGAAATCTAGCGCGTCTAGCACCAACATATCCGGGTCTTGGATGGTTTTAGGCTTTAGGGTGGCAAACTCTTTAGCTGGGGCGCAACGATCAAAATGGGGTTGCAAGAGGGCACGACGAATATCTCCATCGCTCAAAACCCCTAGTAGCTCTTGATTCTCATTAACTAAAAGGGCATTGCCCAAACCTTGATGCGTGGCTTCTAACAGGGCTTCATGCAAAGAGGCCTGTGCACTCACTAAAGGCAGGGCATGGGTGCGATAAATATCGCGCACGCGTAGGTGCATTTTTTTACCTAGCAGGCCCCCCGGGTGATAGCGCGCAAAATCTCTTTGGCAAAAGCCCTTGCGCGCCATCAAGCACACCGCCAAGACATCGCCGAGTGCTAAGCAAAGCGTGGTGGAAGTGGTGGGCACCATGTTAAAGCTACAAGCTTCTTTAGTGATATTTAGGCTTAGGTGGTGATTGGCAAGCTTGCCTAGAGAACTCTTAGGGCTTTTGCTCATGCCTACAATGCCCGCACAAGAGATAAAACGCAAGGCTTCTAAGAGCTCCGTACTCTCCCCTCCATAGCTAATGGCTAAGATGACATCTTGGCTTCCCACAATGCCCATATCCCCGTGCAGGGCTTCAGTGGGGTGGAGAAAGAGCGCCTTAGTACCCGTGCTAGTCAGAGTAGCGGCGATCTTGCGTCCCACGTGTGCGCTCTTACCCACCCCCATCACCACCACTAGAGGGGCGTTAACTAGAGCTTCAATGATGGGTTCTAATGTGGCATGATTTAGAGATTCTTTAGCGCGCGTGAGCGCATCAATGGCCAATCTAAACGTGTTACGCGCGAGCGCGCCATAATCTAGGGAGCTCATTAATGCTTAGTTTCCTGTCTAAGCATGGCTTTTTTGAGCATGGGAATGAGCGCGCCATAACCCTCAGTCTCCATGTCCTCTAGTGGGATAAACTTTAAAGCCGCGCTATTGATGCAATAGCGCAAGCCCCCCAATTCTCTAGGCCCATCCTCAAAGACATGCCCTAAATGCGCATTACCCACACGACTACGTACTTCGGTACGGATACGATTATAGCTGGTGTCTTTTTCATACCCCACTACTTCCTTACTAATGGGCTTGCTAAAGGCAGGCCACCCACACCCACTATCAAACTTATCTGTGGAGAGGAAGAGAGGTTCGCCCGTGGTGACATCTACATAGATACCCGGTTTAAAGAGGGTGTCGTATTCATTCTCAAAGGGGCGTTCTGTGTAGCTTTCTTGGGTTACTTTGTATTGTAAGTCTGTGAGTTGTTTTTTGAGCTGGGCTTGATCGGGTTTATGATAATCCTTAGGATCAATGATCACCTCATCAGCCTTTTTGAGATCAATATGACAATACCCCCCCGGATTTTTCTTCAAATAGTCTTGGTGGTATTCCTCTGCCACGACGAAGTTTTTTAAAGGCTCTAACTCAATGCGCACTCTTTGCTTGTAATGGGTTTGCAGGCGCGCTAAGGCTTTAACGATGATGGGCTCGTCTTTGGGGTCTGTGTAGTAAATCCCTGTGCGGTATTGCCTACCCCTATCATTGCCCTGCTGGTTTAAGCTGATGGGATCGACCACTTTAAAATAGTACAGCAAGAGTTTATCTAGGCTGATCTCTTGAGGGTCAAATTCCACCTTGACCGTTTCGGCGTGATCAGTGTTATGCAGTTCATGGTAGGTGGTTCTGTCGCTCTTCCCATTAGCATAACCCACCAACGCGTCTTTCACCCCATAAATGCGCTCCATATATGCCTCCAATCCCCAAAAACACCCCCCGGCTAAGTAAATTGTGTGCATTTTCTTCTCCTGTGCGTGTACTAACCCTACCAACACCAACACCCCTAACACCCACGCGCGCATGGCTAGCTCACAAAAACATGACTCACGATAGCGGGGTATTTCTTGGTGTGCTTGAATAACGCCTTGCGCAAGAAATGCCGCACGCTCTCATCTAAAGACTTATTATTACCCAACACATCTTGGCGTAGGGCTTTAATGTGCAAGCCTAGCGAATCTTGTAGATCCTCTAAGAAGTGGCGTTCTTCCTTGAGATTGACAATGCCTACACTGCTAATTTTAGAATGGGGCATCAAGCTCTGGGCTTCTTTGGAGATGAATAACACCGCACTTAGTAGCCCCGCACTGGCAATCTCCAAGCGTTCATCTACGATTCTTTGCTCAATGCTGACATTGTTGGTATTATCCACATAGTGCTTCCCGCTCTTAATACTCTTGACCTTACGCATAAAATTAGGGTTGACTTCCACCTGATCCCCATCTTCCATCAGATAAATATTTTTCTCAGGGATTCCACACGCTATCGCGGTCTCTTTATGTTTGGCAACATGGTTATACTCCCCATGCACGGGCAAAAAGAACTTGGGCTTAATCAAACGCAACATCAGCTTTTGCTCCTCTTGGGCGGCATGCCCGCTCACATGGATGTCAAAGGCGTGGTGCACCACTTGCGCATCTTTTTTCATCAGCAGATTTAGAATGCTGGACACACTCGCCTCATTGCCCGGGATTGCCTTAGCTGAGATAATGACCAAATCGCTGGGTTTAATGCTAATGTGGCGGTGCTCATCGGTGGCCATGCGGTAAAGCGCACTCATGGTCTCTCCCTGTGAGCCCGTGGTTACAATAAAAACCTCATGATCGGGAAGCTTTTCGACCTCATGGGCTTCAATGAAGGTCTTAGAGGGCAGATGGATATAGCCTAGCTCTCTAGCGATATCTAGGTTTTTCTCCATAGAACGGCCGATCACAGCGACCTTGCGGTTATGATTAATCGCGTGTTGGATGGCTTGATACACTCGGTGGATGTTAGAAGAAAAGGTGCTCATGATCACGCGCCCTTTAGCGCTCTTAAAGAGGTTCTCAAACACGGGTCCCACGCTAGTTTCACTAGGAGTAATTCCGGGCTTGTAAGAATTAGTGCTATCACTGAGCAATAACATGACACCTTGTTCGCCATAGTGGGCGAGGCGGTAGAGATCGGTGGGTAAATTGTCCACCGGGGTGTGATCGATTTTAAAATCCCCGCTATGCACGATCGTGCCCACTTTGGTTTGAATGGCTAATGCGCTCGCGTCAATAATGGAGTGGGTGATGTGAATCCACTCTACAATGAATTCGCCAATTTGGATAGGTTGGCGTTTTTGCACGATCTTAAAAAAGCTTTTAAATTTCTTCAAGCCGTGTTCGTCAAATTTATTGCCGATCATCCCCAAGCTTAAGGGCGTGCCATAGAGAGGGAATTGCAATTCTTTAAAGAGATAGGGCACAGCCCCGATATGATCCTCATGGGCATGGGTGATGAGCACGCCTACAATTTTATCCTTAATGCTGTGTAGGTAGCTAAAATCGGGGATCAAGATGTCTACCCCATGCATGTCTTCACTGGGGAAACTCATGCCCACATCAATGATAATGGCTTGGTGCATGGTTTCAATGACCATCATATTCCCCCCGATCTCGCCCAAGCCGCCCAGAGGGGTGATTTTAATACGGGCTTTGACATTGAGATCGAGTTTATAATGGGGGTTTAGATGATTGATGTGAATCTTATTATTAGTTTCTACGCCCGCTTTAAGCTCTTTATGAAAGCCTAAATTGCCCCGCTCATTGGCCTTAGTGATGTTTTTAACCCCGGCTTGTTCAGAGTGCTGGGCGTGGTGGTGTCCCCTGCCCTGCTTAATGCGATTGGGGCGGGGAGCTTTGGGGGTCTGATCGGGTTGTGTGGGCTGAACTGAGGGGCTTTTGTTTTCAATGGGTTGATCCATAGTATTCTCCTATTTTAGATTGTTGGGTGAGATCATAAGCTAGGTCTAGGTAGTCTGTAGGGCTCAATTCATGCGGGCGTACTTGAGGTTTAAGGGCACGCTCAGCTAGAAAACCTTGTAACCAGCCTGGCGCACAAATTCCCCTGAGATTATTGCTAAGGGTCTTGCGGTTGGCCTTAAAAGCGCGCTTGAGCAACTCTTCTAAGTCTGTAACATCTAAGGAGGGCGGGGTGGATTCCAAGGGGTGTTTGATTAGAGCGATCACGCTGGAGCGCACTTTGGGAGGCGGGTTAAACGCTTCTTTAGGCACTTCAAAACACAATTCCCGCCTAGCACATGTAAGCCCGGCAAGCACGCTCAACGCGCTATAATCCCCATTCCCACAAGAGGCGCAAAATTTCAAGCCCACTTCTAGCTGAGTCATCACAACCAGCCCAACACAGAGACTATCTTTGAGCGCACGGGCGATAATGGGCGTGGCGATGTAATAGGGCAAGTTAGAGACCAAAAAATAGGGCTTGTCGCACAGAAAGCCCACACGGGGCAATTTGAGTCCTGCCAAGACATCGTATGTGTCATTTCCAACCCCTTTGCGTTCCATCACATCGCCTAGAACCAACTCCAAACGCGCCCAAGATTCAGGACTAAGCCTATTTCTTAAACCTTTGGCCAGTGCCCTGTCCACTTCGTAGGCGATCAAAGTCTTAGAGCCCAGCCTATCTAAAAGCCTAGTGGTGAGATCTCCCAAGCCAACCCCTATCTCCACCATCTGCACTTCATTAGCGAAGTGCTCGCAGGGGATGGATTGCAAGATCTGATTTAGATAAAAGGCATCGTGCAAGAAATGCTGCCCCAACAACGCCATGATTAACCTTACATTTGCTATTTATTCTAGCATGGGCTAGCTTAAACGCGTGGAAAATGGCTATAATGCAAAGTCTTTAAGGAGTAACCATGATCTTTAGCGATCAAGAATTGCAAAAACCTGTAGAAAAAGCTTTAGAAAAAGTGCGCCCGATGTTGCTTAGAGATGGGGGCGATGTGGTCTTGTTGGGAATCAAAGATGCGAAAGTCTATGTGTCTTTAGTGGGAGCATGTAAGGGCTGTGCTGCCAGTAGCAATACGCTTAAGTTTGGGATCGAACGTTGTTTGCAAGAGGAGATCCACCCGGACATGCAGGTGGTGCATGTTTCCAAAGAGCAATACCAAAAACTCTTTCCTTGAGGTTGTCCTTTGAATAACGACCCTAAAAAACGCTCTTACACCACGCAGGGCTATAAGGCTTTTTTACAAAAGCAATATTTTAGAGCCCTGTTTTTATGCTCCCAAGCCTTGTTTTTAGACCCCTTGGATGCCAACGCCAAGATCGGCTTGCTACTAAGCGACATTGCCCTAGACTTCCCTAAAGAAGCGCATAGTTTTTACGAACTCTATCAAAATCTCTTACACTCCCAGCCACGGCGCTACAAAGCCAGCATTCAAGGGCAGATTTTAGAGCTCATTAACTCCTTTGATGAGAGTTTGAGCAAAATGGCGCAAGCCTTTGGGCATGAAAACCAACTCAAGGCAGAGAGTTTAGATGGGATTTTGTACGCCGACTTCAAGGCGATGTGCGCTGGCAAGGATTTTAAAGAAGTCTTTGAAAATTTGATGTTCAGCACGAAGGTGATCTTTGAGCGCAAAGAGGATTTTTACGAGTTTTTAGAAAATCTTGTGGATCATAAATTCTATGACATGTCCATTGCCTATATTGAAAACATGCGCGAATTGCTTTGGTATGACCCGCGCGTGATGGCGTTGTTGCAAAAAGCCCTGCGCTTGGAAAAAGCCCAGCAGGATAAACATGATTGTTAGCAAGCGCGTTATTTTTAAGGATCAAATCTATGAAGCCCTAAGCGATGACACGCGAGAGATTGCAGAGGGGGTGCTGCTGGTTAAAACGCCCTCCAATGCGCGCTTTATCTCACCCAATACGCCTTGTTTGGAGGCGCAAGAATTAGGGCGTTATTTTGATTTGAGTATCCCCATCATTGGGATTACAGGCACTAATGGAAAAACCACTACTGCTACGCTCATTAGCTTTTTACTGCAAGCCTTAGGGCATTCTTGTGCTTTGCTGGGCACTAGGGGTTTTTTTATTAAGGGCACACAAGTTAAGCCTAAGGGGCTCACTACGCCTAGTCTGCTAGAACTCTATGGGGATATTGAGCGCGCTAGCTCAGAGGGGGTAGAGTATTTTGTGATGGAGGTAAGCTCGCATGCGATCGCTCAAGAACGCATTTTAGGTTTGGAGTTTGCTGCTAAGGTGCATACCAATATCACCAGCGATCACTTGGATTATCATGGGGATTTAGAGACTTACCGCGCGATCAAAAACCAGTTTTTGAGCGATGAGAGTTTGAAAATTATCAATTTAGACGACCCGCATGTGCGCTTTAACCCCACAAATGCCTATGGCTACGCCTGTGAGCGTAAAACCCATTTGAGCGTGAACGCTTACAGCTTACAGCCCGAAATTAGCGCGCATGTGGAATTTCATGCTGATCCTAGAGCGCGACGCAATCCTAATAGCTCTGCGGAAATGGGAATCGTGCACGCGCCCCTGATAGGTTTGCATAATCTCTATAACCTCTTGGGAGCTCTGCTATGTGTGCGCGCACTCACTAAGCAATCCCTAGAGAGTCTTTGCCCCCTACTGGGTGATTTTCCCGGGGTGGAGGGGCGTATGGAGGTGGTGCACCAAAGCCCCCTAGTGGTGGTGGACTTTGCCCATACTGCCGATGGATTTGTGCAAATTTTCAATAGCTTTAAGGCGCAAAAGATCAAGGTGGTTTTTGGTGCGGGGGGCGATCGAGACAGGAGCAAACGTCCGCTGATGGGGCAGGTAGCCACCACGCACGCGCTTAAAAGCTATATCACTTCGGACAACCCACGCACTGAAGATCCTTTAGCTATTATTAAGGATATTTTAAGTGGGATTGCCCCAGAGCTGCGCGCGCGCGCGATGGTGGAGCCCGATCGCAAAAAAGCCATTGAGTTAGCCCTAAGCGAATTACAAGACGATGAGGTGTTGCTCATTTTAGGCAAGGGAGATGAATGCGTGCAGATTGTGGGCGAGACGCATTTGCCCTTTGATGATCGCGCCCTAGTGCGTAACTTTTTTAAGGAGCAGGTATGAAGGATTTTTATCTCTGGTGTGATTTTATTGAGAGGGATTTTTTAGAGGGGGAGTTTCGCACGCTTATTCAAGGGGGGCAGATCGCAGGGGCGACCTCTAATCCCGCGCTCTTTGCTCAAGCAATCACACGCTCTCAGGCTTATAAGGAGGCGATTAATGCCCTCAAGGGCGACACACCTAAAGTCCTTTATGAGGCCCTAGCTATTGAGGACATCCAGCGCGCTGCGGATTTACTTCTGCCTCTTCATAAGAAGAATAAGGCTACGGGATATATCAGCCTAGAGATCGATCCCTTTTTAGAGGGGGATGTGAGCGCATGCGTGCAGGAAGCAAAACGCCTACACCAAGCCCTCGCGCGCCCTAATGTGATGATCAAAATCCCAGCCACGCCTAGCGGATTAGAGGCGATGGCGCATTTGAGCGCGCACATGCCCATCAATGCGACCTTAGTCTTTTCCCCCACGCAGGCTAAAGAATGCGCCCTAGCCTTGAAAAACGCCCAACACATGGGCGTGATTAGTGTCTTTGTCTCTAGGTTGGATGTGGCTCTGGATCGCTTTTTGGCACAAGCTCCCATCACTACAACCCAGCGCACCCAACTCGCCCACCAACTAGGCGCGGCTAATGCTTTAGAATGCTACCAACACATCCAAAATCTCAATCTCCCCCACCTCTACCCCCTCTTTGCTAGCACGGGGGTTAAAGAGCCCACTCTCCCCAAAGACTACTACATCCAAGCCCTCAAAATCCCCCATAGCATCAACACCGCCCCCCTAGAGGCACTCCATACCTACCACCACGCCCCAAGCTCCGCCCCTAAAATCCTAGAGTTTGCCCCCCTCAAAGCCCAGCTAGAAGGTCTGGGCTTTGATCTCAACCAAACCTACGCGGAACTATTAAACGCGGGTTTAGCTAGCTTTCAAGAATCGTTCAAAACCCTCCTGAGCAGTCTTGAATAGAGTTCAAGCAGTTTTATAATCATTGGTCTTTTGAGCAATATGCTCTACCAATTGTTTGGAAGCGCGCATGATTTCTTGCATAGTGTGCGCGTTTTTCAAGGTGTCGCTCGCGCAACTCTGTACAGAGATCACCTTATTGATAATGTCTTGGGTGTCCTGCCCTAAGTCGATAAAGATGAGATTCACCCCTTTAATGCGCTCGATGAGCTTCTCTAAATACTCTATGGTTTGAATAGAGCCCTCTTTCACACCCATGCTCAAAACACTAGATTCTTCAATGCGCGCAGCTTGTTCATGCATTTTCTCTCCTACAGCGCCCACATTTTGCACAATACTAGAAATCGTGCCATTGACCTCCGTTAGGGCCTGCTGGGTGCGCGCGGCTAGACTACTTACTTCATCAGCCACCACCGCAAACCCGCGTCCCCGCTCGCCCGCACGCGCGGCTTCGATGGCTGCATTGAGCGCGAGTAAATTGGTTTGCTTGGCGATCTCATCGATGGTTTCTAAAATGCTTTGCGCGTCATTAGCACTTTGGGTGAGTTTTTCAATTTGACCGATTAACTCCCGCTCACTGGCGACATTTTCGATAATGGCCCTGTGTAGAGTGCAGACACTATTTTTGCGATTTTCTAGCAAGGAAAGTGCTTCAACTAGCTCAGCTACCATGCCATCTACAATGGAGGTAACATCTGCAAGACTGTGTGAGAGATGAACTCCTTCGTCCTTGATTTGCGTGATGGTCTGGGTGGTCTGTTGCATCTTATTCGTAGTATGGCACATCGCGTGTTCGAGTTGGAGAGCAGAAGAGTGGCTTTGTTTAGAGCAATCTTTGATGTCATTATTAAAGGCACAGACATGCTCTAAGAAGGTGTTGATACAATTGGCGCTCACACTGATCTCATCCTGTGCTTGCCCACTGATACAGATGCGTGTTGTGAGGTCTTTTTTGCTGCTAGAAAAATTCTGCACCACCGCCGTTAAGGCTCTTAAACGCCGGACAATCCACACATGGATTAGCATAAAGGTGATGGCAATGATGCCCAAAGTGCTAAAGAGTGCTATCCACAATAGCGTGTGGAAATTTTGATCGGCTAGATGGTAGGCGCGTTTCTCTGCCTCTTCCATGCTATCGTGAATATTATGAAGAGAGCTTATTGATACAAGAATCAGGTCGCTCACTGGATCATAATAGGCGTAACTTACATAGCCTCCTAGAGGACCCTTGGAATCCAAAATTTTGGAATGGCAGCGATGAACGCCTCCTTTGGGGTTGTTTAGGGCGTTTTGGATGGATATTTTGAAGTAAAAACCCCCACACTCATCCTGTACATTCAAAACATTTTTCCCCACCAAATCCGGATGGATGTGATCGGCAAGCAATGTCCCCTCCTTGGTGAGGACTGAAACATAAGAGCGCCCCTTAATTTGATTAATGGTGTTCAAATAGTGCATACTCTCTTGGAGAGCTATTTCTTTGGTATGCCGAGCAAAAAATGTATGAACCCCTGCAACAATCAAGGAAATATCGTGCTCAATGCCTCGCTCGCGCTTGAGCAACGCATTGGCATCAAAAGTTTCAATGGTCTTCTTAAAACTTTGTTTCTCCATAGAACGACTTAGAAAAGTAAGAGTAAGACTCAAGGCACACAAAGATCCCAAAACAATCAAGGTGATCTTCCAACGCAAATTTAATGTCATCGCACCTCCTTTGGCAGGAATATATATTATTATCATTATTATATAAATGCTGTATGTACACAAATATCACTTACAGCTAGCTAACAAATAGATTGGTTAGACCTATTAGTTGACATACTCCCCATAGCTAAAGCTAGGGGATTTTGGGATCAACAAGGCTTGCCCGCTAGGCGGGTCTTACAGCCTCTACTCCAAGAGTGGATGCCCCCACTCTGAAAAAGGGCGCAGATTTCCTTAAAATTTCATCTTTTGCAACGCCAAACAGATTGCATTACTAGACTTAAAAATTTGGAGTTTATTCTGTGGATTTAAATACATGCAAGGGGTGTTCTCCACACTTAAAAGGCGTTGGGTTGTCAAGTGGCTTTTTAGGTTGTGATAGAGATTAGCTGGAGGCTTTTTAAAGGCATTGAGGCAGGTTTGGTAGGATAAAGGGTCTAGGAGTGTACCTAGCAAGCACACACTAGGTCTTTGCACAATGGCAGATAATTTTAAGGGTTTTTGGGGCGATCTAGGTTGATCCACATCAAAGACCTGATCGATATAAAAGCCCCAATCTTGAATATCGCTCAAAGATCGGGATAACTGGTAAGCTAGGATTTGCTTTAAAGAAGTGTCTAGTTTGGGATCGTGGGGGGCGTATGTTTGCAATTTATTAGGCGCGCTCCACAATTCTGAGCTGAGTGTGTAAGCCACAAATTGAGCTTGGGGCACTTTTATCGTTTGCTTGCCTAAGTTCTCGAGTATATTGACTTTAAAGGCAAGCTCCATAACTAAATCATCTTGGGGTTTGGGCTTTTGGAGGAATAAGTATTGCCAATCCTCTAAAACATGCACACCCTGTTGTTGCAACGCCACTAGAGGCTGATAGATTTCTAGCAGGGACAAAAACAAGGCTAGATTAGCTTGGGGGCTATTGAGTGCTTTGTATTTACCCGCCTTGTTTCTAGCTTTTGGCATAGAGCCATTGAGCAACTCTAAAAGCTGGGCTTGGCTTAAAGTTTTAAGGGTTTCATTAGGTTTTAAAGTCTTTAAAAGGGGCATTTCTTGGATGAAATTTTGGGCTAGAGCGCGGATTTCTTGGGCTTTTTGCTCTAAAGAGCTTTTT
>NZ_JAERIS010000063.1 GCF_017979425.1 Helicobacter salomonis | reverse complement strand
CGCCCTATTCAGACTCGCTTTCGCTACGGCTCGTTTTCACTTAACCTTGCCAGACACCACAACTCGCAGGATCATTATGCAAAAGGCAGTCCATCACCCTGATAAATCATAGGGCTCTGAATGATTGTAAGTAGATGGTTTCAGGTTCTATTTCACTCCGTTACCCACGGTTCTTTTCACCTTTCCCTCACGGTACTTGTGCGCTATCGGTGTAGTAGTAGTATTTAGGGTTGGAGAGTGGTCTCCCCGGCTTCAGCCCGGATTTCACGTGTCCTGGCCTACTCTGGAT
>NZ_JAERIS010000062.1 GCF_017979425.1 Helicobacter salomonis | reverse complement strand
TCTCTTATTAATTTTTGGTGATTAAACATGTTGCTCGTGATGACATAAACTCGATAACCAGCTCTTGAGAGAGCTAGCGTCAGACCATAATCCGCGGTGGCTACGCCAGTTTGCAAAGGATAATACTGCTCCGTGCAATAAAGAATAACCACACTCATACCTCGTATTTTTTGAGAGAGTATGCCTAAAAAACCATTAATCCTTTTAACAACAAACCAGCTATTGACATACTCTCCCATAACTAAAGTTAGGGGATTCTAACTTTAGTGGAGATCGCGGCTTCAAGCAGGACAGCTCC
>NZ_JAERIS010000017.1 GCF_017979425.1 Helicobacter salomonis | reverse complement strand
AAGTAGCTTGTCTTAGCCTATCTGCTTAAGATTTAGAGCCCCTAGTTTGGGGAGTTGTGAGAGAATGAGGTAGAGGGGTTGGGGGAGGAGATAAAATTTTACGAGAATGCAAGATGTCAATAAGTTTCAGAAAACATATCTCGTATGTTTTGCTAATATGTGTACTAGCATCTGGAGTTAGCTATGCTGATAGCCAAGCAGATCAATACTACAAACTGGCAAAGTCTTATAATGACGACAAAGATTATGGCAAATCTGTCGTTTGCTGGGAGAAGTTGGTAGAAATAAAAGATGCTAGAGGTTATTATGGGTTGGGGTACATGTATGATTTAGGTCATGGCGTAATCAAAGATTATTCTAAAGCCCTAAAATACTACCAAAGAGCCGCGGAGTTGGGAGATGCTAGAGGTTATAGTGGTTTAGGGGTGATGTATGTAAATGGCCGCGGCGTAATCAAAGATTATTCTAAAGCTTTGCAGTACTTCCAAAAGGCCGCAGATTTAGGGGATTCTGAGGGTTTTGATAACTTAGGGTTAATGTATGTAAATGGCACCGGTGTCGATCGAGACTATTCAAAGGCCGTATCGTACTTCCAAAAGGCCGCAGATTTAGGGAATGCTAAAGCCTATAATAACTTAGGGGTGGCGTATAGACATGGTCTAGGTGTTAAAAAAGACAGATTAATAGCGCTACGATATTCCCAAAAAGCTTGTGACATGGGGTATAAGAACGCTTGTAGTCCGATATGGCACTTAAATGCCAATTAGACAACTAAATCTTCTTATAGCGGGCAATGTTTGTTTTTAGACGAATTGCATGTTTGCTACGCAGGACGCGATGCATTTGTTTGCGTTGTTTGCTACCCATACACAAATGGGGCTCCTACTGTTTTGGGGGGAGATTTAACAATCGTGAAAAACCCCTTTGTAGGGTTGTGTGATCCGAGGAGGGGCTAGAGAGTGCTCAGAGTTTTTTTCCATGCTTTAAGGTAGGATTCGAGTCAGTCTCCAAAAAGAAACTGCCACACTCAAAATATCTTGGAGGACAAACTCTGTAAAAGTCGCTACCATAGGAGCATAAAGTGGGCAAACTCTTTACGGGCAACAAGCCTAGAAAACATCAAATGTCAAAAATGTTTGATGTTTTACATGTTTAAGACTCTCCGGCAGAAATCCCACTCGTCTTTAGCGGGTGGGATGAATGCCACTAATTTTGCGGTATAATATCTCCATACATTCGTATCTAGCGCAGGAAGTGTGCAAAGTTACGCCTTGGCAGATTGATGTGTGAGACCTGTAGGGGATGCGTTGGAGCTCAAACTCTGTAAAATCCCTACTATAGGGCACAGAGTGAAAACCAAACTCTCCCTACGGGCAACATCGGCCAAGGAAGCCCAAATGTCTTTAGCATTTGGGTGCTTCACAAGTAGTGGAGATAATTAGCATACAAGGCAAGGTCTTTATAGCTGTTTGTAATTGCTAGACTATCCTTGACATACTCTCCCATAACTAAAGTTAGGGGATTCTAACTTTAGTGGAGATCGCGGCTTCAAGCAGGACAGCTCCGTTTGGAGTCTTACGTTCCCTATTCCAAAGGTTGATGCCCCAACCCCAAGGGTATTACCCCTTGATTGCACAAATATTAGCACAGCCATGCTGGTGCTAGCCAACTATCCCCATAGCTAAAGCTAGGGGCTTTACGGCGTGGCTGGTAAAAAACCAAAAAAATTGACTACAGACTGTTTCTCCCCCATGCCAAACTTCCCTCACTAACATGAAAATGAGGGCGAATAATAGCAACATATTGAAAATTTGTCAAACTCCTAAGAGCCGTTTTTGAGGCTTTAGTAACCCATTAGACGGTGCACATCATTAAACAAACCTAGAGCCATCAAGACGACGAGCAAGACCAGTCCTAAGAGATTGAGTTTTTCGATATAAGCGGGTTTGAGTTTGCGCCCTGTTAGGCTTTCTAACAACACGATTACCATCTGTCCTCCGTCTAGTATAGGAATGGGGAGGAGATTTAAAATCCCTAGATTGATCGAGATGAAGGCAATGCTTAAGAGCAAGGCTAAGCTTTGTTGGTGTGCCATAAAATCCACAATTCCCACTACAGAGCTAATCTCAGACACATTCACTACACCCATAAAGAGCTTTCCAATCCCCTTGATAATCAGCGTGCACATCTCTACAAGCTGACTAAAGGCGCGCTGAGTGGATTCTAAAAAGCCATAACGCACCCATACTTGCTCTTTAGCCGGGGCAATGCCGATGAGTTTAGTTTGCACGGGCTCTTTAAAGGCGTTTTGAGTGGTTTTAGGGGTTGGGGTGAGAGTGATATTCAAGAGATGATTGCGCTTGATTTTAAGCGTGATAGAGCCCTGCGTGTGCTGGATAGCCTTGAAAAGCTCTTCCCAGTCTCTAATAGCCACCCCATTCACCGCCACAATGCGATCTCCCACTTTAATTCCATTTTTGATGGCAGGCATCTCAGGGGTGAGCGCGCCCACTACAGGAGCTAAACTTGTATGCCCTACCAAACCCACACCTAAATAAATACCAAAGGCAAGCAAGAGATTAAAGAGGGGACCCATACTCAAAATCACTAGCTTTTTCAAAGGAGGTTGATTGAGGTAGCTATCCGAGCTCTCTACTTGACTCTCCTGCCCCTTGAGTTTAACATACCCTCCTAGAGGGATAAGAGAGAGGGCGTATTGGGTATTGCCTAAGCGCTTGTGCCAAAGTTTGCGCCCAAAACCGATGCTAAAGACCTCTACCCCTACCCCACATGCACGCGCGGCCAGGAAATGGCCCAACTCGTGAAAGAAGATCAAAAATCCCAAAGCCGCTATGGAAGAGAGCCAGCCCATCAAATCTCCAACGCGCGCACAAGGCGGTAGTATTTGATCACATAATCCATGCCTGAGTAGAGAGTAGCAAAAAGCGCAAGGGCGACTAAGTAATGCCCCACCAACACACCTCCTAAGTGCAAGTCGGCTAAGAGGGAGGCGATAGCGATGATCTGCAAAAAGGTTTTATACTTGCCCAAACGGCTCACTGAAATACTTTTACCCATGTTAGAAACAGAGATTCTAAGTCCGGCGATAAAAAACTCGCGTCCTAAGATCACAAAGGGGATCCATGGATTGATGCGATCTAAATAGAGCAATCCTAAAAATGCGGCTAAGATGAGGATTTTATCCGCCAAAGGGTCAAAAATTTCGCCAAACAAAGTTTTGAGGTGGTAATTTCTAGCAATGTAGCCATCTAAAAAATCCGTGAACGCAGCACTTAAAAATATAACAGCCTCAGTATAGTTGATATAAGATTGGGGTATCTTAAATATAGATTCCCCATGCAAAATAAAAAAGAGCAAAAAAATTGCCAGAAAAATGCGCAGGATAGTTAAGATATTGGGAATGTTGCGGGCGAATTTGGCTAGCACAACGCTCCCTTAAGGATAAGAAATCTCTTTAAGACGCACAAAACCCATAAAGATCATTCCCCATCCTGCTAATGCTCCCACTAAAAAGAGTAAACCTAAAACCAAGAATCCTAAATCTCCGGCACCTACAAGAACTAGCAGAGAAAGCGTTAAACCAATTCCGATAAGTATGATCCCATTTTTAAAGACATGATCTTGAGTAACACGACTGAGCTCCGCGAAGAGGCGGTAGTCATAATAGGCATAGAGGAAAAAGCTCAGTGATTTGAAAGAGAGCATGGAAATAGGGTCTTTAAAGGCAATGAGTGCGATGAGAGACAAGATCGCATCGGCGACATAGGGAAAGGCGACACATCTAAAGAGCAATAGATTGCGACTCACCTTAGCGAGTTTATAATAACCGATCACTTGAGTTACGAACACAGCAAACCACCACACAAGGTAAAAACCCCACCAGGGTTTCAAAACTCTGGCAAGCTCTTCCTGAGTGATCTGAGTCATCTGGGGTAACAAAACCAACGCCACTATTGGAGTGACAAAGAGCATTGTCAACCACAAGAGGCTAGAACACAAAATATACTTTCTAGCGAGTTGGAGGTCGTGACTCTCGTGGATTCGCACACGCATTGATTATTTGAAAGTCGTGCCACCATCCACGACAATGGTCTGTCCGGTTACCCATGCGCTTTGGGCTGGGTCGCATAAGAAATATACTGCCCCAGCTAAATCCGTAGGATTACCCATGCGCTTTAAGGGCGATTGCTCTTCGACCTTTTGTTTAATCTCTGCATAATCAGGAAAGGCCTTGAGCGCATCGGTATCAATAGGTCCTCCACTTACTGCATTCACGCGGATTCCAAATTCCCCCAAGTCGGTGGCAGCATATTTCACCATAGTTTCCACCGCATTCTTCGAATTGCCATGTCCGGCGTAATTGGGCATGTAGACCAGATTCCCTGTGGAGCTCAAAGAGACGATCGCACCTCCACCCACCAATTTCATGCGCTTGGCAGCCTCTTGTGCCCCTACTACAAAGGCTAATACTGTGGCGGTATAGATATTGTTCAATCCCTTGGGTCTAAGGCGCATGAAAGGGGCGAATCCACCCACTACAGAGCGTCCATAAATGATCGCATTGGACACAAAAAAATCCACCCGCTCAAAATCACAATCAATTTGCTTGTAGAGTTCCATGTATTGTTCGGGTTCCAGAATGTCCAAGTGGTAAGCTTTAGCCTTGATACCATAGAGATCATGGACTTCTGTAGCGATTTTAAGGGCTTCCTCTTCATTCTTGTGGTAGGTAAAAGCCACATTCACGCCATTTTGCGCAAATTTGTAAAGAATGGCCTTGCCAATCCCACGGGTTGCCCCACTCACCACTAAAGTTTTACCCTGCATTTCTGTCTCTGCTGTGTTCATACCGGTACCTCATATTTTTCTAAGATGGTTTCTAAATAGTGCATGTTGTCCAAGCTAGGGGCTACCAAGGGAAGCCGGTATGTTAAATGGGGCAGTAAACCAGTCATGTGCATGGCTGCCTTGATCGGAATGGGATTAGTTTCGCAAAAGAGTGCCGTATTGATATCATAGAGTTCTGTTTGGATTGCGCGCGAGGTAACTAAATCCCCTTTGAGAGCGGCTTGTACCAGGGCAGAGATTTTATTGGGGAATAAATTCCCCGTGACCGAAATTACCCCTACGCCCCCGCAGGCCATAATGGCATGGTTGAGTTTGTCCTCGCCACTATAAACTAAAATCCCCTCAGCGAAGCGATCTAGGTCTGAAAGTCGTTGCATTGCCCCTGAAGCCTCTTTGATGCCCACGACATTCTCAACCTCCTTGAAAAGCCTCGCGGCTGTTTGTGTAGCAATCTGCACCCCTGTGCGCCCGGGTACATCATAGAGGATCAAGGGAATTTCTACAGAATTAGCAATAGTCTTATAATGCTCAAAAAGTCCTTGTTGTGTGGGCCGATTGTAGTAGGGACTCACAGACAAAATCCCACTTGCACCCACTTTTTGGGCAAATGTAGCAAGCATGATTGACTCGCTCGTGGCATTACTCCCCACACCTGCCAAAACCTTGATGCCCCTGGGCTTGCACACTGCAACAGCGATTTCAATGCAGCGCATGTGTTCCTGGTGAGTTAATGTCGCTGATTCGCCCGTCGTGCCCACGGGCACACACGCATCCATGCCATGCTCGATCTGACGCTCAATGAGGGCAATATAGGCTTCCTCATCGAGGGTTAAATCCGCTTTAAAAGGGGTAATTAACGCGCTCAATGCATGCATGGTAGCACTCTAGGGTTTTAGGACAACGCTACTATAAACTTCATCGCGGAAGTATTCGTTGGCCACGCGCACAATGTCCTTTACTTCTAATGCATCAAATCGAGCCTGGTATTCTGCAATATCTTTAAGATTCCCCTGCGTGAGATATTCTGCAAAAATCTCGGCAACATCTGAAGAATCTTCCAAGCTGGCGATGAAATCCGCCCGATGGTTGACTTTGACCTTATCGAGCTGTTGTTGGGTGATTCCTCCACGTTTGATCTGATCCAAAATATTTAGAATCTCCTGCTTGATCTTGAGTGCCTCCACATTCTGGTTAGCCCCTGCGATGAATAGAAATACACTCGCGTCTTTGAGCTCCATATTCTGTGCAAAAACTTGAGAAGCTAAACGCTTTTGATCCACCAAATCCTTTTTGAGCAAACTGCTGTCCCCCTGGGTGAGCAATTTGGCTAATGCGTTGAGGGCTACTTGATCTTTATGGGCGAATGGAGGGACTTTGTATCCGATAGCCAACCACTCTAAGGAGAGGTCTTGTTTATGAATCGTGGTTTCCCTCAGACCATTTTGCAAGGGTTCTTGCATATAAACCCCGGGAATGTTGCGGGCGGTGTTATTTTGGATAGGAGCAAAATACTTTCTAGCCTGTTCGAAGACTTGTTTAGGGTCTAAATCCCCCACCACGAGCACGATGGCATTCTTGGGTTGGTAGTACAACGAGTGAAAATCTTTAATGTCCCTGAGTTTCCAATTCTTGATGTCCTCCATAAAACCAATAGGAGTCCAGTGGTAGGGGTGATAAACAAAGGCGGTGTTGAAGAAACGGAAATACAAATAACCTAAAGGAGAATTATCTGTGCGCCATAATCTTTCTTCAGCCACTACCTCCCTTTCAGGCAAAAACTCCTCCTCTTTGAGTTGCAAAGACCCCATCATTTCGGCGAAAAGCTCCAGGGATTTATCCAGATGCGCATTGCTTGCCTTAATAAAATAGCGGGTATAGTCAAAGCTTGTAGAGGCGTTACTCACACCTCCAAAACCTTTCACAATGGCATCAAACTCGCCCTCTTTGAGGTTCTTGGTGCTTTTAAAGTTCATGTGTTCGAGCATGTGCGCAATACCACTCTTGCCCATCACCTCATTTCTTGAGCCCACTTTGTAGAGTACATCTACTTCAATTACCCCACTCTTATTTTCCAAAGGCACAGCCACTACTTGTAAACCATTGTCCAAAGTTGTGCTGTAATATTTGGGCAAGGGCACGCAAGCCAAACACCCTCGTTTTTCTGCTGCATCCAGCATGACCACTCCTAAACTTAAAGTCAAAATCTGCAAAACCGGTCTTAAAAATTTTAATCCTATCATCACCCAATCCCCACGGCATCCCGAATAGAGTCTAAAGCATCTCTTTGCAATAATTTTACTATATCTTGATTGATTTGTCTACAGATCAGTGGACCTTGGTAGATAAAACCCGTGAGAATCTGCACAAAATGCGCTCCCATTTTAATACGCGCATAGGCTTCTTGTGCACTATCAATCCCTCCTGCAGACACTAAGATAGCCTTGCCAAAAAATGCTTGCGCGATGTGTTTAAAAACCTCTCTGCTCTTAGTCTGCAGGGCGCGTCCACTGATCCCCCCAAAAGACTTTGCCCCGGGTAAGAGGGTGTAGTCAGTGGTAGTATTGGTAGCAATAATGCCATGCGCACCATAATCTAGCGCGCTAGCACATACTTTTAAAAGCGCATCGCTGGGCAAATCGGGGGCGACCTTTAAAAAAAGGGGTTTGTGCGTGAGAGCGCGCGCCATGTCAAAGAGTTCACCCACAAAGGCATTATTTTGCAAATCTCTAAGATTGGGAGTATTGGGCGAGGAGAGATTAAAGACATAGTAATCCCCCACTCCAAGGCTCATCTGTAAACCTTTCTGATAATCCTCTAAGGCCTTTTCCTGGGTTGTATTTTTATTTTTGCCCACATTGACCCCCACAAGGCAATTCAAGGGACGCACACGCTCCAAACGGTGTACCAAAGGCGCTATACCTCTATTGTTGAACCCCATCGCGTTTTGCAAACTTTCTTCTTGTAGGAATCTAAATAAACGGGGTTTAGGGTTACCATACTGGGGTTTGGGCGTGGCTGTGCCCACCTCAACCCCTCCAAAACCTAGCTGGTTTAACCCGGCTAACATGGTGGCATCTTTATCAAACCCCGCAGCCAAACAGATAGGATTGGGCATGCGCATGCCCAAAATATCATTTTCCAATGCAGGGTGTTTGTAAGGGCGTGTCAGCCAAGGACACCAGCCTAACACTTTTAAGGCCTGTTCAGCCAATGCATGGGCACTCTCAGGCTCTAATTGGAATAAGAACTTCTTGGCGACATCATAGACTTTAGCCATGCGATCTTTCTACTTCTTCTTCAAAGAAAGCTTGGGCATCGAAGCAATTCCCTTCGCATGGCACTTTGTGATAGCTACCATCTGGTTTGAGTGTGTAAGATTGGACATTGTCTTTAAGCTGGGTGTGCAAAATATGGAACAGCTTACGTTGGATTGTCTTAGAGGGGGCTGGAATCAGTAACTCCACGCGCTTGTCTAAATTGCGTGTCATCATATCCGCACTAGAAAAATACAGCTTTGCAGAGTCATGGGCAAAGTAGTAGATACGGGCATGTTCTAAGTATTTCCCTACAATGGAAAAAACACGGATATTTTCACTCACCTCCGGAACTTGAGGGCGTAAACAACACATGCCGCGGATGAGCAAATCAATCTTAACCCCCGCACGCGAAGCCTCATAAAGGTCTTGAATGATATCTGGGTCCACTAAGGCATTAGCTTTTAAGATAATGCGCCCCTTCTCTTTAAACTGCATTTCAGACTGGATCAAGCTGTGCATTTGATCACGAATCTGTTGGGGTGCCATAAAAAGAGTTTTGAGGCGGGTCTTACCAGAAACCCCTGTGCTCAGGGAGTGGAATAGTTTTAAAACATCGTAGGCAATCTCTCTATTAGAAGTGAGCAGACTAATATCGGTGTAAATCTTAGCCGATTGAGTATTGTAGTTACCCGTGCTCAAGTGCACATATTCTTTAATCTGATCGTCTACCTTGCGCACCACAAGGGCGAGTTTGGCATGCACTTTCAACTTAGGCACACCATAAATGACATGTGCGCCCGCGTCCTCCAATTCTCTAGCCCAGTGCAAATTATTTTCTTCATCAAAACGCGCCTTGAGCTCCACGAGCACGCTCACCTGTTTATGGGGAGCGGCTTCTGTTAAGGCTTTGACAAGGGGCGATTCCTTGCCCACACGATAGAGAGTCATGCGGATGGAGAGCACCTGCTCATCCTTGGCTGCGTCCTCGATAAATTGCACAATGGGGTCAAAGCTTTCATAGGGGTGGAATAAAAAGATATCCTGCTTGTCCAGTAGATCAAACATATCCGCATGGCTTTCTAAATCACTCAAAGGAGGCAGTACTTTAGGATGAAAAACAGGCGCTTTGAGCGAGCTATAGCCCTTGGTGTTGACCAATTCCCACAAAGAACCCAGGTTCAATAAAATATCGCTTTTGTAAACATCTACATCGGGCATCTTGTGTTTGATAAAGTCTAATAAATCCTCATGCGCACCACTCACTTCTAAGCGCACGACATCGCCCCGATTACGCGTGCGTAAACCTTCACTGATGAGCTCGGCTAGGTCATGCCCTTCATCTTCGATGATCTCCATATCCGCATCGCAGGTGACACGAAACGCCATGCTAGAGAGCACATCATGCCGCTCAAAGAGTAAAGGTGCAAATTCGCGCACCACCTCTTCTACAGGTACAAATACCCCCTTTTCTACCTCGACAAAGCGTTTGACTACAGCTGGGATTTTGATAATGCCATAGGTATTATGCGTATGCTTGTGACGCTTGAGACTGAGCACAAGACCAAAACTCAAATTGCTCAAAAAGGGGAAGGGGCGTGCAGGGTCTAGTACAATAGGCACAACCAATGGGTAAAGCGTGTTTTCGAAGTAATCTTGCAACCTATCTTGATGTCTTTGACAAAGCTCCTGCACTCCATCAACTAAGGACAAACCCACCTCATGGAGTTTTTCTTTGAGATATAAAAACTGTTCCTGGACCACTTTTTGTTCAGCCCGCAGGTAATGGCGAATGTGTTTAAGTTGCTCGTCATGGCTCATTTGATCCACTCCCACTTTGAATTCTCCCTCTTCGCTCAGGTGTTTGAGCCCAGCCACCCGAATCATATAGAACTCATCTAAATTTGTCCCATAAATGGCTAGGAATTTGAGTCGTTCCAAAAGGGGTGATTTTGGATCGCAAACTTGATCTAGCACACGGGTATTAAATTGCAACCACGAGAGCTCTCGATTAAAATATAAATGCGACAGATTCACAACTTTTCCTATATTAGTGTTACCTAGTCTATCACACAAGGTTTAATCAATGCATACATGCATCTGCACACTAAAGACAAATGACCTTGCCAGCTTGCAACGACATTGAATGTGTAGAACAGCACCCAAGTATAGACACTTGATAAGCAGAAAGTCGCTCCCTTTGGGGAGGGGTGTTTCACCCATCCATTTAACTAAATATCTTAGAATGGAATCATGTTGGAATTTGTCTATGCCAAAAACCCCGCTTACCCCGATGTTGTGTTGCACGATCACATTGAGGTTGTAGAGAATGTTGAATTAGATGTGGAGTGCGTGGTGGCTAATGTGCCTTTGCAGGGGGCTAAGAGAGTGGCTAGGGAGGTCAATTTTTTAGTAGAGCAAAGCACTCAAAGCTCCTTGGAGTTAGCTCAAAGTCTCTCGCTCCTCTATGAGGTGCATGGTTTGCAATTTGACTTTGATGCTACCAAGCACACCCCCACCCAAGAGGGTTCTTTTAGTGAATTCTTTAGTTACAACAAAGAGGTTTGTCAGTACCACCAGCGGCGTGTGGAGTGTTGTGGGAAGTGTAGCGAAGTCTGCCCTACTCAGGCTATTACCAAATTAGACCCCCAAATCGCGCACTCTCAGGGTTTAACATGTGAGGATAACCGCCATTTAGTCATCAACCACCGGATTTGTATCGATTGCGGGAAATGTATCAGCGTGTGCCCTAGTGGGAGTTTGAGTTATTCTGGCTTTAGTTTGGAGTGCATGCAGGAGGTGGCTAAACTCTACAAGGGGTATGTTCCCCTGCTTATGGACCATAAGGTAGATTTACCCCTCATTCCCCTTAAAAAGGAGGTTTTACCCCTCTGTCTCAACCTCAACATCTTGGAGCAAGTCGCCCTGCTCACTCTCTTGCAAGAGAGCGGTAGTCAGATTGTGATCTACGCTCCTCAGGGGTTGGGCGTAGGCACTTTGGAGAGCATCGCCCTACTCAACACCATTTATGTCAAGATTTACCAAAAAGAGGCTATCTTGCTCGCTAGTCATGCAGAAGGACTACGCGCATGTCTGCAGAACGCACAAAGCCTCGCTACCCCCTTTAGCCCCCCCAACATCCCCGCGCGCACAAAGCGAGATTTGTTTGCCCAACGCCTCAAACATGCCATAGGTGAGGGGGATTATGGGAGCGTGCCCTCGGCTAGTTTTATCCGTTACGGGCATGTCGAGATTAACTCTAACTGCACCCTCTGCCTCTCTTGTGTGGGGGCGTGCAACACCAATGCGCTCAGTGTAGATGGCAACGCCTATACCTTGCTCTTTAATCCTAGCCTTTGCACCACCTGCGGATATTGCGAGGCAACATGCCCTGAAAAGGATTGTTTGCATTTGGAGCGCGATGGGATTGCCTTAAATCCGGCGTATTTCGCGCCCAAGGTGATGGCACAAGATAGCTTGTTTGCGTGCAAAATGTGTGGCAAACCCATTGGTACGACTAAAAGCGTGCAAAAGATCGCAGCAATCATGACCCCTAGATTTCAAGGCGATGCGCGCAGGATCGCCGCCCTTTACGCCTGCGCGGATTGTAAGGTGAAAATCATGCTAGAAGACATGCTAGATATTAACTCTATTTTAAAATGAGCATGGACTCCAATCTCATCTGTGCGCGCGCCCTTTACTACCGCCTATGGCACTACATGGTCGTTTTCGTGCACAATGAAAGCGTGTTTAACGAGTTAAGAGCTTTGGTGGATCACCTTAAAAACTTCCCCTTTGATTCGCACACGGCACAAGGCTGGCAAGAGTTTCACCACTTTTTGGAACAGGGAGTAGAAGCCTTTAAAGAGGAGCAAAACGCAGTGTTGTTTTCTCCGAGCTCTCAATTTGTGCCCTTGAGCGCATCCTATTACCTAGAAGGTCAGGACAATGGCAAAAAACGCTTAGAGGCTATCGCGCTTTTAAAGCAATCAAACCTCAGATTAGAGAGCCATACGATCACAAGTCCAACCAGTGAGGACGATCTAGCCTTTTTAACTCTCATGATGAACGCATTCTTACAGAAACTACTAGAAGATCAGGCTTTTTTCAGTCTGCATGAACGCCTTTTTAAGGACTTTTTCCACCTCTTTAGCGATGCTTTTTTGGAGGCTATCAGCACACATGAAAAGAGCGCGTGTTACCAAAGCTGCGCTATAATTCTAGGTGCATTTATCCAACACGAAAGGTTGTTCTTCAACCTGCATTAGGAGGCAGTATGTCAGACAATAAACGGCGCGTCGCTCTAAAGCGCTTGGGAATGCTGGGGGCTGGAGCCTTGGCAGGCCAAAGTTTGCTAGCGAGCATGCCCGAAAAGCGCTTCACTAATACCGATCCAGATAGTAATGGTGTGGTGGTGGGCAAGAGTAATAAAAAAGAAATTCTCTATCACAAAACCCCTGCTTGGGACATTTTCTACAGAAGCGTGTGGTAGTGTGGGAAAGGAAGTAACATGGCGGAAAAATTAAGTCGTCGCTCGTTCTTAAAAATGGGTGCGATTGGGGCAGGCGTGGGGGCTGGTTTGGCCTTTGCTAACACCAAGGCGAGTCAAAAAGAGGATAAGGTCATCGACCCCAATGAGGGAGTCAAAAGAGTCAAAACCATCTGCAGTATCTGTTCGGCCGGATGTGGAATCATTGCTGAGGTCAAGGATGGAGTGTGGATTCGCCAAGATGTGGCCCAAGATCACCCCATCAGCGCGGGTAGTCACTGCTGTAAGGGCGTGGATCAAATTGATCTAGTGAAATCTAAAATGCGCCTCAAATACCCCCTCAAAAGAGAGGGAGGGCAGTGGAAGCGCATTAGCTACGAGCGGGCGATCGATGAAATCAGCGCAAAAATGATCGCCATGCGTGAAGAGTATGGCCCTGATAGCATGATGTTTTTAGGGAGTGCCAAGATGAACTCCCAGCAAGCCTATTATTGGCGCAAATTTGCCGCCTTTTATGGGACAAACAACATCGATCATGTAGCTAGGATTTGACACAGCACCACAGTCGCCGGTGTGGCGAATACATGGGGGTATGGTGCGATGACAAACCACTTTGGGGACATTGTCGGGCATTCTAAGGCAATCATGATGGTGGGACTGAATACGGCCGTAAGCAATCCCATTGGCTTTAAGCATTTCTTGCAAGCCAAGGATCGCAATAACGCCAAGCTCATCGTGATCGATCCAGTTTTTACCAAGAGTGCGGCTAAAGCGGATATTTATGTGCGGATTCGCTCAGGGACCGATATTGCCTTTATCTATGGCATGTTGCATTTGATCTTTAAGCATGGCTGGGAAGATAAAGAGGTTATTAAAAACCAGGCCTATGGGATTGAGGCCATCAAACAAGAGGCTTTGAAATACACCCCCGAAGTGGTCGAAGACATTACTGGCGTGCCAGCTAGCTTGCTCATCCAAACCACCCGCGTGTTTGCAACAGCCAAACCAGCTACTCTGGGTTGGGCTTTAGGGATTACACAACACAGCGTGGGGAGTGGCAACACGCGCATGCTCTCCATCTTGCAACTGGTTCTAGGCAATATGGGCAAAAAGGGTGGGGGTTGTAACATCGTGCGCGGGCATGACAATGTGCAAGGGGCAACAGACATGGCATGTTTGGCCGACAACTTGCCTGGCTACTATGGTCTAAGCGAGCCTAGTTGGCGTTACTACGCCAAGTGTTGGGGTGTGAGTTTTGAGAGTTTGCAAAAACGCTTTTTTGCGCCTGAGTGGATGCACAAAAAAGGTTTCAGTGTGTCGCTTTGGCATGAGGGTGTCTTACAAGAGAGCAAGACTCACTCTAGCGCGCCCATTAAGGGGCTATGGGTGCAAGGCAATGGGGTTTCCTCTCTAGCACACAATATCAAAATGGCTAGAGCCATTGAAAAATTGGATTTAATGGTCATTGCCGAACCTTTCTTGAATGAGGCAGCGATCCTCACAGAAAAACCCGATGGGGTCTATGTCCTCCCCATTGCAACTCAGTTTGAGTGCGAGGGGACTGTGGTGGCAACCAACCGCGCCGCGCAGTGGCGTAGCCAAGTGGTTAAACCCCTCTATGAAGCCAAACAGGATCACGAATTGATGTTTGAGATGGCAAAGAAGTTTGGCTTTTATGAGGAATACACCAAGGCGATGCTCTGTGATTTTAATCAAGACGGGGAGCTCGTGCAGGTCAGAAAAAGCTTCCAATGGCCTGAAGATGCCACTCGAGAAATTGCGCGCACGGTAAAAATCATTGGACTGGGGGGTTGGACTCCGGAACGACTCAAAGCCCAGCAGGAAAATTGGCATATGTTTGACTACATCAGCCAAGAGGGGCATGGACCTATGAAGGGGCAGTATTATGGCTTGCCTTGGCCAGCTTGGACTACAGAACACCCCGGCACGCCTATTTTGTATGACATTAGCGTGCCCACCAAGCAGGGGGGCATGGGCTTTAGGGCACGCTTTGGAGAGGAATACAAGGGGCAGGATTTGTTGGCTGATAAGAGTGTTACAATCAAGGGTTCAGCCATCAAGGGGGGTTACCCTGAAATCACCAAAGCCAATATCGAAAAGGTGTTAGGGATTAAGCTTACCGACCATGAGAGAGCGATCATGGGGGATAATTGGAAGGTGGACACCAGCGGACTCATCCAAAAGAAATGCGATGAGAAGGGCGTGTGCGTCTATGGAAATGCGCGTGCGCGTGCTATTGTGTGGAATTTTATCGATCAAATTCCCGTGCACCGAGAGCCCATCCACTCTCCTCGCCCAGATTTGGTGCAAAAATACCCCGCCATTAAAGACCAGGTGAATAACTTTAGGGTAGATGTGCGTTTTATTAGCGAACAGACTAAAGAGGAGTGGGCGAAGGAATTCCCCATCGTGATCGCCTCCATGCGCTTGGTGAACTTGAGCGGGGCAGGGATGCTGGAGCGCACGAGCAAATACTTGTCCCATATTACGCCCGAGATGTTTTGCAACATCCACCCCGATTTAGCCCTCAATCACGGGATCAAAGATGGGGAGATGATGTGGATACACTCCCCTGAGGGGACTAAAATTAAGGTCAAGGCAATCTTTAGCTACGCAGTTACCCCCGATCGCATTTGCATGCCCTATAGCTTTGCAGGGGTGTTGCAGGGTGTGGATGTGAGCCATCGCTACCCTGAAGGCACCAAGCCCTACACCACTGGGGAGAGCTCCAACACGATCACCAATTACGGCTTTGACCCGGTGACTCAAATCCCCGAATTTAACGCCGGCCTATGCCGCATTGAAAAGGCTTGATATGGCAAAAAATTTAGAACCTGCTAAACAAATCCCCAATGCCAATCGCATGAAGTTTTATTGCGACGACAACCGCTGTATCAGTTGCTTTGCCTGCTCTGTGGCGTGTTCACACTCTAATGAGCTGGAGGTGGGCTTAAACCGCCGCAAGGTGATTACTCTCTATGAGGGGGTGGAGGGTAAGGAGAAATCGATCTCCATTGCCTGCCAGCACTGCACAGACGCACCCTGTGCGCAGGTCTGTCCCGTGGATTGTTTTTACATCCGTGAGGATGGGATCGTGCTCCACAATAAAGAAACTTGTATTGGGTGTGGGTATTGCTTGTATGCCTGTCCCTTTGGTGCGCCTCAATTCCCTAGAGATGGGGCGTTTGGGGTGCGGGGAGTGATGGATAAATGCACCATGTGTGCAGGGGGACCTGCGCCCACGCATTCGCAAAAAGAGATGGAACTTTATGGGGTCAATCGCATTGCCAATGGGCAGGTGCCCATGTGCGCAGCGACCTGCTCAACCAACGCGCTTCTAGTGGGGGATGCGCTGAGTATTGCAGATATTTATCGCAAACGGGTGATGGCTAAGTATGCCAATGCGCAGGATTTCAAAACCAAAGCCGCGCACCAGTTAGAGGGCGCAACACCTTAGGGGGAGCTGATGAAACGATTTCTCACTTTAGCGGGTTTGGTAGGGACTTTGAGCGCACAGAGCACGCCCCTAGATCAGGAACGCATTTTAGGCATTTTGCCCTATGGGCAAGCCTACACCGGTCAATTAGGTCAGCTATGGACTCTCTGGCAGGGTCATTATTTTTTGTGGCTATTTTTAGCAGTAGTGCTAGGCGTAGGCTTTGGCTTTTTAATGCACTATCTTATCATTGGACCCAAGCAATTCCAACATAACGGGCAGAAAATCCCTTTTTTTACGCTTTTTAACCGCATTATCCACTGGATCGCAGGGGTTTCTTTCACCTTGCTCGTGCCTACTGGACTTATCATGATCTTTGGGGATTTCTTTGAAGGTGGGGCGTTTGTGCGCTTTTGCCGCATTGTGCACAGCGTGGGTTGCGTGGTGTTTATGGTGGCGGTGTTACCCATGTTGTTCATGTGGCTCAAAGATATGTTTTTTAGATTAGCAGACATTAAATGGCTAGTGATCATGGGGGGTTACCTCTCCAAAGAGAAAAAACCCGTGCCTGCTTATAAGTTTAATGCGGGGCAAAAGATGTGGTTTTGGATTGCCACTTTGGGCGGGTTAGTGATGATTGCCAGTGGGGGGATTTTATACTTCAATACGGAGGATTTGAGCACTATTGCTAATTTTTTAGGGCTTTATCAAATCTCTTTGTTGCGCCTAAGCGCGTTGGTGCATAATTTCTTAGGGCTGGTGCTGGTGGGCTTTTTCATCGTGCATTTGTATATGTCCTTGTTTGCCATCAAGGGGTCTTTGCAATCCATGCTCGATGGGCACAAAGAAGAGGAAGAAGTTAAGGTTTTACATAGCTTGTATTTCCAGGAGAATTTGAAAGTTTAAGGGCTTTTCCGTGCTTGTGGGGTAGCCCCCCGCTAGTAGTTAACAATGCCGTTAAGAGCGCTAGCACTACATGTTGCTAAAGAGAGAAGTATCTACCCTCACTCCAAACTCACCATTATCACTCTATATGTCTTGTTAGCAGGGGGTGGGATCATTTATGGGGGGCATGCCCTCTATAAACTCATTTTGTAGAGAGAGAAACCTGCAAGATTGGTAGTATTTTTGGTAGTATTTTATGATCTAAATTACGAACATAATCTTTCTGTAATGGACATTTTTTTAAAAGGGCTAAACACCTACATGCGCGCGCATGCATGCGCATGGCGCGGGCGCGCATAATGCACGAGATACGCATGCGCGCACGCGAGAAAGCTTAAAGCAATTGTAAAATTTTCAGTGCATGCTTCCTGATGATTCGGAATGCTGCGCACACAAGGTGCGCAGCTTACATGTTACTTGTGGGGGAGACCCCCACACCCCCCTGGGGCTTTTGAGAGGAGAGAAAAGTGTTGTAAAACGCTCTACAATCGTTTTAAAGGTACAGGTAGGTTTCGGTATGGGTTGAGGGTGTTGTGTTGATTATAGAGCATTTTAAAGGGGTCTATGAAGGTGTTTTGAAGTGAAGAGGAAAGAAGGTGTGCTTTGGGGATGTGAAGTGAAGCATTTTGAGTTCTTGTGAGAGGATTTGCAAGGGTTTTAGCTGGTAGTGGCACCAATGACCTTACACCCAAGGATCTTTGTGCGCTTTGGAAGTGAGATGTTAGGAGATTGAACGGTGTGGAGTCGAGCAACACGCTGGGAGGTTTAGCAATCAGATGAGCTTAGAGAGTAGAAGGGTTTTTGGGCTATATGCTCTAGGATGCTCAGAATCGTATTCTAAGTGCATTTGGGGGTTGGGGGTACTGGAGTATGTTTTTTGTCTAAATCGCTGCGTATGACCCCTTTACGGGGCTAAAAACGCTATGTTTGATTTTGAGTGGGTTGTTGGGGTTCTAGGTTGTTAGATTTTATGCTCTGCCTCTTACTCTTTCTTAACTTTTTGGACTTGGTTTGGGATGGATTGAGGGGAGTTGAGGGGTTGAGTAGAAGTAGAGCAAGCAAAATCACTGATTGTCTGCGCTATGTGTGTGCGTATCTTTCTTGGAGTGCGCTCGCTTACGATCCGCTTTTTTGAACCCCCATAACAGGTACAGTATGGAGAAACTAAAGCAGAAAAGCGCAAAGAGAGAGACCGCAATACCTATCATTCTTCCATCTCCTCCACTTCATCAAGATCGGCAAGAAGCCTGCGGGACAGGATGAGCAAAATGCTAAGCAAGACTGCTAATCCAACGGAGATTATAATACCCTGGGTAAAATCGACCTTGAGATAGTTGATCGTAAGGAATCCAAAAACTCCAAAGATGGCGGTGAGTAGAGCTACTATCAGGACTTTTAACACATCGATTTCGAGTTTAATACGCTCTTTTCGGCTCAACACAACCCCTTTAGCGAGATGAAGCATAACATGGTGAAGCTCTGACGAAGGTTGAGAGTACTGAGATGTTGTATACTCCCTTAAAAACAAAACTGGGAACCCCCCACATGATTCTCCGATGGCTTGCTGTTATAGGCTTTTTGAGTGTATTTCTTTATCACTTTTTACTGCCAAGCTCCCTTTAGGTTAGTTTTGCTGGATAAGTGATGGAGAAGACCAAGCTAGTTTTGTTTTTCTCCCAAGAAAGACTGGATTCGTATGAAAGTATAGATGAGCATTTTGATAACCTTAGACTGATTGCTAAGATTACGCCAAGGTTAGCAAGTATAGAGCTAATTTTGCGAAATTTGCTCGACTTTGAAAAGCGGAAGGTTTCTACTGACTGGTTAAGACATTACCCAGATGTTAAAATTGCAAGCAAGATTCAAAAACTGGAGTTAAATGGAAAACTCACGCATACACAGCTTCTTTCAAAGGTATCGTTGGGTGAGATTGTCAGAGTGATCAACGAGAGTGCCTATACGCGGAGTAAAATCTTTACGACTAAGTTTAGGGCTAGAAACAGCAAGATAAAATCTATAAAATTCTATAAAACTATACAAATTTTTTATAGAATTATTTTTGCCCCAATAATCCCAATTTTTGCTAAAATAGGCATTGCCTTTAGTAGGCAGAGTTCCTGCCGAATTAACGCTTGCGGACATGCGAAAAGCCAAACGCCCGAAAACCAAAGGTGTATGGTAGGCATGGATGAACCAAGAATACAGCAGAAATCCCAGCCTTGTAGAATTTTGCAGGGTTTTGTAGGATTTTATAGGTCTGTAAGAACGGTACAATCATTGGTATCGCACCCCGAAACATCGAGCTATTCCTAGATGATGTGTTGAAAAGCTTTGATGATGGATTGCTGGACCTAATAGCTGGAGAACAGTTTGAAAAGGAAAATTCGTAAGGAGATGGGCAGAAGCCCGCCCTCGAATTCATCTGCATTATAGCACATTTTTTACATTTTCTGTGCAAACATCAAAGGACTCTAGTCAGTCACATGAGCCATACACAACCAAATGTTTTTTACTCGGAGGCAGGAGTGCAGATACAAGTTAGAGATTTTGATACCATTTCGCTAAAAGTGCTCTTGTGATACCCTTGCCATATCTTGGCGGTTGTGAGTTGTTCATACACATCGGAGGTTTAAGCGTGGCAAGAAGGTGAGAAGAACTAAAGTGAAATGGAGGATTTTTGAAGAGTAGAATTGACGGTGTATGATCCCAAGATTTTGCCCATGAGAAACTCTATTGAAAAGGTTTACCTGTTTTATAATTTAAAATAAATAAATTACAATTAAATTTTAATAAATTTTATTTAAAATTATGATATAATTTAATTAATTTTAATCAAATTATATTTGAGTATTAATAGCCTTTTTTACGCCATTCAGAGGTGTAGTCTGTGGAAAAATTGAAAACTTTGTCTACCTACAGAGCTAACAAGCTCACAAATTGTATTAGCTATATAATCTTATAAATATATAATAAATTTTAATATAATTTAATTATATATTATTTTAATTTAATAAATTACTATTATATTGATATTTAATGTTGATTGAAGTTAAATGCGATACTCTTACATTTAAGATAAAGGATTAATGAATGGATAACAAGACAGACTTCCATGACCTAGAGAGAATCCAAAACTCCCAAGAGCTCATGCAAAAAACACAACGCCTACATGAGATTCAAACCCAACTTGAACAGGCAAAGGTTTGGGATTTGGTTAATGAGCTTGTAGAGATCAAAGCACAGATGGCTATGCTCTTTGAGAAACCTAAACGGGTTAGACGCACTAAGGCACAGATGCAGGCAGAGAAAGCGCAAATGCAGGCAGAGATGGAAAAGGTGGCTAAAGAGCAAGAGGCAACACAGGTGCAAGTTCAGCCTAAAAAGCCTAAAGGTAGAAAGCCTAAAGGGGAGGGTAAGGGTGTAAAGAGTTGAGATATCCTCTTAGCTAAGAGCGAGAGGATTATTCTGCAAGGGATTGGGATAGTAGCAGGTTTAAGGACTATCCAGCATGGGTTGAGAGTGCTTCAGGGGATAAAAGTCCTTATGGGTAACCCAATTATTTTTGTGGCATAATGCGGTCGTAGCCCGTTTTGGGTGAGGGCTCACGCTTGTTTTCGCAGGTGTAGAGTTGCCCTACCTTCGAGTAGGGAATATCCTAGATCACTTCTTTTCTAATCCGTTCTCTGATTGTTTCCAGGCTTTGTTTGTCTATTTTTGAGATTTTGCCTTGCCTGCGCCTGGAATCAAACACTCTGAGTTGGTGGAGCAAAGCAATTTGTTCGGTGTTATTGCTGTCCCTGAAGAGGTGATGGTATGTTGACATACTCCCCATAGCTAAAGCTAGGGGATTCTGGTATCATCAAAGCCTGCCCACAAGTGGGTCTTACGACTTCTACTCCAAGAGTGGATGCCCCCACTCTACGAAAGACATTATAGCACAAAATACGCCTTATATCTCCATAGCTAAAGCTAGGGGCTTTACGGCGCAAATAGGTAACTCTCTTTTATGAGTCTTGCTGGAAAGCGGTACACCTAGAAATAATCTATTGCTTAAAAGCTTCAAGACCAAAACAGGGCGCGTAAAGGTTTTTGACTTTCCATACACCTCATGTCCGATGTTATAACCGACACAGACCCAGTAAATACTCCCCGGTATAATCCTGTGCGGAGCCAATCTGTTAGTGTTCTTTTTCTGTTCATTCCATTGATCAAAAAGTGCATCCATCCGTTCTCCTTTACCCAAGAAAGTTCTGAGAGCAAAGTAGCAAGAAAGAGTTGAAAATAGTGTGCTGTATGCCGCACACCTTACACACCAACATCAAAACTTCCCTCATAACAAGGACCAAGCAAGAACCAAGGAACATTCCACAAAACTATAAAACTATGCTATAACAGCAAGAATTGCCGTGGGAGGTTTTTTGTGCTTGTACGACAGAATTATCTACGTTTCCTAGAAGGCGTAAAAAGCCTAGAGACAGCGTGCTTACAGGGGTTGCAAAGTGATGTGCAAACTCTACAAGCAGAAATAGAGCACCAAGAGCTCTTAATCCCTGTGATTGGGGGTTTTAGTGCGGGCAAGTCTAGTTTGCTCAATGCCTTTCTAGGGAGGGATATTTTAGGGGTGGCTATCACACCTGAAACAGCCATTGCTACAGAGCTCAGATATTCTACCTCTGAGCGTGTAGAAGCCGTGAGTGATGAAGGAGTGGTCACTAGTTTTGCTCTTGCAGACTTATCACATGCCCAAGCCCAAGCTTCTCAGTTTAATCACTTAAAAGTGTTTCTCAATTCTGCTCAACTCCAAGCCATTGAGCCCTTGATTTTAGTGGATATGCCCGGCTATAACGCTCCTATTGAAGCCCACAATAAGGCACTTTTAAGGTATGGAGCTGCGGGGGGGGGGGGGTACACTTTATCGCCCTTGTTTGCTCTGCCACAGAAAAAATCATCACCCAGAGCTTTCTGCGTGAATTAGAAGGCATTGAGCGGGCTAATAAGCAATTCGCTCTAGCCCTTAGCAAGATAAATCTAGTCGCTCCTAGCGACTTAGAAGAGATCAAGCAAGCTGTTGCAGACCAGCTGAGTTTGCATTTTGGCACCCAAGAACCCCTAGAGTTTTTAGACGATCACAATGGTAGGATTGTCCTCAACCAGATGTTAGGGCGTATTGATAGTGAAATGCTCTTCAAGCGCATTTTTCATGCCCGTTTAGAGTTGCTCTATACAAACATGCGCTCACAATTGCAAACAGAGTTAAGGGGCTTGCATAGCAATCAAGAAGAGAATCAAGCCCTAATCCAGAGCTTACAAGAGGAGATGTCTCAGATTGAAACACAGAGGCAACAGGCGCTAGAGCAGGCACAAAGCCGTTATGCCAATCACAATCTTGAAGGCATTTTAACAGAGGTCAGAAGGGCTTTAGAGGGCAATGCCAATCTACTCGTGCAAATCATCTTGCAGGGAGGAGATTTTGAAAGAGAAATCAATAATATCATCCGCCCTGTGTTATTAGCTGAAATCCAAAGAAAACTCATTGGGATCAACCAGCACATCATTGAAGACTTTCAGATGAGTGTGCGTGGCATTGCCTTTGAAGCAGATGATCTCAATACCTGGGCCGATCACCTCAAGGACTTTGTAGAGAGCAGTTGCTTTGCGGCGATGCGGGCTTTAGAGAACAAGCAAGAGGGTAAAGCAGGGTTTCTCTCCAATCTTGCCCTAGCTTCTTCAGGGGCAGTGGCTTTGCAAACTTTGGGACGTTTGGGTTTTACAATCAATCCGCTTGTAGGCACAATCTTAAGCACACTCTTGTCTATCCTGCCCGGTATCTTCTCTAAATTCGTGCAAAGCAAGAAAGAAGAGGCAGTTAGAGAGAAGATTGCCAATCAAGTGATCCCCAGTATTTTAGCCCAGATCAGACCCGAGCTAAGTGCCTACTTTAGTACCCAAGTCAACACCATCATTGCCCAGACTAGCCAAGTCTTTAGTGAGAGAATTGCCCAAAAACAGAATCAAATCCAACAAATCCAAGAACAGAGAAGCCAGCAAACACAGGACTTACAGAGTCAGATCAGTGCCTTAGAGAGCACACTTAGCAACCTAGAACACTTACACCAACAATACTTAGGAGAATAAATGGCCGAGATTAGTGTAGAGCATTTGCTTGATGTGAATAGTCGCTTAGAGAATTTTATCAAAGATAACAATCTAGGCACAGAGTTTTATGCCCTAGAGAAAGAGCTAGACATCCAACCCACTCACGAGTTAAAACAAATCTTTGAGGACAAGGCGCACGCAGATCGGGATTTAAAGATTGGGATTTTAGGGCGGGTAAAAGCAGGCAAGAGCTCGTTTTTAAATGCCCTAGTTTTTGGAGGGCAGAGTGTGTTGCCCAAAGCCGCTACACCCATGACAGCGGCACTCACCATCTTAGAATATGGGGAGAGCTTTGAGGCAGAGGTGGATTTTTACACCCCCGAAGAAGTGGAGCACATTAAAAGCAAGCACGCCCAATACCAGCAATTGCTCCAAGAAGCTACAGAGCGCAAATACGAGGAGTTTAAGAAAAACGCTAATTTGGTGAAGAAAAAGAGCGATGCAGAATTGCGTGAAAACGCTAAAAAGATGGCCGCTCAGGAGCTCAGTACTTCTTCTTTACACGCCCATTTTGAACAATACGAGCAAATGCAACAAAGTGGTATCCAAGCCTCCAGTCTACCCTCTAGTCAAAAGGTGGAGTGTGGCAGTTACAGCGAACTGGGAGAAAAGCTCAAAGACTATGTGGGCTCTAGTGGTAAGTTTATGCCCTTTAGCAAGTCTATCACGCTGCGCCTCAATGAAGAACGCCTTAAAGAACTCAAGATTATCGACACTCCTGGGATGGACGATCCCATCGTCTCTAGGGAGGAGCGCACAAGATCGCTCATTGCCGCTTGTGATGTGGTCTTTTTAGTGTCTCCCAGTGGGCAGTTTCTCAACGCACGGGATTTAGAGCTCCTTAAAAGCATCAAACAAAAAAATGGTATCAAAGAGTTTCACATCGTAGCCTCCCAGTTTGACAATGTGCTCAGTGCCCCTGAGATTAAGGCTGGAGGTAATCTACCCCAATCCATCCAAAAAGCCCTAGCCAATCTCACTCGCCAACAAAAGGACATCTTCACCTCTAAGCAAGAAGAGTATGGTGCAGAGGCCTGTGCCAAGTTCAGTGCCTTTGAGGTGCTCTTTAGCTCTGGGGTGAGCACAGAGATTGCTAACCATTATGACAATTTACAAGACCCCAATGCTAAGAAGGTACTAGAGAATCTACGCAAGAATTACCCCGATTTCTTTGCTACTAAAGAGAGTGCTCTCTCTAATTTGAACCTACTAGCCAACACCCAAAAGGTCTTGCAAATCCTAGAACAAGTGCGTACACAAAAAGAAGCCATTATCACAGCTGCTCTGCAAGAAACTTTGCAAAGCAAGCTCAAGAGTTTAGAGCAGTTTGCTAAGGGCGTGGCCAGTGCCTTGCAAAACAAGGTGGATAAGCTCAACACCCTAGATTTAAACGAACTCAAAGAGCAACTCAAAAAGCTAGAGAAAATCCAAACTAAAGTGATGTCTATCGCTGATGAAGCCTTTGAGGACACGGCAATCGCGCTTTCTAACAAGCTTAGAGAAGAATTGGATCAACAAATTAGAAGTTTCTTTAGAGAAATTGAGCGGGCACAAGAGAGCTCACAGGGGTCTAAAACAGAAGAGAGGACAAAAAGAGTTGATAAGGGAATGGGGTTTTTGGGTTGGCGTAGCCTGACGGGTAATCGCTACGAATACAAGACTTACAATATTACCTACAAAACTCTCAAAGCCAGTCCGATTCGCGCAGCCTTGCAAGAAGCCACCAGTGAGATTGGCGATCTCCTAGATAGTGCCTACAATAAAAACATCACCATTTGGCGCAAACAGCTCAAGGAGGATTTATTCAAAGCCTTGCAAAAGGGTGTGGGGGATGAATACTTAGACCCAGATGTGATTCAATCCAGTGTGCGCGCTGTGATTGCCTCTATCCAGTTGCCCGCATTTGCCTATAACTTCTCTCTACCCTCCATTCTCAACCAATCAGGGGAGTTGGTGGGGGATAGTGAATGTGAAGCATTTTTGAGTGCGGCTGAAGAGTATTCGTATAGCTTAAAAGAGCGTGCTAAAAGCGATGTAAAGAGCATTCTCAATGCTCTAGAATCCGCTATCAAGGGCGCACAGATTGGGACAAAGCTGATGGGCTCTTACAAGAAAGAGATTGAAGAATTAGAACAAGACGCGCAGGATAAAGAAGAAAATATCCGCCGTTATAATGCACTCTTAGAACAAGTGCGCCAAATTCTTTAGGGAGGTGAATATGCAACAAGAATTAAAAATTGTAAGCGCGGTGTTATCCGCCCAGTTTCAAGGGGAGGACTTAGGGCATTTTAATCAAGCCATTGAAAAGTTTAGAGATTTGAGCAAGAAGATTGCCATCCCCAATGAACTCGATGTTCTCTTACGCTTACAAGCCTTAGAGAATGAAATCTTTGTCATAGCTGCTTACCCTGAACTCTTTCAAAAACACATCATTGCTGTGGGGGGAGGCTTTAGTGCAGGCAAGTCCCAATTTGTCAATAGCCTACTAGGGGCTTCTATCCAATTGCCCATTGGGATGAACCCCACTACGGCCATCCCTAGTTATGTGATGGATGCCGATCAAGAGCAAATTCTGGGCATTTCTAAGAACAATGCTGTGGTGGATTTAGGAGCAATTGCACCAAACATCTTAGACCAACTCAGCCACAATGCCGAGCAACCCTTGCAATTTGGTTTTAATCTCAAAGACATCTTACCCTTCATGGTAGTGGGCACAAGCTTTGAAAACAAGGCTTATGCGGACATCTGTTTTATTGATACTCCTGGCTATAACCCGGATAACAATGCCAATAAAGTCCAAGACTTAAACACCGCCAAAGAGTTTCTCTCCAACTCTTCAGCTATTTTATGGCTTACAGCTGTAGATGCTTCAGCGGGCAACTTGACTAGTAGTGATTTGGAGTTTTTAAAAGCCCTGGACTTAGAGAACAAGAAGCTCTACATTGTGGTGAGCAAGGCAGATATGCGCGCTCAAGAAGACTTAGACTTAGTGAAAGAACACATCAAAGACACTTTGGAGATGGAGGGGATGGAGTATGAGGGGATTAGTCTATATAGTGCAGTAGAAAAACAAGAGTATGGCTTTGATAAGATGAGCTTAGAAGAGTTTTTAAGCCAACTAGCTAGCCATAAGCACACGATGAGTCAAAGAGACATCATTGAGGCGTTGGATAAGGAGGTGTATCAGAAGTATAAGGCCACTTTGGATCACAAAAGAGCACAGGCTAAACAGGTGCAAAAGGCTTTTCACTCTATCCGTGTAGAGCTAGGAGCGATTGATGATGCCTATGCCGATCGCACCGAAAAAATAGAAAGCTATATGAACACCATTAAAAATATCGCCTTAGGAGAACAAGAAGTCAGCCATGAGCAATTGGCTAAGGACTTCGAACAGGCTTTTATGGAGCTTAAAACTTCTGTGGATGCGCTGTTTGGGAGAGTGTATGAGGTGGAGGAGGGAGAGGAGGCTAGTCAAACTTACGCTCCACAAACCACAGAGGAGTTAGAAGAGCTTCTTAAAGATGAAAATATCCCTTTAAGCACCATTGACATCAGCGCACTTGAGGACATAAGTGGGGTGTTGAGCAATCTCACTTCTTTGCGCTCACAAAATTTTGAGGGGTTGGAGGGGTGGAATTTTTCACATGTTAATGCGCAAACCCATGCGCACCTGGCTATCCTGTATTGTGAAAGTCGGGGCGTGGTAGCACAAGACTATACTAAAGCCATAGAACATTACCAAAAAGCTGGCGAGATGGGGTGTGCGGAGGCTTATTGTAATTTGGGTTTCATGTACTATGATAGTAGAGGTGTGCCACAAGATTATGTTAAGGCTAAAGAATACTGGGAAAAAGCCACTGAAATGGGTAACTCTGGAGCTTGTTGCAACTTAGGCAGTCTATATGAAAAAGGTCAAGGCGTGGCGCAGGATTATTCTAAGGCGGTGGAGTATTACCAAAAAGCTGCCGAGATGGGTAGTTCTGCAGCCTATAATAATCTAGGTCTCATGTATTTTGCAGGTCAAGGCGTGGCGCAGGACGATGCTAAGGCATTTGAGTATCGCGAGATCGCAAAAATGATGCTAGATGGAAAAGAACCAGCTGAAGCTTATTTTGAAATAGGTCTCATGTACGATCTTGGCAAGGGTGTGCAACAGGACTTTTCTAAAGCCCTAGAATACTATCAAAAAGCAGCAAAAATGGGAAGTGCTGGAGCTTATCGTAATTTAGGTATCCTATACAAGAACGGTGAAGGTGTAGCGCAAGATTACGCTAAGGCCATGGAGTGCTACCAAAAAGCGACTAGTATGGGAAATGCTAGAGCTTGTCACAGTTTAGCAGTCATGTATGACAAAGGTCAAGGTGCCCCGCAGAGTGACTCTAAAGCTCTAGAATATTATCAAAAATCCGGTGAAATGGGATATGCAGCTGGCTATGTGGACTTAGGTTACATGTATGAAAATGGGCAAGGCGTGTCACAAAACTATGCCAAAGCCTTAGAATGTTATCAAAAAGGGGCTGATATGGGGCATGGTGTGGGATACTACAATTTGGGCGTAATGTATGAAAACGGCTATGGTGCAGCGCAAGACAGGATCAAAGCCAAAGAATGTTATCAAAAAGCTATTGAAAGCGGAAATGAGAAGGCGATAAGACTTGCTCAAAAGGCACTTAGCAAGTTATAAAAAATGCACCTGAGCCTGATTCAAGCTTAATTCTTAGTTTATCCTTATCAGGGCAGGAGGGTGTGTTGCAGTTGCTTTTACGCAAATTTTGACCAATTTTTGGATAACTGAGATGTATCCAGTAGAAAGTACTCAGGACATGTTTCAATTTTGCGATTCTCTCTCTAGACTCCCTAGATGGTGTTCCTAAAAGAAAGGTGAATATGGCGATGAAAAAGAAATATTTCCCCACAACAAAAGAGAAACTTAAAGAGCTAGTTAGAGATGAGAGCGTGCATTCAGGAGAAATTGATATTAGCGTGCCTGAAGATTTGAGCGGGGTGCTAGATGATCTTACTCTTTTAAGATCGAAAAAACTTTGAGGGGCTGGCGAGCTGGGATATTTCTCATTGCAATGCCAATACGCATTTTAGTTTTGGGTTTATATCACAATGGTCGAGGTGTCCAACTGGATCACAAAAAAGCAGCGCAACACTACTAAAAAGCTACAGACATGGGACATGCTAGGGCTTATAAAGAACTTAGGAGACATGTATAGGGATGGTAACGGTGTGGCGCAGGATTATGTCAAAGCTCGTGAGTATTACCAAAAAGCCATGGGTATGGGGGATGAGACAGATGAACGCCGAGCTAAAGAAGCGTTGGAGTGGCTGGGATATGCTAAAAAATCCGTATCCAGTTGCAAGAGATCTGTAACCATTTGCAAACGCTCAAAAATCAGATGAAGATACGATTGAAAAATCACTTGATGAGATGAACGAAATGTTGAGTAGCCATGTCGGATTTGGATCGCATTGAAGATAGTGGACTATCTATCCGATTGTTCCAAGAATATAACGAGGTAATGTGGAAAATTTTCACACTTCAACAGAACTCTTTTCGGGATAATTATAATGCACGTTTACCTATGGTTTCCTTGTCGTGCACACAGGATTCAAGGAGATTTAAATAGTAAGGGGAAGAAGAGTTAGCTAAAACCCCTAACACTCTCTAGACCATGCTAACTTTCTTTACGCCTCCAAAACCACTCTGGTTGTTGCAAGGTCAAAAGTAGTGTGAGACCGTACTTTATCTATAGCCATACAATACAATTTATCGTTAGGAATCTTGTCGCGACAGTGTCTAAAGATGTGGGTGTTTAAGTTGGGTGCACATCCTTTTGACTTATGTGTTTAGCATAAGAGTATATTCTCAAATTAATGTTACAATACTTCCTGAATTTCAGAAACTTTTAAAGGAGAGTAACCTGAAAAAGTATCATCCAAAAAGCGGTATAGAGCTCAAAGGATTAGTATCTCGCAAGGATATTCATCTAAGTCAGATTGTCCTTGATGATTTAGAGCACAAGGACTTAGGCAATCTATTTAACGGAGTCAATAGAAAGGATTTTTCTGGATTAGAAACTTGGGATGTGTCTGAGATAACAGACATGCGAGGCATGTTTGCTGGTTGCGTAAATTTTAATCAACCGTTAGGCAACTGGGATGTATCCAAAGTTGCGAATATGGCAAGTATGTTTGCTGGTTGTATAAATTTTAATCAACCATTGAATAGTTGGAATGTTTCCAATGTAACGAATATGTTTAGTATGTTTGCTGGTTGCGTAAATTTTAATCAACCGTTAGGCAACTGGGATGTTTCAAGTGTAACAAATATGGAAAGCATGTTCGAGAATTGCACCATTTTCGACCAACATTTGAATGAATGGAAAACATCTAAGGTACAGAATATGTGGAGTATGTTCAAAGATTGCACAAATTTTAACCAATCCTTAGAAAAGTGGGATGTTTCAAATGTAGTAAATATGCAAGAGATGTTTTACAACTGTGTTGTTTTCGATCAGCCATTAGACGAATGGAATGTGTCTAATGTAACCAATATGGATAGCATGTTTAAGAATTGTACTTTGTTTAATCAGTCCTTGAATGGATGGGACACATCTAGGGTAGAGAAGATGTGGAGCATGTTTGAGAACTGCGTGAATTTCAACCAACCTTTGAACAACTGGAGTGTTTCCAATGTAGTAATCATGGGCCACATGTTCAGTGGTTGTAAAAACTTCGATCAACCCCTAGATAGTTGGGATGTGTCTAGTGTAATAAAAATGGGATACATGTTCAGTGGTTGTGCAAACTTTAACCAGCCTTTAGACAAATGGAATGTGTCTAAGGTTGATAACATGGATAGCATATTTACAGGTTGTGAAAGTTTAGCAGAGTTTCCGGTGTGGTATCGGGAATAAGCGAAATTATTAAGTTATGTTTTCAATAACTTAGAGAAAGATTGTTGTCAGGTCTAAGAGCACTTAGGCAACATCAAAGTTTTGTTATATCGAGTACCACAAGAGTCGACAACTTCTAAATCTTAGGTCTATGTCCTTTTGTAGGCTCAGGCTGGGTTGTATCGATTGTCTTTGAATCATCGGGTGTAAGAGTAGCTTCAGGCTCTATAACTTTTTGCAAAGCTTGCAATGCGCTCTGTGTGTCCTCGAGTTTGGTTTTTGTATCCTTCAAATCTGCCTGTGTAGTTTCTAGCTCTGTTTTGGCGGTTTGTAGGTCGTTTCTAAGTCTCGTGTTTTCAATGCCACTCCTTTTAAAAGCTTCATTATTGATCCGTGCCTTCTCTACCTCCTGCTTGTTAGTCTCTTGCTCTTTTTCTAAGGCACTCACTTTATTTTGCAAACGCTCTTTATCGTTTTTAAGGCTATCTATCTGTCCTTTAGTCTGATTGAGCTCTGCCCCATATTCTGCGCTGTTTTTAAACTCTGTGGCAAGCTTGGCAATCCCATCTTTGACACTCTCCACAGCCTCTAAGATCACTTGACAGGCTTGGTTGTTGATAGTTTGCACCGCGTGGCTGTGCTTATTAAGGGTGTCTGCTAATGTATCTTTTATGGCTTGCTCTCGTCTGTTAAGCTCTCTGTAATGGATTTTGCCCCGCTCTACATACTCATAGGTTATGGGGTCTTTAACCCCCTTGCCAAAAAGTTTTTTTACATTGTTAAAAGCTTTGAATTTGCCCGCCTTCAACTCTTCGCCAAACACCACACACACACTCGCTTGTTGGATCATCTCTTCTTGGCATTGTTTATGGATCGCTGTAATCTTTTCACCACTGGCTTGGATATGCGCCACTACACCTGTGCTAACGGGGGCTACATGCTTTCTAATGAGATTAACAGCTTCTCTTTCAAAAGCCTTGATATGTGCTTGACTCTTTGCTTCTGTTTTTGCTGTTTTTAACTCAGTTTTAAGGGTTTGGTTCTCTTGCTCTAGGTTAGCCTGTGTGCTCTCTAGGTCAGCAATGTAGTCGGGGGCATACTTGAGCCAAATGTTTAAAATGCGCTCATCTAGTTGTGCTTGGGTGAGCTTCTCATCATCTAGGGCACTCAATTCTCTAAAGGCTTCTTTAGGACAGCCCTTGCCCATAAGCTCTTGCCTCTCTGCCAAACGCCTAGCTTTAATCTGTTCTTTAGTGAGATATACAGGTTTGAGCTTTAGGTTCTCTTGTTGTAGTTCCTTGTTAGTGGTCTTGAGCGTAGCGATCTCTTGTTTAGAGCTCTCTAACTCTTGCGTGAGGCTTTTTTGCTTGGCTTCTAGGGTTTGCTTTGCCTGTTGTAGTTTTTCATTCGCCTCTTGAGCTCGCTTGATTGTTTGGGCCTGTGTATTGTTTAGGTCTTGTAATGTGTTAGCATTAGTTTGCAGTGTTGCAAGCTCTGGCTTTACTTTCTCTAGCTCTTGGGTGTACTGGGTGATCTGTGCCTCCAAGTCGCTTATTGTCGTGTCCTTTTGGGCCTTTTCTTTCTCAAGGCTACTTATCTTGTTTTGCATTGCTTGTAAATCTTTGGTATGTTCTTGCTCTTTGGTTTGTAGTTGTCCCTCTAGGTTAGCTTTATCGCTCTTGAGTTGTTTGATTTGATCATCTTTGTCATTTAGGGTTTGCTGATACTCTTGCTTCTTAGCCTCTAAAGCTTGTTGATGTGCTTCGTCTTTATCTTTTAAAGATTGTTGGTGTTGGCTTTCTAATTCATCTAGTTTATCCTTATATTGCGCCAGGGCATTATCCTCTAGTTCTCGTATTCTCTTTTGCAATCCACCTATGGTCTTGATCTTGCTATCTTGCTTTAATTGGCGCAACTCCATGTAGTCTTGCTGCGTGTAGAGCTTTAAGTCACCTAGCGCACTATTGATTTGCACCCACTCTTTGACTACTCCCTCTATGTCTTTACTTCTCTCTTTGGCTGTAAGCTTCTTACTAGGGTCTATTAAGCCACAAGCTGTAAAAATGGCATCTAGGTCTGCGGTTAGCTCGCTGATAGTCTTGTCTTTAGTGGCTAGAGCTATATCTTTGCTGGCAATCTCTTGTTGTAATTTCCTTCCTTCATCTCTAGTGGAATAAAGCCTTGTCTTCAGTTGTGTAACTCTTTGGCTGGCTCTGTCTTTAGTCTCCATGCGCTTTTGTTCTGAGCGTGCAAGTTTCTCTTTGAGCTCATTGCATTCACTCTCTGCAACAAGTTTGCAAGACAGGTTATCTTGAGATTCTTTGGCAAGCCTTGTGTTCTCATCGCTCAAGGTAGCAAGTGTGTTATCTTTGCAAGCATTGTCTTGCTTGAGTATTCCTACTTCTGCTCCATATTTGTTTGCTCTAACACGCCAGAGTCTCATGCTCTGCTTGGCGTTCTTGCTGGCCTTTTCTAGATTCTCGCTCTGTTTAGATGGTTGTCCTGCTATGGCACAAATGGCATTCATATCGGCTAGGTGTTGCTCCTTAGCTCCTTTGAGTTCATGCTCTGAGCGAGTGAAATCTGCTTGTAGGTTGTTGTAATCCTCCTTAAGCTTTTTAATCTCCTCAAACTCATTCTCCATTAGCTTAAGAAATACCTCCAACTGCCCTTTAGTCGCCTCTAGTCCACCTTTACCCCATACACCCCTCTCTTTGCATGCGGCAGTAAAGTCGTCCTCTATTTTTTCACCACCAGCATCGATCAAGTGAGCAAACACACACCGAAACTTATGTTCTAAAATACCAGCACTATCTAACTTTTCTTTGAGCCCCTTACGCTCCTCTCTAGCCTTCTCCATCAATGCCCCATAAGCTCTAGGTTCAATGCGTTTGCGCCCGCTTTTTTCTACGTATTCGCCCCTCTCCATCCCTAAGATTTGGGCGACTTCATCTTGAAATTGTCTGAGCACTTTAGGCGTGACTTTTCTAAACAAGCTCCTGCCCGTCTTCTCATCTAGGGTCACAAACTCTAAATGGGCATGGTGATTGAGGTGGAGCACACCATTCTCATCCACATGCCCCTCATCTCTGTGGATAGCAATCTGATAGCATTGAAACCCATACTTATCTTTGAAGTGGTTGGCTAGTCGCTCTAGGTCTTGCATGGCGCTCGTGTCCTTGAGATTGACTACAGCACTCCAGAGATAACTCTTAGCCTTGAAGGGCTGGTTGACATGGTGCTTATAATGGAGCTTGGCTTGCTCTACTAGACTATCTCTTAGAGCTCTTGCTTCTAGGGCATTGTGATTACACTCTATACCTAGTCCCCCACTCTTGAGTACATAATGAGGGGCAATGGTGCGATCGTTATGCTTTTCTTGGATGTCATGCTTGGTGGGCTTGAAGTGGATGGATGAAAGAGCACCCATATTGTTCTAATCCCTTCATTGTACTGTGGGGTTAGAGTTATCAGGTTCTTGTAACTCTTGGGATTGAGTCTGATTTTCAAATGCCCTCTTATTCAAAATGTCATTGATTCTTTGACGCTCCTCTGTCTTTTTCTCCCCCTGCTTCTTAATACTATCTAGCTCGCGTTTCATTTTCTTTTCAAAGGCGATGAGTTCTCTATTCATCTTATTAGTGAATGCTCTAATCTCTCTATTCACTTTATTTTGCAAGGCTTTGAGCTCTTTGTCATACCTACTCTTAGTGTCCTGGTATTTATCCCTCAGCTTTATGATTTCATGACCATAACGACTCTCAAGAGCTTCTAAAGAACGCTGAGAGAATTTGCGATAATCCTTCTTCATGCATAGCCTTTTAGTTCTAATGTTACTATTCTACTACACTCATCTTAAGCCCCGCAGGGCAGACTAGGCAAAACGGAGCTTGCGAAGTGTCCTACGAAGTGGGTTGCTTAGTTTGCAAACTAAGCAACCCTAAAGGGTACGTTCGTAAACTCACTTGCCTAGTTTGCCACTCAAACGCCGTGGGGGCTTGAAGAAAGTTTTCATGTGCGATGATTGTTAGTACAGATATGCTTTTATGCCTCATACTTCTTAAACCAGTTCTTAAAGTGCTTCATGCTTTTAAAGTTAAAGGGTTCTAAA